>JBBRWA010000231.1:0-10063 GCA_038246345.1 Chitinophagales bacterium
GTGCGCAACTTCGAAAACCTGGAAAAAGGCTTGGCTGAAATGTTGCGGGTGATGCGCCCAGGAGGCCGTTTGGTGATCCTGGAATTCTCAAAACCGAACATTTTTCCGTTTAAACAACTGTACAATACTTACTTCAAATACGTTTTACCCTTTATTGGGCGTTTAACAAGCCGCGACGTGCGGGCCTACACTTATTTATTCGAAAGTGTACAGGCTTTCCCGGAAGGCGAAGACTTTAAGAATATTCTCATTAAAACAGGTTTCCAGAACCCATCATGCGAACGATTGACGCTCGGAATATGCTCCATTTACTCAGCCGTAAAATAGGCTTTTGGCTTTTGGCCGTGGGCCGTTGGCCCCTTACGACAAATAATATGCTTGTACCTGTTGCGCTGCCAATGGCCATTGGCCAACGGCCAACAGCCAACAGCATTCTGCCAACAGCCAGAGTTTTTGCCCTGCTGGTTCTATTGGGTGGTACCCAACTGCCTTCGGCATTGGCACAACACAACCAAGGCTCCAACCTGAACTACCTCGATTTTGCCCAAAAGCCCTACTATTTCGGTATCACATTGGGCTATAATTCCAGCAATTACCGCATTTTCCATTCAAAAGACTTCATCCGCAACGACTCTTTCGCACGGGCTGAATCGGTAACGGGCCCTGGCTTCAACCTGGGTATTGTGTCGAACCTTCGAATTGGGGAATACTTTGACATCCGTTTTCTGCCAACCCTTTCCTTTGCAGAGCACAGCATACGCTATACACCACCAGGCTCTGGCCGGATCATCAACCGCCCCATTGAGTCGGTGTTGGTGGAGCTGCCCTTTCACGTGCGCTACAAGTCGGCCACCTACCATGATTTTCGGTTGTTTGTCATCGGTGGGGTGAAATACTCCTTCGACGTTGCCAGCGATTCGCGTACCCGCCAAGCTGCGGGTTTGGTGAAGATAGCGCCCACGGATTTCCAGATCGAATACGGCGCAGGCATTCAGTTTTTCTTCCCGTATTTTATCTTTTCACCCGAAATTAAAGTCTCACAAGGCTTGAACAACATCTTGATTTACAACGACAAACTACAGCAAAGTACGGTGTTGGATAAGGTGATGTCAAGAACGTTTACGTTGTCGTTGCATTTTGAGGGGTAGGGGGGGCAAACCATTCGAACACCATTCTCCGAAACCACTGTAAAATGTCCGGCAATGTTTTCCCCATGCAGTTCAAGCAATTGGCGCAATACTAAGATTTTATTCGCCACTGTTTCCTCTTCAAGGCGGAGCAATACTTTGCCATGATGTGGCTCCATCTTTAAAAACCAATTCTCCAAAATCTTTGTCATTAGTGACAATTAGCCAATTTCCCTCAAAAGCGAAATGGCAGATTTCCCGATCTGAGATTCCTGGGTTTTCGTCATAGGCAGAATAGGCCTAATGGCCGAGTCCAAGCAACCAACGTGAGACGCTTGGGCCAGTACTTTCATCCACTAGAAATTCCTCAGGCATGCTGTTCAAAAGGGAGGAAAAGGCTACTTTCTAACGCCTTTGTAGCAAACAAAAGGCAAGCAAGAATATCATCTCTGTGCAATCGCGGATACTCTACAAGCACATCTTCTATACTCATGCCAGAAGCCAAAAGGCCCACAATAAAAGGAACACTCAACCTCGTGCCTTTAATAACAGGCTTGCCTGCCAATACGTCCGAGTTAATTTCGATTCTTGAAAGGGAAGTATCTGGTGCCATGACTTTTTTTTACAGAGATAATGAGTTTTCGGGTGTTATCGCACTCAGGTTGCAGTAAGTGGGACAGAACTCACTCCACCCACTCCATCTCAATCTGCCTTTTCCCCATATCCACCGCCGCAATCTTCACCATCAACCGATCACCCATTTTGATCTCCTTTTTATAACGGCGACCAACGGCCTTCAAGTTGCCGTCTGCCAGCGTATAGGTATCGGCCAGGTATTTGAATTCAACCAGACCTTCGGCTTTTGAGTCGGGCAGCTCCACGAAGAAGCCGCGTTCGATCATGCCGCTCACCACGCCTTCGAAGGTTTCTCCGATCTTGTTTTTGAGGAATTCAGCTTGTTTATACTTGATGCTTTCGCGTTCAGCATCAGCAGCTTTGCGCTCCTGGTTGCTGACGTGTTTGCACTGCTCTTCCAGTTTAGCTTCATCCACACGGTAAGTTTTACCGTCAAGGTTGCGCTCCAGGATTCGGTGCGCCAGTACGTCGGAATAGCGGCGTATGGGCGAGGTAAAATGGCTGTAATGCGAAAACCCGAGGCCGTAGTGGCCGATGTTCTCGGCGGAGTATACCGCTTTCGACATGGTGCGGATGGCCAGTGGTTCCAGCAATTTCAAGCGCTCATTTTTGTGCGCCGCGTGCATAAGGCCGTTGAAGGCTTTCGCTATTTGCTCGGGCGTATCAATTTTCATGGGGTAGCCAAGCTCGGTAGCAAATCGGGCAAAATCGGCCACTTTGCTCATGTCGGGCAGGTCGTGGACGCGGAAGATGAACGGTATCGGCTTTCCGCTGGCATGTGCAGCCTGCATTTCGCCGCGTTTAGCGGGAGGTGGTTGCATGTACAAGGCCACTTCTTTGTTGGCCAGCAGCATGAAGTCTTCAATGAGCATGTGCGCGTCTTTGCGCTCCTTTACGTAGGCTTCAATGGGCGTACCGTTTTCATCCAGGCGGAAACGCACTTCATCTGTTTCGAAGGAAATAGCGCCGTTTTTCTCCCGATCCTTCCGCATTTTTTTGGAAAGGCGGTTGAGGTTTGTTAGCGCCCAGTCGAGCTGCTCAAAAAGCGGGTGTGCATTCAGTGCCTTGGAAGGCTTGCCATCCAGGATGGTTTGGGCTTCTTCGTACGAAAAGCGTTTGTCGCTGAAAATCACCGTTTTGCCAAACCAGCGTTTTACGATTTTATCTTTTTCATCAAAAGTGAACACCGCGGAGAACGTAAGCCGATCTTCCTCTGGCACCAGCGAACAAAGGTTGTTGGATATTTTTTCTGGCAACATGGGGTTGCAGCGGTCCACCAGGTACACCGAGGTGCTGCGGCCGTAAGCCTCTTTGTCCAGTATGGAGTCGGGTTTGACAAAATGGGTCACATCAGCGATGTGAATGCCTATTTCGATGTGGCCATTTTCGAGGGTTTCAATGCTCAGGGCATCGTCGAAGTCCTTGGCATCTTCCGGGTCGATGGTAAACGTGAGCACGTCGCGGAAATCGCGGCGGCGCTGAATTTCTTGTGGCGAAATTTTTTCCGGGATGCGGGCCGCTTCAGCCTCGGCTTCTTCAGAATGTTGCAGCGGAAAGCCCTGATTGATCAGGATTTTCTTCATTTCAAAGTCATTGCCAGCTACTTTGCCTAACACCTGGCTTACTTTGCCCACGGGAACCCGTCCTTTCCCTTCTTGCCAATCGGTGACTTGCACCACCACTTTATCGCCATCCTGGCCACCAGCGCATGCTTCGAGCGGGATGAAAATATCGGTGGGCATGTTGGGGTTGTCGGGCATAAACAGCGCGTACTTACGGCTGATGCGCAGGGTGCCCATAAAAATCTCATTGGCGCGTTTGAGCACCATCAGCACTTCGCCTTCGGGCTTGCGCTGGGGTTGTCCGCCACGGCGCATGGGAGGTGCCGGGAACAGCAGCACCTGCACGGTATCGCCATTCAGGGCGCCATTGACGTGCTTGGGCGATACGTATACATCGGTGTCGAGCATTTCAGACACAATGTAGGCCGCGCCCGTGCGGGTCATGTCTACGCGACCCTCAATGGTTTTGCGAGTTTTAGAATCGCGGGAACTGGATTTGTCGCGGGATATTTCTGGCTTCTGGAAAGGCTCAACCCGGCTTTTTTCAACGCGGGTTTTAGTCGGCTCCTCAGCCACTTCTTCGTTGGGAGCAGTGGTCAGGTTGCCCAATGCAATGCTGAATCGGTTGAGGGAATGCTCCATCACCGAACCCACCTCGACCAATTGGCGTAAGGCGTGTTCTGCGGAATCTTTATTGTTTTCGACGCGGAGTTGCTGGGTAATTTGTTCCGGAGAGAATTGCTTCTTGGGGTGCCCGAGCAAGTATTTGAGGATTTCGATTTGAAGCTGTTGGGCGGTCATCTTTCTGCCGCCAGACTTCTTTTTCTTGGTCATGTGTGTTTGGTAAAATACGTTTTTTCAACGCAAAGTAATAGGGAATTCGCGGATTAAACGGTGTAAAATTAATGGTGGGTGATGTTTAGAATGGATAATTGGTTGAAATACGAGATTATCAATTAAAAAATACGGAATAAGTAGGTACCGATAAGTATGTTTTACGTTAAAATAATTCGGAGCTGCCTATTGCAGTTCTCGGTTAAAACAACGCGTGCCGGGAAATAGTTTCATCGGTGGCGGTATTTCGCCTTTTGTATGCGGGAGAAGGGAGGTCTGTGGCTTCCTGGCGAGCGTCAGTGATGTCTGATTCCCCAGCAAGAACTCATTCTGTTAGAATGCTGAACGCTTCAAAAAAAGTTCAAAGCGTTCAGCATCCATTCAGGCTTAAAATTCTGTCGCAAGAATCACTTCGCCCCATCCACCGGAGTCAAGAATCACGCCGGTGGCAGTGCCAGCAGGGGCGGCCTGTGCATATACCTGGACGGTGTAGGTGCCTGGAGCCAGCTTCGTATACATGCTTTTCATCACGATGGAATCGGATAAGTGGCCAGTTTTGAGCGACCCTTAAATTTTTAAATTCGGAGCAAGGCCGTTTGCTCTTAACTCAAATCGGATTCAATTTGAACCAGCCAGTGTGCTGGCGGAAACGGTTCCAGCCAACTCAAGCTCTAAAGGGGTATGATTCCAAGCATAGCGAGGAACCTGGGATGCAAAATACCATCAGGTTCCTCGCTTCGCTCGGAATCACACCCCTCCAAAAAACACCCCGCCTGGCCACAACAGCCAAACGGGGTGCCCTAAAACGACAGAACCTGCGACTTAAGCGCGTGGATCCTTGGCCAGGTTTTTCTTCAATTTGCCGCTGCCAGCGTCACGCCAGATAGCTTTTTTTACTTTTTTGCCTTTTGTCTTGTCGGCCATCTCTACCGCGTTGGTGGCGCTGATGGTGCCGCCGCTCACGCAAAGATCGGAGAACTTTACTTTTTCTGTTGTAGAGCCTGGCTTCAATACTTCACCGTCTTGCTTTACCACTGATTTTTCCAGGATAGATTTCACTTGAATGGCAGAAAGCTCGGGGTAATAAGAGCGGAGAATCGCCGCCACACCTGCCGCAGCAGGGCAAGCCATGGAAGTACCGCTTGCGTTGCCGTAACCACCGTCTGGAACGGTAGAATAAAGTGCTACGCCAGGCGAGAAAAGATCCACATTTTTCTTGCCGTAGTTACTGAAGCTAGCCGCACGTTTTTCGCCAGATTTAAAGTTCAAGGCACCGATTTCCATCCAGCTTGGTACTTGTTTCTCCTTTTTGAACAGGCCTTTTTTGACGGGCTTGTCGTAGTCATCGTTCGGAAAATTGCCTATTTTGTCGTTGTCTTCGGAACTGTTGCCTGCGGCGTGGACGAGCAGCACATCATGATCGGAAGCGTATTTCATGGCGGCATCTACATACGCTTTTTGAGGGCTGTAGCCTTTACCGAACGACATGTTGATGATGCTCGCGCCATTATCGACCGCGTAGTAAATAGCATTGGCAACGTCTTTGTCGCGCTCGTCGCCATCTGGCACGCAGCGTACGGTCATGATGCGCACGTTGTCGGCGATGCCGCGTATGCCTTTGTCGTTGTTGCGGTTAGCAGCGATGATACCCGAAACGTGGGTGCCGTGGAAAGCATCTGGGCCTTCGTAATCGTTGCTGCCGTAGAAACGGCTGTCAAGGTTGTACGGGTCGTCACCAACGATGTCACGTGGGTTGTAGTCTGGGTTGAGGTTGTATTCCAAAGAACCGGAAAGTTGCTTTTTGTACTTTTCCAGGTCGTCGCGTCCGGATAAGCCGTTGGCCATTACGCGTTTCAGCATACCTACAGCTCCGGCAAGATCCTCGTTATCTTCAGTTTTGATGTCTTTCAGGTCGTCAGCCGTAATTTCCTTTTTACCCAAAGCCTTTTCAACCTTGGTGAAAGCGTCTTCAATGGGCTTAATTTGTTCCATAGCGCCTTCCATGTCCTTTTCAGCTTCAGCACGCTGGGTTTCGAAGTCTTCTTTTACTTTTTCGTAATAAGCATACTCTTTCTTCGCATCGCCGTGCAACATTTTTGGGTCAGTGCCTTTGAAACGCTTTCCCAAGCGCACATATTCGCGGGTGAGCTCCAAGGTTTCGTGGTCTACATTGCGGCCGTCTTTGCCACCGAGGAAGTTCCATCCATGGATGTCGTCGATATAGCCGTTGTTGTCATCGTCTTTGCCGTTGCCCGGGATTTCGTTCGGATTGGTCCACATAACATCCACGAGGTCTTCGTGATCCACTTCTACGCCGGAATCAAGTACAGCAACGATAACGGTTTCGCCTTTTTTGCCTTTTGCTTTCAAGAGTTTTAGGGCTTCGTCACCACCCGTACCGTTCACGTTGTCTTTGGTAGGGTCGAGGGTGAACCAGTTGTCTGGTGCTTTGCCTTGTGCAGAAAGCATTATCATGGGCAGGCACAGCGCCATTACTGCGATAAATTTTTTAAAATTCATGTTCTAAAGAAAATTTTGTTTAATTTACAGTGTGTGAAAAGCGATGTTTTGGTAAAACTACAGGTAAAACGCCACCAACATCGCAAAATTACGGAATTTGGATGCAGCAACGGGAAGAATAGACAAAATAGGGGTGAATGGGGGGTGGGCGACTGAAAAAATAAGAAGTTTTGTAAGTTTTAGGTGGCAAAAAAGCTAGCAACGGGGAACTTTGTGGTATGTGCACAGCAATTTAGGGTTAACACTGTAAGTTGAGCAGGATGAATTTGGAAAAGCAGAAATTTCCGCAAATTTGCAGAGAAATCTAAAAGTATCAGCCTAAACGAGCTTAGAATTCATTTTTCAAGTTTCTAAAAATATTGCCACGTCCTATCAAGATATCCTCATGCGGGAAAGCGCAACACTTCCTGAATATATGAAGCGGGAATTATTAGACTTCTTACTTTTTTTGAAAGACAGAGAAAAAAGGGCGTTTCTGTTGGAGGGAAAGTCTGATGTTAAAAGGAAACCAAAATTCGGGTGTGGAGACATAAAAATAAAGATTGCGCCTGACTTCGACGCACCATTGGATGACTTCAAAGATTATTTGGTATGAACCTGTTGCTCGATACCCATTCATTTCTCTGGTATTACAAAGGCGTTTCTGATTTAAGTACCAACGCATTACATCTGATTGAAAGCCCGGAAAACGATTTCTTCATAAGCGTTGTTAGTCTTTGGGAGATCGCCATAAAAAACAGCCTTGGGAAACTTGGACTTAATGCCCCTTTGGGTGACTTTTTCAAGGATGTTGTCCAAAAAGGGTTTAATCTTATGCCGATTGATCTATCTCATATCTTACAGTCGACAGCATTCCCTTTTCACCATCGCGACCCTTTTGACAGGTTGATTTTTGGCCAGTCAATTGTAGAAAAAATGCCCGTTGTTACCAAAGACGCTCTTTTTGATCCGTATGGTTTATCATCGAATCTTCAAGTGATTTGGTAAGCAGTAATGGATATATGTCTTTTTTAGTGAGCGGAGTAAGCAAGGGCTCAATTACGTCGTTACCTCCTCCAATTACACGTTACCTCCCCTTTATTTTCAAAAAAACAAACCTCCACATCCTCCCCATCAAACACCGCATAAGAGCTGTGCCACATCCAATCACCCAGATTGATGTACCGGCTGCGCTCGTTGTTCAAACGCCAATCAATAGGCAAATGCCGGTGGCCAAACACGAAATAATCAGGTGCCACACCCAGCTCAACTTTCCGCTGACAATACTGCAACAGCCATTCTTTGTCTTCTCCCAGCCAATTGCGTTCTGCGGGTGGTGTCGCGGCCCTGCTTTGTTTGGAGAAAAAATTGGCGAGCCGGGTGCCAAAATCGGGGTGCACCCAGCGGTAAAGCCACTGACTGGCCGGGTGGGTAAACACCTTTTTCATGCGTTTGTAGCCCATATCCCCAGGGCCCAGTCCGTCGCCATGCCCGATGAAAAACGATTTCCCCTGAATTTCCACTTGAATGGGCTTGCGGTGCACCGGGATGCCAAACTCTTGTTCAAAGTAGCCAAACATCCACAGATCGTGGTTGCCTGTAAACGCTTGTATGGGTAACCCTCCATCGCGCAGTTCAGCCAATTTGCCCATCAAACGACTGAATCCCTTGGGTATCACGGTTTTGTATTCGAACCAAAACTCAAATAAATCACCTACCAAATAAATCTCGGCAGCGTCCTGAGCTGCCATATCGAGCCAACGCAGCAACTGCCGCTCCCGTTCAGCACTTGTCAGTCGCGCATCGGCGCCCAGATGGAAATCGGAGGCGAAATAGGTTTTACCTGTACGTAGGGGGGGAGTAGTTGGTTGCACGGTGAAATTTCAAAGTTGTAAAATCGATGGGGCGAAGTTACCTCCCCCCGCGCTATTTTTGCCGCTTGGGGAAGCAAAAGGGCTGATAATGCAAATTAATTAAAACTTTTTCCCTCCTTCATGGCCTACATTGCAGCTGCTACAAGTCCCAGCGGCACTTTACCTTTGCAGAAATGCCAGAGCCCCCGTTCCAGTAGCTGCGCGTGGTGATTGGTGATTGGTTGAATGGTGATTAGTAGCACAGCATTCTTTTCCAATTTGGAATTTTTTTTCAGCACGCATCGTTTGACAATTGATACGTTGAGAAATTGATCAACTGCCGGACGCGGCACTAGGGTGCTGAAACACAATGCTAAGCCGAAGCACAACCGATGAGCACTAGTCACCATTCAACCAATCACCAATCACCACGCGCAGCTAGCGGAACAGTATCTTCAATTTACAACAATTAAAGCATCACCTTTATGATAGTAGTTACCGGAGCAGCAGGATTTATTGGTTCGTGTATGGTGCAGCGCCTCAACGATGCAGGCTACAAAGACGTACTGGCGGTGGATGATTTTAGTCGACCCGATAAGAATATAAACCTGGAAGGCAAGCAACTCTGGGGCCAGGTACACCGTATGAACTTCATGCGCTGGCTCGAACGCAACCACAACGATGTGCAGGCAATACTGCACCTGGGAGCCCGTACCGATACCACAGAAACCAATGTCGCCATTTTCGACGAGCTGAACCTGGAGTACTCCAAAGCCCTTTGGATGCTCTGCGCGGGCTTTGACATTCCTTTCCTCTACGCCAGCAGCGCAGCCACCTACGGGCTCGGCGAATCGGGCTACTCCGACGACCATGCCCTGATTCCAAACCTTAAACCACTCAACCCTTATGGCCAGAGCAAACAAGACTTCGATGTTTGGCTCCTCCAACAAATGCCAAACGAACGCATTCTCCCCCCCACCGGGGGGGCTGGGCGGGGGGGCTGGGCGGGGTTTAAGTTTTTTAATGTTTATGGTCCGAATGAGTATCACAAAGGGCGTATGGCTTCGGTGATTATGCACACGGCACGCAAAATTAAGGCCACGGGCGCCATGCAGCTTTTCCGCTCGCACCGCCCCGATTATAAGGACGGGGAGCAAAGCCGCGATTTTATTTATGTCAAGGATTTGGTGGATGTGCTGTTGTATTTTCTGGAGAATAAGCCCGCCAACGCCATTTATAACCTCGGTACGGGCAAGGCACGCACCTTCTACGACCTGGCCAGCAGTACGTTCAACGCGCTGGGCATGGAGCCAAATATATCCTTCATTGACACGCCCGCCGATATACGCGATACCTATCAGTATTTCACGGAGGCAGACATGAGTAAGTTGCGCACAGCGGGTTATCAGCAGCCATTTTATGGCCTGGAAGCGGGTATTGAGGACTATGTGCAGCGATATTTGGCGAAAGAAGAACTGATTTGGTGATTTTTGGCCTAAACATTCAACCAGTACACCACCTTCAGCACAATCGCCTTGTTTTTAGGGGATAA
>JBBRWA010000232.1:0-9938 GCA_038246345.1 Chitinophagales bacterium
AAAGTTGATCCATGATGCCCTTGTTTTGGGCATTCAGGACTATTTCAAAAAACTGGGGTTTAAACAGGCCATTATAGGCTTGTCGGGCGGTATCGACTCTGCGGTGACCACCGTTTTGGCGGTAAAAGCCCTGGGAAAAGAGAATGTGCGGGTGCTGCTCATGCCCAGTCAGTACAGCACGGGCCACTCCGTGGATGATGCTCGAATTTTGGCAGAAAACCTTGGTGTTCAATACGATATTGTACCCATCAAGCCCATGTACGATGTTTTTGAATCTACCCTCCAACCGCATTTTGAGGGTTTGCCTTTCAATGTAACCGAGGAGAATATTCAAGCGCGTGTGCGGGGCATGTTGCTGATGGCGATGTGCAATAAGTTTGGGTTAATCTTGCTCAATACGACCAATAAAAGTGAAATGGCTGTTGGCTACGGCACCTTGTATGGCGACATGTGCGGCGGCATTTCGGTACTGGGCGATGTGTACAAAATGGAAGTCTATGAGCTTGCCCGTTACCTCAACAACCCAAAAGAGCTAATCCCGGAAAATACAATTGTAAAGCCTCCAAGCGCCGAGCTTCGGCCCGATCAAAAAGACAGCGACAGCCTGCCACCCTACGAGGTGCTCGATCCGCTGCTGTACCAATATATCGAACGCCGCCAAGGCCCCAATGAGTTGATTGCCAAGGGTTTTGATGAAGCCACCGTGCTGCGGGTACTGCGCTTGGTCAACATCAATGAATTTAAGCGGGAGCAGGCCGCCCCGGTGTTGCGGGTAAGCACTAAAGCTTTTGGTATGGGCCGGCGACTGCCGATTGTGGGTAAATATTTGTCGTAACATGGGTCATCCCGGATTTTCTTCGTCCGACCAAAAAGTACATACAAATACCCTAATTTACACCTGTTTCCTCCAAAAAAAATCCGGGATGACGCATGTTTAATTCAGGGTTTCCGCAGCCGAATCCAAGGGAAATTTGCCAGATACCCTGCCTTTTGCTTCAATTTAGTCCAAATACCGACGTTCAAATTTTCCCCGCCCAGGCGCTGAATGTCCGGCCATAGATGGTGATGATAGTACGCTGCCATTTCTGGCGCACCAATACTGGTGTAGTAATCCAAGGTGCGTTGCTTAGCCGCCGCCGCCGCAGTTTTGTCAGGGTAAAAATGGGAATCGAGGCAATGAATTTCGCCATTATCGGATAATAAGCGGCTTAAGCAAACTATCAATTCCTCCATATTCAGAAAATACTGTACGGATGCGGCCAATATGATGACCTGAAACTTTCCCACAGCCTCCAGATTTTGACACTCCTTTCCAAGTATATCAGCATATAGAAAACGCAGTTTTTCACGACCAAACAAACGGGCACCTTGCTCCAGTTCCTCCTTGTTCAAGTCAACAGCCGTCACATCCCATTTCGGGTTTTCTGCCAGGCGGTTCGACATCCAGCCGTTGCCGCAACCAAGATCAAGTATGCGTAAAGCGCCAGGTTGTTGGGCTTGAAGGTACTGTAAGAGGCTTAAAAAGGAGCGCTTGCGCCAGCGCCACTCTTTTGCGTAAGGGCTTGATAATGAAACATCTGGAAGATTAACCACAAAATCGTCGTCAAGTACCCTGCCTTCCTTTCGGCGCACTTCCAGGTAAAGGTTTTCTTTTTTTGAGAAAAGGCTTGGGTCTGAGATGAAATCTACTGTCTTGTGATCCATGTGTCTAATTAGCTCGAAATATACATAAAAACCACACCTTCGCTGCCTGTTTCGCTGTACATTTGGGCCAAACCTAATATTTTGCCTGACGATGTCTACTAAAAAACTTGACCTGGAAGCTGAGATGAATGCCGATTCGCTGCTGCTCGCCGTTTCCAAAATGAACCGCCACCTGGGAAATATTTACCTGGGCGGTGGTGAAAAGCGGATCGAAAAGCTACATTCCCAAGGGAAAATGAGCGCACGAGAGCGCATCAACTACTTGCTCGATCCTGAAAAGGAACGTATTGAAATTGGCGCTTTTGCGGGTTATGAAATGTACAAAGAGCATGGGGGTTGTCCTGCGGGTGGGGTAGTGGTGGTAATCGGGTATGTTCGCGGCAGACAAGTGATCGTCGTTGCCAACGATGCGACTGTAAAAGCTGGTGCCTGGTTCCCCATCACCGGAAAAAAGAACCTGCGCGCGCAGGAAATTGCCCTCGAAAACAGGCTGCCCATCATTTATCTTGTGGACTCGGCCGGGGTTTATCTGCCCATGCAAGACGAAATTTTCCCAGATAAAGAACATTTTGGCCGCATATTTCGCAATAATGCCCGGCTTTCATCTGCAGGAATTCCACAAATTGCCGCCATCATGGGCGCTTGCGTGGCCGGTGGGGCGTATTTGCCTATTATGTCGGATGAGGCACTGATTGTTGAGAACACAGGCTCCGTATTTCTGGCTGGTCCTTATTTGGTAAAAGCCGCTATTGGCGAAGATGCCGATCAGGAAGACCTTGGCGGCGCGGCCACACATTCTGAAATCTCTGGCGTGACGGACTACAAAATGCCCGATGAAAAGACTTGCCTTGATACGGTACAGGATTTGGTGGATAAATTCGGCAGTTTTGATAAAGCGGGATTTAGTCGCGAAGCGTCCAAACCACCTGTGGGGGATGGCAGCAAAGACATTTTTGAAATTTACCCGGAAAATGGCGCAAAACCTTACGACACGGTTGAAATGTTGCGCCGCATTGTCGATGAAGGCAAGTTGACACAATATAAGGAACACTACGGAAAGACCATCATAACAGCCTATGCCCGCATAGATGGTTGGGCAGTGGGCATTGTGGTGAACAACCGCTTGTTGGTTAAAAATGCCAAAGGGGAAATCCAGTTTGGTGGCGTAATTTATTCAGATTCAGCGGATAAAGCCACGCGTTTCATCTTGAATTGCAACCAGAAAAAGATTCCCTTGGTATTCTTGCAAGATGTGACTGGCTTTATGGTCGGCACCCGCTCCGAGCACGGCGGCATCATCAAAGACGGCGCAAAGATGGTGAATGCGGTGGCGAATTCTACGGTGCCAAAATTCACCATCATCATCGGAAATTCATACGGTGCTGGCAATTACGCGATGTGCGGTAAAGCGTACGATCCGCGCCTGATAG
Organism: Chitinophagales bacterium; assembly: GCA_038246345.1. Classification (GTDB taxonomy): domain Bacteria; phylum Bacteroidota; class Bacteroidia; order Chitinophagales; family Saprospiraceae; genus M3007. The sequence goes on from JBBRWA010000232.1 coordinate 3,135, forward strand.
CGGCATGGCCCAGCGCCAAAATTGCGGTCATGGGTGGTGAACAAGCCGCCAAAGTAATGACGCAAATTCAGGTTCAATCCTTAGTGAGCAAGGGCTCCCCACCAGACCCTGAAGCAGAAAAGGAGCTTTTTAAGAAAATAAAAGCCCGCTACGATGACCAAACCACACCCTATTACGCCGCTGCCCGACTTTGGGTAGATGCTATCATTGACCCACGCGACACTCGAAAATGGATCAGCATGGGTATCGAAGCGGCCAACAATGCACCCGTTGAAAAATTTAATGTAGGTGTAATTCAAGTTTGATATGATGGAGTTGGTAAAAGCTACATTGGAGGATGTGGAATTGCTGCTTGAATTTGCAGAACGAACGTTCCGTGTGGCTTATGAAGCCATGAACGAACCCGAGGATTTTGACAAATACTGCCACGAAGCATTTACGGCGGAACAATTCAGCAAAGAAATACAACAGCCCCAGTCTACATTTTGGTTGGGGTGGCTGGAGGGAGACCTTGTGGCCTATCTAAAATTGAATGTTGGCACCTACACGGAATCCTTAAACACTGGCAAGTATTTCCAAATTGAGCGGATATACGTCGATCCCAAATGGCAAGGCAATGGATTGGGTGAAATCTTGCTTGATTTTTGTTACCAGCAGGCTCAATTGGCACAATCGGATTGGATTTGGTTGAGCGTTTGGCAAAGAAACCCGCGCGCAGTTCATTTTTATGAGCGCTGTGGGTATGAGATTTGTGGCACGGAGGTTTTCCAGTTGGGCGATGATCCGCAGTTGGATTGGGTAATGCGGAAGGAGGTTTTCAGCTTGTAAACGCAATGAATCACCACAGAGGACACGGCGTTGCACAGAGGTTTACACAGAGGTTTTTCTTTCACCACAGAGGTGCTTTTTAACCAAGAAGCGGCGAAGCCTCATTATTTTTTCCTCTGTGAAAACCGCTGTGTAACTCAGTGTCCTCTGTGGAGATAAAAACATCCCAAAAATGAACTGTAAAACCAACCTTATCGATCTCTCCAGCCCAATCGTCATGGGCATCCTAAACGTCACGCCAGATTCCTTCTTTGATGGTGGCCGCTATAGCGATGAAACCTCCCTGCTCCAACAAGTAGAAAAGATGTTGGAAGCTGGCGCCAGCATCCTGGATATAGGCGGGGCTTCCTCAAGGCCGGGAGCCGCAACAATTTCAGAAGCCGAAGAACTTACAAGGGTACTGCCCATTATCACCACTATTTTAAACCGTTTTCCCGACACCATTTTGTCCATAGACAGCTGGCGGGCAAACGTGGCATCGGAAGCTATTGCCGCAGGCGCTTCCATTGTAAACGATATTTCCGGGGGAAGGGGGCAAATGGCCGAAACAACCGCAAAACTGCAAGTTCCCTACATCCTCATGCACATGCAAGGCACTCCAAACACCATGCAACAAAACCCTCATTACGAAGACGTTGTGCTGGAAATACTTGATTTTTTTATCCAAAAAGTTGAAAAACTACAGGGCATGGGCGTGCATGACATTGTCCTGGACCCTGGCTTTGGTTTTGGAAAATCAGTGGAGCATAACTTCGCTTTGTTGCGCAACCTGCATGTTTTCAAGCGCGTTCTTGACCTTCCCGTATTGGCGGGCATCTCGCGTAAATCCATGATCTGCAAGCCATTGGGCGTGAATCCAAAGGATGCTTTGAATGGCACGACTGCCCTGCACATGGTTGCCCTGCAACAAGGTGCAAACATCCTCCGTGTACACGATGTCAAGGAAGCTATGGAGGTTATCAAACTATGGGGTCGTGTCTGAAACCTGAAACCCTGAAACCGCCCCTTCTATTCCCCCCAAATATTCTGGTCAAAGGCGCTCTTATCCTCCTTGGTGCCTTCCCCTGCTTCAATAGCCTCTATCATCGGCAATTTCACCCACTCATGCTCTTCCGATGAGACAGCGCCAATGCGCAAAAAGCCACCAGATGCTTTTGCTGTTTCTTCAGCAAGGCCAAGCAGGCCTTTGTACAAACTGCGGGCCAGTTCAGTATCCAGCTTGGCCAAAATTGGATTTAATTGCGTCAAACGATCCGAAAGTACCGTACTGCGCGTCTCCACATCGCTGGGCAAAGTGGACATTTCATGCTGTATACGTACCCAGAATCCTTCTGAAATGGAGCGGTAAAACTCCTGCAAGTCTGCTTGACCAGCGTATGTTCGGGTACGAATCAGCCGTTCTGACCAGCTGCGCTCTTCTCCATCTAATTGTCCGTCTGCGGCACCAACAAGTATGGTTACCAATGCAGGGGCGGCTTTCAGTGCCTCAATTTCTTCTTTCGTTAGATTGCTAAAAATGTCCATGTCAACGTCTAGTGTTATTGAATATTGGGGCGAAGTTAGAAAGCAGCGGCATGACTTACTACATTTGCCGTCAGAGAAAATACAAACAGTGCAAATTCATCGGCGAATTTTAACAAAAACGCATGGCAAGGACAAAAAAAGAGGGTGGATCAAAGAATGACAGCGGCACCACGCCGTTGATGACACAATTTATCCAGGTAAAAACCAAATACCCGGATGCGGTGCTGTTGTTTCGTGTGGGCGATTTTTATGAAACCTTTGGCGAAGATGCCATCAAGACCAGCCGCGCCTTGGGCATTACGCTGACCAGTCGAAATAATGGCGGTTCTGATGTTGAACTGGCTGGATTCCCGTACCATTCGCTGGACACCTATCTTCCGCGCCTGGTTCGTGCAGGCTACCGCGTGGCAATTTGCGAACAAATGGAAAAGCCGACGCCTGGCAAAGTGGTACACCGTGCGGTCACGGAAGTTGTTACCCCTGGCGTTACCACGGAAGATGCCTTACTAGATCACAATGCCAATAATTTTTTGGCAACATTGGCTTACGGTAAAAATGAACAGTTTGGGCTGTCTTTCCTGGATATTTCGACGGGTGAGTTTTTTGTATCAGAAGGTGATAGCGGCACTATTGACAAGCTGTTGCAGAGTTTCAAACCTGCTGAAGTGGTGCTGCCAAAAAGCAGGGTGAAGGAATTTACAGCCGTTTATGGGGACAAGTTTTACACCAATACACTCGAAGACTGGATTTTTACCCGCGATTTTGCCCGGGAAAAACTGCTCACACATTTCCAGACTGCCAGCTTGAAAGGGTTCGGCATAGAAGACCTGGATCTCGCCCAAACAGCTGCAGGAGCCGCCCTGCACTACCTTGCCGCAACGGAGAACAACCACCTCACCCATATTTCAACCCTCAGCAGGCTTCAAACTGAAAAATACGTTTGGCTCGATCGTTTCACCATCCGAAATCTTGAACTGGTATCGAGCAACCATGAAAACGGCGTTTCCTTGTATCAAGTGCTTGACAAAACCGTATCGCCCATGGGAGCCCGGTTGCTGCGCAAATGGATGCTGCTGCCCCTGACCAGCCTCAACCAGATCAAAGACAGGCACGATACGGTGCAGCTTTTGGTGGAGAACCAAGCCTTTTCCGGCGAAATAGAACCGCAAATCAGGCATATTGGAGACCTGGAAAGGCTAATGGCAAAAACTTCAGTGGGAAAAATCAGTCCACGCGAGGTAATGCAATTGCGGAAGGCATTGTTGGCAATTGAGCAATTGAAACTGCTGCTGCAACAACAATCCATTGCCGAGAGCCAGTTGTCCGCCGTAATCTCCCGCTTTGCAGAGGGGCTAAACCCTTGCCTGACCTTGCGTACCCGCATTGAACGCGACATTGGCCCCGAACCTCCTGCCGACATCAGAAAGGGTGGGGCGATGGCCGATGGTTGCAGCCCCGAGCTGGACGAACTCCGGCATATCGTGCGCAATAGCCGCGAGCTGTTGCTCGAAATCCAGCAGCGTGAAATTGAACGCACGGGTATTACCAGCCTAAAAATAGCCTTCAACAATGTCTTCGGCTATTACATCGAAGTAACGTCCAAATGGAAAGATCAGGTGCCGCCGGAATGGACACGCAAACAAACCATTTCCAATGGGGAGCGCTTTATTACAGAAGAGCTAAAAATACTGGAAGCCAAAATATTGGGCGCAGAAGAAAAAATTCAAGCCTTGGAAGAAACCTTGTTCCGGGCTTTGGTAGAAGAGATTGTGAACTACATCCAGGCGGTTCAAAACAACGCACACTTGATTGCCCGCCTGGATTGTCTGCTCTCTTTTGCAAAATGTGCCCAGAAAAACAACTACATACGCCCGGAATTGGACGACAGCACCATGCTCGATATTCGTGATGGCAGGCACCCGGTCATCGAAACACAATTGCCAATTGGGGAGCCGTTTGTACCGAACGACCTTTTCCTGGACAGTGAGTCCGTCCAAATTATCCTTATTACAGGTCCCAACATGTCGGGAAAATCGGCCCTGTTGCGGCAAACGGCCCTCATTACCCTGATGGCTCAAATGGGTAGTTTTGTGCCTGCCGCCAGCGCCCGCATTGGCCTGGTCGACAAAATATTCACCCGCGTAGGGGCCAGTGACAACATCAGCGGGGGAGAAAGCACATTTATGGTGGAAATGAACGAAACCGCCCTGATTATGAACAACATCAGCGACCGTTCGTTGATTCTGCTGGATGAAATTGGCCGTGGCACCAGTACCTATGATGGCATCAGCATTGCCTGGAGTTTGACGGAATACCTGCACGATAATGAGCGCGCGCACCCGAAAACCTTATTCGCCACCCACTATCACGAACTCAATGAGCTTTCTGAAAGCCATGAAAGGGTGCATAATTTTCACGTTAGCACCAAAGAAATCGGGCAAAAGGTCATTTTCTTGCGCAAACTTGTGGCCGGTGGCTCCAACCACTCCTTTGGCATTCACGTCGCCCGAATGGCGGGCATGCCGCAGAGCATAGTAGAGCGGGCGAATGAAATCTTAAAAACTTTGGAGTCTCAATCGGTTGAAGGGGAAATTGCAGATCAGGGCGGTAAGGGGAAAAAGCAAAAAACTGAAACCCAGGCGCAAATGCAGAAAAAGGTCAAAAACATCGCTGCGCCGTTGCAATTGCGTATTTTTGACCTGGATGATTATACCATGAAAATCAAAGATGAGCTTTTAGGGCTTGATTTGAATACCATGACGCCGATGGAAGCGTTGTGGAAATTGAATGAATTGGTGAAGATTGCGAAGAAGTAGGGCTTCAGGGCAACATATATTTTTTTAAACACATAGGTGTTTAAAATTTGCAGCATGTGTTTAATACTTATTCGAGGCTAGTACCAATCTGTTGCAAAAACGTACATTTGTCACCCTAATCCGCTTTAGTTCCCGCCCGGTCTCAATTTCAAAACAGACTGTTAATCGTGTTTACGGGCAAATGAAATCGTAAGTTTGTTCGTTTTCATGCCCGTTCAAAACAAAACCCAATCATGCTATTGAAAATGTATACCCGGCGGCTGATGCTTGCCATCCCTTTTTTCTTTTTTTCTTTTGTTTTATTGGCGCAAGCACCAGTAGAAGACTGCAACAACGGTATCGACGATGACGGCGATGGGCTTATTGATTGTTTTGATACTGATTGCACTTGCACGGGCCAATGCACGGATTTCTACTACACCACTTGCAATGCTGACTGCTACTATGTGCCACCGTGCGGGCAAATCACCTTGGGTATCCAGTGGAGTTCTGATGCGGAGACAGGTACATATTCACCCCTTGTAGCGGGCGACATGGATGCCGATGGTATTCCTGATATTGTCACCACCCGCGTTGAATCCCCTGATTTATATGTGATTGATGGCGCCACGGGCTTGACAAAAGTGCATGTTTTGGCACCCACGGTTTGGCCAGGGGGGACCGCTCCAGCCATAGCCGACCTGGATCATGATGGCTTTGGCGAAATTGTCATCGTAGGTTTTGATCGGGTGCTGTATTGCTATGAGCACGACGGCACCTTGAAATTTACCAGTACAATTCAAGTAGGCTATCATCCCCGTTATCGGTATGCGGTACCCAATATTGCGGATTTTGACCACGATGGTTGGGCGGAAATAAACATTGGAAACCAAGTATTTAGCGGACAAACTGGCGCTTTGCTGGCCCAAGGCGGCGCAGGTGTTTCTGCCGGCGAACACCCCGCCCGTGTAATTTCAGGGCTGTCCTTTGCTTCTCCGGTAGCCGTAGATGCACTGCCAGACTCTTTTTGTCCCGACTGCTCCGGGCTTGAAATTGTAGCGGGCAATCAGGTGCTTTCCGTAAACCTGGTAACCGGGGTTGTCGCAGCCGTAGTTACAGCTGATGCACCCATGACAGATGGCTTTACGAGTATTGCAGATTTCGATCGGGATGGCGACTTGGATGCCATTGTACAGGGCAGGAACAGTGTCAATAATTTCAACACTGTATTTGTCTGGGATATTCAAACATCCACCATCATGCGGCAGTTTCAATTGCTAAACAACTGGCAAGAAGGCGCCTCCAGGGTAAATGTGGCAGATTTAAGTGGAAATGGGCAGCTAGACGTCAGTTTTGTGAGTTTCCCCAACCTTTATGCCCTGAGAAATGATTTCACAATATTGTGGACGCGCCCTGTAAACGATGCCTCTTCTATTACCTGTTCCAGTATATTCGATTTTTGTGGCGATGGTTCTGCGGACATTGTTTACCGCGACCAGGAGTGGCTGCGGATAATAAACGGAGCGACTGGTGCGATGAGCTATCAAGATCAATGCTTGAGTGCCACCCATATTGAGGCGCCGTTGATCCTTGATGTTGACAATGATGGACAAACAGAAATTGTCATTCAATGCGGTACCAATGGGGGCTCTTCAAC
>JBBRWA010000233.1:0-9828 GCA_038246345.1 Chitinophagales bacterium
ATTTTTGAGCAAAAAATGCAAGGGTTGCGCCTATAATTGCGCCAATAATTCCTGGTATGACAAGTGCCCTGAATAATTTCTTATTGATATTTCCAAAGCGGTGATGGCTATACCCTGAAACGCCGCTGGAAAAGACCTTGTTGTCTGTTCCGGAGTTTCAACAGGGCCTCCTTTGGGGTGAGCCGCGATTTGGCCATCCCGAAGGCACCGTTGCCATTCACGTCAAGGAAGTATTGGATAATATTTCCTTGATTCCCAATCTTTCTGCAACGGATCGGAGTCATTTGCGCTTGATTGCACTGGCGCATGATACCTTTAAATACAAAGAAGATCGATCAAGGCCGCGCGACTGGAGCAAACACCACGGGGTGCTTGCACGTCGGTTTCTGGAAGTATATACGCGTGAAGCAGTGGTTTTGGATGTTGTTGAAACCCACGATGATGCGTATTACCATTGGCTATCACTTAACTGCAATGCTGCACCACGTTCTATCAATGACCTATTGGACAAAGTCGGTTACTGTTTGCAAGTTTATTACCTGTTTTTTAAATGTGATACCCAAACGGGCGATAAAACTCAAGCGCCCCTGCGTTGGTTTGAAAAACAAATGCCAAACATTGAGCCTGTGGTTCTCAAACCGTTCTGGCCTTGGGAAAAGCTCTAAGTCCTTTCAAAGGAGCTTACCATAAACACCTTTTTCTATAACAAGCTGCGTACTTTTACGGCTCCAACCGGATAATTGAAAGGAATGAAAAAGAGATACCTCGTTACAGCCGCGCTCCCTTATGCCAATGGCCCCCTTCACATCGGGCATTTGGCGGGCGCTTATCTCCCAGCTGATATTTATGTGCGCTACCTCCGGCTGATGGGCCGTGATGTAGTATTTGTGTGCGGCTCCGACGAGCACGGCGCTGCCATTACTGTAAAAGCCAGAAAAGAAGGCACAACACCCCGCGCTGTGGTGGATAAGTACAACGCCATGTTGAAGGATACCTTTAAAAAAATCGGAATTTCTTTTGATATATACCACCGGACAACAGAACCGCTCCACCACCAGACTTCCCAGGATTTTTTCAGGAAACTCAATGATAACAACGAGTTTATCGAAGAAACAACCGAGCAGTACTACGATGAAACAGTGGGCCAATTTCTGGCAGACCGTTATATCACAGGTATTTGCCCCGTTTGTGCCAACCCGGACGCTTATGGCGATCAGTGCGAAAAATGTGGCTCTACTTTGAGCCCAACTGAGTTAATAGAGCCGAAATCTATGCTTAGCGGCTCCATTCCGGTGAAACGCCCCACCAAGCACTGGTTCCTGCGCCTCGACCAGCATGAAGCCTGGCTTCGGGAATGGATCAATACAGGCAAAGCTGATGGCAAACAATTGCACAACCCTGCTGATTGGAAAAACCACGTGCTTGGACAGTGCAACTCCTGGCTCGATCAAGGGCTGCAGCCCCGAGCCATGACCCGTGACCTCGATTGGGGCGTGGATGTGCCGCCCGAAATCCCGGATTCCGCTGGAAAGAAATTGTACGTCTGGCTGGATGCTCCCATTGGCTACATTTCTGCTACCAAACAATGGGCTATTGACAACGGCAAGGATTGGGAGCCTTATTGGAAAAATGAGGACACTGCCTTGATTCATTTCATTGGTAAAGACAATATTGTATTCCACTGCCTCATTTTTCCGGCAATTCTGAAAGCCCATGGAGGCTATATTTTACCCGTAAATGTGCCCGCCAACCAATTTATGAATTTGGAAGGCCGTAAATTGTCCACCTCGAAAAATTGGGCGGTTTGGGTGCACGAGTATTGCGACGAATTTGCGGGGCAGGAAGATGCACTGCGCTACAACATGATTCGCAAAATGCCGGAACAGAGCGACAGCGAATTTACCTGGAAAGGTTTTCAGGAAACCAATAACAACGAATTGGTGAACAACCTCGCCAATTTTGTGAACAGGGTGCTGGTACTGATCCATAAATATTATGCAGGGGAAGTGCCTGAGATCAACCCGGCACAACTGTTCAAAAGCGGCTGGGAAACGGACAAAACAGGCACTTACACGGAAGAGCTGGCTTTAATTAAGCTAAAGCTGGAAGCTATGTGCCAAGAGCTAGAGCACTTTAACTTGCGTGAAGCCATGCTCCAGGTCATGGAAATTTCCAGCGCCGGAAATGCCTTGCTGCAATTCAATGAACCTTGGAAAACCGTAAAAACAGATCCCGAGCTGGTGAAATCAGTGATGAACCTGGCCTTGCAATACGTTGCAGCGCTTTCAGTAGCGATGCGACCATTCCTGCCATTCAGTTCGGATAAGCTGCGCAACATGCTGCAATTGCCCGCCTTGCAAGACAATGGCGATTTGGAGCAGGTGCTTCAAGCATTTTCTAATGGAAGACCATTGGCACCTGCCGGGCATGTCATCGGTGCGGCGGAGCATTTGTTTTCCCGAATAACGGATGAGGTTATTGATGCTCAAATAGCCAAATTAAAGGCAAATGAACCCGAAACACCAGAAATTCCCGTAGATGAAAAAACGCCCACCGCAATTACATACAAACCCATGAAAGAAACGATCCAATACGACGATTTTGCGAAAATGGACATTCGCACCGGCACCATTCTGACAGCAGAGAAGGTAGAGAAATCAAAAAAACTCCTGAAACTTAGTGTAGATTTAGGCTTCGAGCAGCGCACCATCCTCTCTGGAATCGCCGAGCATTTTCAACCAGAAGCCATTATTGGCAAGCAGGTAATTGTTTTGGCCAACCTCGCGCCACGCGCCATGATGGGTACCGAATCTCAGGGAATGATCTTGATGGCTGAAGATGCAGCAGGGAAATTGAGCTTTGTGTCGCCAGAGTCTGGTTGGCCTAGTGGAATGGGGGTGCAGTAGGCAATTTGGCAAAAAGCAAAGTGCAAAAAGCAAGTTGGCAAGGAGCAAAAGGCAAGTGTGCAAGGAGCAAAAGGCAAAATAGGAATTGGGAAGTAATGATTTTCTTTTTGGTCTATGACTTAATTTCCTAAAACGAAGCGATATGATCAAGAAAATACTGTCACCTGATGTGATTTCTGTCGATTTAGCGGCACTTATGCTGCGACTTACTTTTTGTGGGCTGATGATTTTTAATCATGCTTTTATCAAACTCACCCTTTTTGGTGAAAGTCCCGAAAGCTTTCCTGACCCAGTTGGGGTGGGGGCAAGCACCTCGTTTTACCTGGTTATTTTTGCTGAAATCATTTGCGCCAGCTTGGTGCTAATTGGGCTGTTTACGCGCTTGGCATTGGTGCCTTTATTGGCTACAATGGCAGTGGCGTTGTTCAAGGTGCAATGGGCGAATGAGTTGACAGACAAAGAGTTGCCGTTGTTGTACCTGGCAGTTTGGGTTGCGTTAATGTTACTCGGTCCGGGTCGTTGGTCGGTTGATTGGCGGATTCTGCGCACCGACACCGGGCGTTAGATCTTCCAGGTTTTAAAAACCTGGAAGATATAGGCCGCAACTACAACTTCTTCCCCTGCATCGCAGCACCAATCGTCGCATCCATCGCCCTGTGCGCCAGCGGACTCGTGTACGTGTTTAATTCCTCTATACTTTTCAGAATCAAGTCTTTATCGCTGCCAGCTGTAGCGTTTCGCAACTTTTCAAGCATGGACTTTGTCGTTCCTTTCTCCTCTGCAGACAAAATCGCATCGTTTTGCTTTAAGAACTTATCACCTGAAAGCAGCAGGTTGTTGGCTTCATTACGTGCTTCCAGCAATCCCCGCGCTGCCATATCGTCTTTAGCATGCTGGATGCTGTCGATCAGCATCAGCGCCATTTCTTCTTCATTGATGCCGTAGGTTGGGCGGATTTCAACCTGCGTTTCGAGGCCTGAGCGCAGTTCGCTGGCCCGAACGGTTAGGATGCCATCGGCGTTTAGAATAAACTGAATATCGATTTTTGGCAGGCCCGCGGGCATGGGCGGTATGCCTTTGAGTATGAACTCGCCCAGTTTTCGGTTGTGCTCCACCAGATCGCGCTCTCCTTGAAACACACTTATTTTCAGGTTTTTTTGACCATCGACACTGGTGGTGTACTGCCTGCCTGCTTTGGTCGGTATTTTTGAATTTCGTGGGATAATCGTATCCATCAAACCGCCGACCGTTTCAATGCCCAAGGAGAGTGGTGTCACGTCGAGCAGCAAAATGTCCTGCTGATTGCCCGCCAATACATCTGCTTGTATGGCAGCGCCCATAGCGACTACTTCGTCAGGGTTGATATCGTCGTAAACGGGCTGTTTGAAAAAATCTGCCACCGTTTTTTTTACCAGCGGGACACGGGTGCTACCGCCTACGAGGATTACTTTGCCAATGTCTTCAATCTTAAGTTTAGCATCCCGCAATGCGTTTTTGCAACAATCGATCGTGCGCTCCACCAAAGGCTGAATCAGGGCTTCAAATTCGACTTTTGTTAAGCTGATTTTTGATCCATTGATTTGACTTTCAAATTGTTCTGTGCTGGAAAGCGCTTTTTTTGCGGCCTCAGCAGCCAGCCGTAATTCCTGTCCAAACGCCTTGTTGTTACTCAAATAGTCATTATCGAGGCCAAGCGCTTTCATCCAATGCTGCATGATGGCCCGATCGAAATCATCGCCGCCCAGGTAGGTGTCGCCATTGGTGGAAAGCACTTCAAAGATACCGTCTTGGATTTGAAGGATGGAGATGTCGAAAGTGCCGCCACCAAGGTCGTACACGGCAGTGGCACCTTGTTGGGTTGGGCTGTATGCCAGTGCGGCAGCGGTGGGCTCGTTCACGATACGCAGCACATCCAGGCCCGCGAGTTTACCTGCATCCCGAGTGGCCTGGCGTTGGTTGTCGTTGAAATAGGCTGGAACAGTGATGACAGCCTTGCTGACCAAGGTATCCAATTCTGTCTCAATACGCGTTTTCAATTCCTTGAGAATCAGGGCGCTGAGTTCGACGGGCGTGAAAAACTTGTCTTTAACCCGAATTTTCACCAGCGCATCTGCATCATCGTCGAGGATTTGATAGCCGAAATATTGCGTCTGGTCACTCAGGTCTTTGAAGGACTTCCCCATCAGCCGTTTTACCGAAAAAATAGTGTTGGCAGGGTCGGTTATCAGCCTTTCTTTTGCAGCATCTCCCACCGTAACCGATTGTTTTTCATCGAAATGTACCACAGAAGGCACGAGCGTGCTGCGTCCGTCCTTTCCTTTTACACAATGCGGTACTCCGTCTTTAATATACGCCACGAGGCTGTTGGTAGTGCCGAGATCTATGCCGACGATGAATTCTGTCGGCTTTATGATGTTACCGTCTTTCAGGTTGATTGAAAATGTTGCCATGCTAGTCTAATGCGCCGAAAATGGGGGTATAATTGGTGTAAAAAATGATATTGCCTCCAAATGGGCGGCAAAAGTAAAACATCCTATCGCGGAATTGGTTGGAAAAATACAATTGTCCAAGTATTCTTGCGCTTTTGGTTCCCAACTTTGGGCAGTTTTGAACGACCTTCGCACCCGAAAATGAAATTCTATCCGCTTAAAATATCAGATGTCCGCCGCGAGACCAAAGACTGCGTTTCGATTGCCTTTGAAGTGCCAGCGGACTTGAAAGAGGTTTTCAAATTTACGCAGGGGCAGTACCTCACCTTGCGCACCCATATTGGGGAAGAGGACGTGCGTCGTTCCTATTCCTTGTGCAGCAGCCCTTTGGAGGCTTGCTGGCGGGTGGCCATAAAAAAAGTAGACGGCGGGGTGTTCTCCTCGTTTTCCAATGAAAAGCTCAAAAAGGGCGATATATTGGAGGTAGCACTTCCCGACGGCCGCTTTTTCCCCGCGGCACTTGCGATTGAGCCTGCTGGCAAATACGTTTTATTCGCCGCAGGTTCAGGCATTACCCCTATTATTTCCATCATAAAAACTGTGCTGGAGTCGGTTCCTGACAGCGAAGTAGCCCTTGTTTACGGCAACAAAAACGCAGCATCTGTTATTTTTCGGGAGGAAATTGAAGGCTTGAAAAACCGATTCCTGGGACGTTTGCGCGTCGTGCACATCCTCAGCCGCGAGCGCATGGACACCGAATGGCAGCGCGGTCGCATCGACAAAGAGCGTTTGGAGCAGATTTTTGAAAAATTACCGGATTTATTGGACGCAGAACAGTATTTTGTGTGCGGTCCGGAAGATATGACGGCAAATGTGCGGGAAGTTTTAGAAAAACAAGGCGTTTCCAAATCAAAAATCCACTTTGAATTGTTTGGTACCGGGAAGGGCATAGTAAAAAAGCAAATTGCAGCCACGCCGGAAACCGTTATAGCCCACGCCGAAATCCGTTTAGACGGCGTTCGCTTTGATGTGCCGATACATGAAGGCCAAGTAGTGTTGGATGCAGCTTTGGCAGCTGGTGCAGATTTGCCTTTTGCCTGCAAAGGCGGTGTTTGTTGCACCTGTCGTGCCAAATTAGTTGAAGGCGAAGTGGAAATGGAAGTCAATTACGCCCTTGACCCGCATGAAGTAGCGGCGGGGTTTATTCTTACATGCCAGTCACACCCCAAAACACCGACGATCAAAGTCGATTTCGACATTAAATAGTTGTTCGTTGATAGTTGTTCGATTACGCGCACTCGATGGGTGTTTAGGCTTGTGCTTTTCAAGACCACGTTTTCGTTGATTGTTTCCAATCCCTTGGTTCAAGTGTGGAACATGGCAAGAAAAATCAAAATAGAAACTCATCTGGTTTGTTTTCAGTGAAAGAGGCTAAACAACAAAGAAATACCAAAGGCTCGGAAACGAACAACTATCAACGAACAACTATCAACGACCACCCCGTTGTGAAATTTTCTTGAAACTAAGTGACACAACATTCATCGAGCGAATGTGAACGAACAACTATCAACTATCAACGAACAACGAAAAAATGAGTACACAGGCAGATTTAGAGCAACGATTTCAGGCGCGTATTGACGCCGAGCAAAAAATTGAGCCGAAGGATTGGATGCCCGATGCTTACCGCAAAACGCTGATTCGGCAGATTGGGCAACATGCCCATTCTGAAATTGTCGGTATGTTGCCAGAAGGTAACTGGATCACACGGGCTCCAAGTTTGCGGCGAAAAGTGGCGTTGCTGGCCAAAGTTCAAGACGAGGCAGGCCACGGGCTTTACCTCTATGCTGCTGCTGAAACCCTTGGGGTAAGCCGCGACCAGATGTACGAAGAATTGCATTCGGGCAAAGCCAAATACAGCTCCATATTCAACTATCCAACGCTTTCCTGGGCCGATATTGGTGCGGTGGGCTGGTTGGTAGATGGGGCAGCGATTATGAACCAAGTGCCACTCTGCAAATGCAGTTTCGGTCCTTACGCCCGTGCGATGGTGCGGGTATGCAAGGAGGAAAGCTTTCACCAGCGACAAGGGTTTGAGATCATGATGACCCTGGCGCATGGTACTACCGCCCAGCATAAAATGGCTCAAGACGCGCTCAACCGCTGGTGGTGGCCATCTATGATGATGTTTGGCCCCAATGATGATGCTTCTCCGCACTCGGCCCAGTCGATGAAATGGAAGATAAAACGCTATACCAATGACGACCTGCGGCAGAAATTTGTGGATGTCATGTTCGAGCAAGTACAGGTTTTGGGACTTACTATTCCTGACCCAGCGTTGCGTTGGAATGCCGAGACCGGGCACTGCGATTTTGGTGAAATTGATTGGACAGAGTTCCATGAAATCCTGCGGGGCAACGGCCCTTGTAACAAAGAGCGCTTGGATGCCCGCAACAAAGCCTGGGACGATGGCGCCTGGGTGCGCCAAGCTGCCACGGCTTTTGCTGAAAAAAGAAAAACGACACCCAAGGCATAAAAGAAAACAACCATGAACGCAGAATTTCCACTTTGGGAAGTATTTATTCGCTCGCATGGCGGCCTCAACCACAAACACGTGGGCTCCCTTCATGCCGTAGATGCTCAAATGGCGCTCGAAAACGCACGAGACGTGTACACGCGCCGCCAGGAAGGCGTATCCATCTGGGTAGTGCCTTCAGAGGCCATCACGGCCTCTGATCCTGAAGACGCTGATTCATTTTTCGAGCCAGCGAAAGACAAGATTTACCGACATCCCACTTTTTACGAAGTGCCGGAGAATGTAAAACACATGTAATGCAGCAATACCTTTTACACCTTGCCGACAATGCCCTGATTCTCGGCCACCGCCTGTCTGAATGGTGCGGGCATGGTCCTGCGTTGGAAATCGACATGGCCATGACCAACATTTCCCTCGACTTGATCGGTCAGGCTAGGAATATATATGAATATGCCGCCAAACTGGAAGGCCAAGGCAATACAGAAGACGACCTTGCCTACCTGCGCGATGCCACCGATTTTCGCAATGTTTTGCTGGTAGAGCAGCCTAACAGCGATTTTGCCCACACCATTGCACGCCATTTTTTGTACGATACCTACAATTTTTACTTCCAGCAAAAGCTTTGTGAAAGCAGCGACAAACAATTGGCTGCCATTGCCGAAAAATCACTCAAAGAGGTAGCATACCACTTGCGCTGGAACAGCGAATGGGTGATTCGCCTGGGCGACGGCACCCCGGAAAGCAAGGAACGAATCCAAACTGCGATCAACGATCTGTGGTCGTTCCGTGGTGAATTGCTCACACCTGCAGCGTATGAAAAGGATGCAGTAGCGGCAGGTTATGGTGTTGATTTGTTGGGGATCAAAAAAGACGTAGAGCACAGGATATTTGAAGTCCTAGACCAGGCAACGCTCTTGCGCCCCGAAGATGGCTGGATGCAATCTGGCGGAAAAATTGGCCGACACAGCGAGCATCTCGGCTTTATTTTAGCTGAAATGCAGTTTTTACAACGAGCTTACCCCAATTCGACATGGTAACAACAAGCACAGGAACAGCGGACAATAATGCTGCAATACAAGCGGCAAAAAATCTAATCGCACAAATTTGGGCCTGGCTCGAAAATGTGTGCGACCCAGAAGTCCCCGTGCTTTCTGTGCTTGATTTGGGCGTTGTGCGCAGCGTTACAATTCAATACGAAGGCTTTGAGATAAGCAGCGACATAGATACCGAGAGCATAACCGCCGTCCACCATCTACCGTCCACCGTCCACCGCGATCCATCTACCGTCCACCATCTACCGTCCACCGTCCACCGCGATCCGTCTACCGTCCACCATCTACCGTCCACCGTCCACCGCGATCCGTCTACCGTCCACCGTCCACCGTCTACCGTAATAATAACCATAACGCCCACCTATACAGGCTGCCCAGCCATGAGCATGATCTCAGCCAATATTAAACTGGAGCTGATTGCACAAGGGCTTGAAAACGTGAAAGTTGTAGAAGTGCTATCGCCAGCCTGGACGACGGATTGGATGCGGGAATCCGGCAAGAAAAAATTACTCGAATACGGCATTGCCCCCCCACAAAGCAAAGCGCGGATGGACAAGATGCTGTTTTCAGATACCCCCATACCTTGTCCGCAATGCGGCTCAGAAAATACAGAACGGATATCAGAGTTTGGTTCTACGGCCTGCAAATCGCTGCACCGATGCCTGGATTGCCGGGAACCGTTTGATTATTTTAAATGCCACTGACGGAATGCTGTTGGCTGTTGGCTGTTGGCCGTTAGCTGTTGGCCTCGCAACGCCCGCAATTTCATGCCTTTGACGCAAAAAATATTTTTTTAGCCAACAGCCAACAGCCAACAGCCAACAGCCAACAGCCAACAGCCAACAGCCAACAGCCAACAGCCAACAGCCAACAGCCAACAGCCAACAGCCAACAGCCAACAGCCACCA
>JBBRWA010000234.1:0-9828 GCA_038246345.1 Chitinophagales bacterium
GCCAGCAGCAATTCATCCAATTGAAAACGCAAAAACTCCATCTCTTTGGAGCCATTTTCACTGCGGGAAATAAGTTCGGCAAGCCTTTTTCGATCGACCGCATAGGTTTTGTACCCAATTTGGTATTCTTTTAGCAAAGTACTGTTGTCTGCCAGTGCATCAATCATCCGCAATTGAAAATTGACGTTGTGAATGTCGAGCAAGTCAAACTGCTGGTGCAGGTCGATCAGTGATTCTGTGAGGCGCTGCAGCACCTGGTTGTTTACGGGGGTATCATTTACAAAAGCCCGGCTTTTTCCGGCAGGAGAAAGTTCGCGGCGAATGACAACTTCTTGGTCGTAATCCAATTCGTTTTCCTCAAAAAACGACTTCAGATCGTAGGCGCCAACTTCGAAAAATGCCTCCACGATACATTTTTGGGTATCGTTGTAAAATACTTTTGAATCGGCGCGCTCGCCCATCACCAAGCCTAAAGCTCCCAGGAGGATAGACTTTCCGGCACCTGTTTCACCAGTAATGATGGTGAGGTGATTGGAGAATTTGATTTCGAGTTCGTCGATCAGCGCGTAATTGCGGATGTGTAAGCGTTTGAGCATTTTGGAACCTTATTCGTGGATTTTTGCTGAAAGGGTTTCGTTTCAGAAAGCTGCGAAATTATGTAAACGCAGCAAAAGTAGAGCAATCACTTGTAATGGAGGCATTTGTAAAATTATTTGTTTTAAATATGCGCTTGATTTTTTCAAAGGCATTTTTATAAGGTATTTGGCGAAAATTAGTTCAAACTAATTTTTACCTAACGTCTTGATTTTCATTGCCTTTTTACAATCTCGCCCTTTTACTTCCCTTTCTTTCTTCCATGAAATTACGAAGAAATTTATTGATTTACAATAGATTGCACATGCTTTTTTCTCCTTGCGCCACAAAATTGCTTTCTTTTGTCAGGACAAATTAAACCCTGACGCTTTTTTTACGTCTTAATTTCCAAATACGGAGCCTTGCAGAGCGCTGTGACAACATCCACTTCAGACGAAAAAATATTAGAATTGCTTGGCGCTGCGCACACGTACGAGCGCGGCTTTCGGCTGCTGATGGCGGAGTATAAAGAGCGGCTCTACTGGCACGTGCGCCGAATTGTGCTGGTGCATTCCGATGCTGATGATGTGCTTCAAAACACATTTATCAAGATTTACAAAGGTATTGCACAGTTTGAAGGCAAGTCGAAACTTTATACCTGGTTGTACCGTATTGCGACCAATGAAGCAATCTCCTTTTTACAGAGCAAGAAGCGACAAGCAACTTCGCCCTTAGACGAATCTGCTAACCTGATATCGGCACGTCTGACGGCTGATACGTGGTTTGATGGCAATGAGGTACAGGTTAGATTGCAAAAGGCAATCGCGCAACTGCCTGACAAACAAAAGCTTGTCTTTAATCTCCGGTATTACGATGAAATGCCTTACGAAGAAATGGCCAACCTGTTGGGCACTTCTGTAGGGGCATTAAAAGCCTCATATCACCATGCCGCAAAAAAAATTGAGGCGGCATTTAAAGAACCTGATTAACCCTAACCGACCCAATAACATTGTCCTATTATGGAAGACGAACTTAAAAATATTGCACCCGATGTATTCAAGCAGCTACCGCAAAAGGATAGCTTCAAATTGCCGGAAGGCTATTTTGAGTCCTTCGACGGGCGTGTCATGGATCGAATTGAAGCATTTGGTCTGACGCAGCAAGTGCCTTTGAAAATTGTGAAAAGGCCAGCGAAAAGGGTTTCAATGGGCTATATGCTCATGGCAGCAGCAGCCGTGTTCGCCCTGGTTTTGGCGGCGGTTTGGTTTCTAAAGCCTGCTTCGGCAGAGGACCGAACCACGGCTTCTATTGAGCTGAGCGATGAAGAAATCGAAGCCTATTTGTTGGAAAACGTTCAATATTTAGAAGTTGACCAATTGGCCATGATTCCAGAAGCCACAGAAAACGAATACCAGACACCTACTATTCAAGAAAAGCCACCACAGCAAACAAACGTTCCCGATGAAATTACCCCTGAAGATGTAGAGCACCTTTTGAATGACATGACTGAGGAGGAATTGGAGGAAATCTTGTAAATTTATTACCTCACTTACCCACAACAATAGTTTTAAAGACACAACACCATGAAAAAGTTACTGCTTTTTGCCTTGATTTTCAACGCCAGCATCGGCGTGGCAATGGCACAAATAGATACTGACAGGCGAGACGAACGCCTTGCGCAATATCGCGCAGAAGTTTTTACCAGGGTATTGAAGCTAACGCCGGAAGAAGCACAAGGCTTTTGGCCTTTGTACAATGAGTTTTTGGACAAGCGTGAACAACTGCAACAGTCGTACAATCCGATCAAGCAAGAAGACCAAATGAGCGACAGCGAAGTAGAGGAGCATATCAAGCGCTATTTCGAACGCAAACAACGCGACCTCGATTTGGAAAAAGACCTCAATCAAAAACTCCGTAAGGTTTTACCTGTGCGCAAGATCGCCAAGATACCCATGGCCGAGCGCGAGTTTCGCGAAGCATTGATCAAAAAATTGCAGGAAAACCGGCAAAAAAGGATTCAGGACCGGCGACAAGGGGGACGGGGCTAGGGGTTTTTCTCTTGCATAGCGGCTTTATACACCGCCCGAGCCACCGCAGTAGCCACCTTCTTATCCAACGCCGCCGGGATAATATGCTCCCGATCAGGATTTTTCAAGTACTTGGCGATGGCGAAGGCAGCAGCCAACTTCATGTTAACGGTTATGCGCGGTGCACGGGCGTCCATGGCACCTCGGAATATCCCTGGAAAACCAAGGACATTGTTTACTTGATTGGGAAAGTCGCTGCGGCCGGTGCCAAAAATAGCCGCGCCACCTTTGTATGCTTCTTCCGGCATTATTTCTGGCTCAGGATTGGCCATTGCAAATACAATCGGATCCTTGGCCATGCTGCGGATATGCTCCGCCTTAAGCAAACCACTTTGGCTGACACCAATAAATACATCGGCACCAACTAAGGCATCGAATACGGTCCCGTGTTTGCTTTCTGGGTTGGTATATAACAACGCCTCCATTTTGTGCAATATCCCAGCGATATCTGCCCGGTTTTTGCAAAGAATTCCCTTTCGGTCACATAAAATGATGTGTTTTACCGCTACTTTAGGGTTCTTCTGCCCGAAGCCACGCAGCAGCTTCGCAATAGCAATGCCCGCAGAACCCGCGCCATTGATGACAATTTTCAAGTCGTTTAAGTCTCTCCCCAGCACATTTGCTGCGTTGATAAGCGCGGCTAGCGTTACGATGGCAGTGCCATGTTGGTCATCATGAAAAACGGGAATGCCCAAATCCTGCAAGCGACTTTCAATTTCAAAACAACGCGGAGCAGAAATGTCTTCGAGGTTGATGCCGCCAAAAACCGGAGCAATATTGCGCACCGTTTGAATAATTTGTTCGGTGTCCTGCGTATCCAAACAAATGGGGAAAGCGTCTAGGTCGGCAAATTTTTTAAACAACATACACTTGCCCTCCATCACGGGAATGGCGGCAGCGGCGCCGATATTCCCCAGTCCTAACACCGCAGAACCGTCAGAAACAAGCGCTACTGTATTCGATTTGATGGTATAGGTGTACACATCGTCGGGGTTTTCGTGGATGGCAAGGCAGGGTGCGGCCACACCAGGCGAATAAACCGTGGAGAGATCCGCGATGGTGTTTACCGGGATTTTGGAACGCACTTCGATTTTGCCTTTATTTTTCCGATGGAGTTCGAGCGATTCTTCGTAATAATTTTTTCCAGCCATAATTAGGGTACAAAAACCTGGTTGATTAGTAGGTTTTTGATGTTGTTGAAGGAGCGGCGAAAGTAGGTTGATTCTGAGTGAAAGGAGAAAGACTGGTTCCAAAAACAACACTTTCTTTGGTAGAAAATGAAAAAGGGGCGTTTTTTTGACAAAACGTCCCTTTTTTTTTAAACATGCTCTTATTAAACCATTGCTATTCCAGGCTTTGGGTCTGGTATAATACGTTCCATCAAGGCCATATAAAACCCGTCAAACCCTTCATCCTGGGGCAATATTCGTTTTTCTTCCAGCAGCCTAAATTCCTGGCCAGCCTCGCTTTTCAAAAAACTGGCTACCTGGTCTTGGTTTTCGGATGGAAGGATACTGCAAGTGGCGTACACCATTTTTCCTCCAGGTTTTACAATGGGGCTATATCCGCGCAAAAGCTCTTGTTGCGTTTGGCGCAACTGCTCTATGTTTTCAGGGGTCAATTTCCATTTGGAATCGGGATTGCGGCGCAGCACACCCAATCCGCTGCAAGGCACATCCAGCAGCAGCCGGTCCGCAGAGCCAAACAGGCGTTTGATGACTTTGCTGTTTTCAATGGGGCGGGTGTCGATATTGGAAACACCAGCACGGCGGGCACGCAGGCGCAGTGCATCCAATTTCCATGCATGGGTATCAAGCGCGATGATACTGCCTTTGTTTTGCATCAGTGCTGCCAGGTGCAAGGTTTTTCCTCCCGCGCCTGCACAGGCATCTACAACCCGCATTCCGGGTGCGGGCGCGAGCAAGTGCGCTACCAACTGGCTGCTGTAATCCTGTACTTCGAAGCCGCCATCTTTAAATGCCTGAGATTTAAAAACATTTTGACGGCGCTTCAGCACCAGTGCATCGCCAGTTCCAACAGCTACGGTATCAATATCCTCGGCAAATAAGGCTTTTTGCAGCGATGCACGATCTGTTTTCAAGAGATTGCAGCGCAGCACTACTTTAGCCTGTTTGTTTAGCTCGGGCAATGTAGCGTCCCAGACCTCGGGAAGTTCTTTATTGCAGTAATCATCCATCCAATCGGGGATGCTTTCACGCAGCGCCCGTTGTTTGCTAAGCTTTTCATACTTGTCTAATATCTCCTGGACATTGAGGCTGTTAAATTCTATGAAGTTCGGAAGCGCTCCTTTTACCGTAACGGCGAAGTGGATGCCGCATATTTGCCAGAAGTCGAAATGGGTGATGGGGGTATGCCCCAGTATTTCAGCATAGAGGCGGTAATACCGCACTACTTCATAAGTTGTTTCTGCTATAAAAGCCCGGTCTCTACTGCCTGCTTTTTTGTTGTTGCGTAAAACAAACTCGATTACTTTGTCGGCATGGCGGTTCTCCATAAATATGGCATGGAGCGCCTCCACAACGGCACGGACCAACATTGGATGGACACGTATACTATTGGTATCTTGCATTTCGTAAAATTATTACTGCGTTATGTCATCAAAAAATATAGGCATAAAAAAAGTCCCCCTCCGAGCTTTCCCGGAGAAGGACGTCATCAAAACACGCTTCATTTTAAACCTTTATCTTTGAGCCCAATAAAACAGGCATCGAGTCATTTTGATTACAAGCGAATCCAAATACGGCGACGAGCTTGTACATTTACTGCCGCAAAGGTATGATTTCTTTGTAAAAAGCGGTGTTTGCATTTTGTTTTTTTTGTTTTTTTTTGTTTTTTAGCTTTAATATGTTGATTTTCATTTGGTTACAGCGTTTGGTGCATTTGGTTGATATTGCGCTCGACACAAGAATATTAACCTGCTTTTCCGCAGAGATGGCAAGTGCAGAAAGCTACTATCCTGTATAAATGCGGCTGGTCGCCTTTTGAGGGCAGCAAGTTTAGGGGCAAGGTGTTGTCTACTATTGTCAGTGGGCACCTGGCCTGGCACGATGGGAAATTCAACGAAGAAAAAATGGGGGAGCGAGTGTTGTTTGAGCAGGATTAACCCAAATCAGCAAAAAACTTCCGCACCTCCGTCGCATCTTTTGGCTTAATGCGTCCTGAAAGAATGAGCCTGAATTCCCGGCGACGGGCAGCCCCTTCATACAATTGCTGCTCATCGTTGGCCAAAGGCAATACTTGTGGCACCGGAATCGGGTTCATTTTTTGATCGTCAAGCGCAACAAATGTGAAATAAGCATGGTTGCAACGCCGCGGGTTTTGGCCCTTAACATCGCTGGCAAACACTTCCACGTAAATTTCTACCGATGTGTTGAAGGCACGTGTAACTGATGCTTCGAGGGTGATGACATCCCCAAGTCTGATAGGGTTTTGAAAAGAAATATGATCCACTGCCGCTGTTACTACATTGGATTCAGTGTGCCTTCCAGCGCATATGGCGCAGACGATGTCCATCCAGCGCATCAGGTATCCGCCCATAAGGTTGCCCATCGGATTGGTGTCGTTGGGCATGATGAGCTCGGTCATCACGGTTTTACTTTCTGAAACTTTTTTTGGGGCAAGGGTAGGTTTGTCCATGAATGGAAGCAGAATTAAGTAAAAGGGCAAAATTGCAAAAAGCAAAAAGGCAAAAAAAACAATACGTTAGGTCAACAGTAGTTCAAACTAATTTTTGCCTGGTACTTAAGCACTCATAATCGTTTATTCCACACTGTATGGTACAATAGCGTGTCTATGTGAACTATGTGCGCTATGTGGCAAAAAAACAAGGTAATGTGGTAAAATCAAGCAGTTTGTGTGCTCAACTTTCGGTTTGTCACCCAAGAATACACGCCAAATAATGCGGTAGAAAAGAACAGATCACCCAAGATGGTATTGCCTAAAAATGGCAAACCTGCTGCATAGCAAGTCAACAACCCAGCCGCATCTTTAGTGTACATCAAGCCTGACGCCCACACACTAAAATTGGTGACCAGGAAAAACACAGCAGAGGCAATCAAGCTGGCGCTGACAACACGACTAGGAGAGACTTTCTGCCGCAACAGCGCCCATCCAGCGAACATGACCAAGCCAAATGCAGCATAAATCCACCAAGAAGTAATCAAGGTAAATGAGCTATAGTACTGGCTGTAAATCAAGTTGTTAAGAATCAAATCGCTTAGGAACAGCGCAGCAAAAGGCACTGCCAAAGCCATCCAACGGCGGTTGAATACCGCTGCGCCAAAAAGACCCATGGCCGCTATGGGCGAAAAGTTGTGCGGTGGATAGGGTAGGAAATTCAACGAAAGCCGGGTAATGGCTGCCAATAATATCAATGCGAGGGCAAGACGAAGTTTCATGTTGTACACTTTTGTTCAATATCGCCGCAAAGGTAAGCCGAACAGGCCGCTTTAAGTGCCGTTTCTCCAAAAAACACGTTTCGGAAAATTTTGATGGCGTATCATTGCAGTATTGATGAATAAATTAAGTGATAAAATGACAAAAAATAAGCTTTTTACCCTCAGCCTTCTACTGTTTCTTTCCTTCGCCCTTGCAGCACAACCTGAACGCTGGCAGCAACACGCCGACTATAATATCAACGTAGATATGGATGTCGAAAAGCACCAATATCGCGGCGATATGCGCCTGAAATACACCAATAACAGCCCGGAGGTATTGACTAAGGCCTTTTTTCACCTGTACTTCAATGCCTTCCAACCCAACAGCATGATGGATGTGCGCTCCCGCACCATCGAAGATCCAGATGGCAGGGTAGCAGACAGGATATCGAAGCTCAAACCGGAAGAAATTGGCTTTATAAAAATCAAGTCATTAAAAGTAAATGGCGCTCCCGTGAAGTTTGTCGAAAATGGTACGATACTGGAAGTCACTTTAAATGAGCCCATTTTACCGGGCGCTATCACCGACTTTGAACTGGAATGGGATGCTCAGGTACCCCTGCAAATCCGCCGCAGCGGACGCGACAACCGCGAAGGCGTGGATTTCACCATGACCCAGTGGTACCCTAAATTGTGCGAATACGATTATCAGGGCTGGCACGCCAATCCATACATCGCGCGTGAGTTCTACGGCGTTTGGGGTGATTTTGACGTAAAAATTGCCATAGACAGAAAATATGTGGTGGCAGCTGGAGGCTATATCCAAAATCCGCAAGAAGTGGGCAATGGCTATGAAGCGCCTGGCTCAACCTTGAACAAGCCCGCTCCAGGCAAATTGGTTTGGCATTTCAAAACACCCAATGTGCATGATTTTGCCTGGGCTGCCGATCCAGATTTTACCCAAAAGAGCATCCGCGCCGATGATGGCTCCATGATGCGTTTTTTCTGGCAAAAAGGAAAAGGTTATGACGAACAATGGGAAAAACTCCCGTCCATCATGAACCGCGCCCGTACCATCATGAACGAACATTTTGGCCAATACCCTTATGCTGAATACGCCTTTATCCAGGGCGGCGACGGCGGCATGGAATACCCGCTCGCCACCATGATGACGGGCAATCGCCCCCTCAACTCACTGGTTGGCGTTGCGGTACACGAGCAACTGCACTCCTGGTACCAAATGGTGCTGGGCAGCAACGAAAGCCTGTACGGCTGGATGGATGAAGGGTTTACCTCCTTTGCCGAAAATGTGGTGGAAAACGAACTTGCCCGCGAGGGCCTTATGCCCGGTAATAAAGCGAACGATAACCCACAGCTGGGTAACAATATGGCCTATATTCGTTTGGCAACCAGTGGCAAAGAAGAGCCATTGACCACGCATGCCGACCACTTCAATACCAACTTCGCCTATTCCATGGCGGCTTATGTCAAAGGCTGCGTATTCCTTAACCAAATGGAATACATCATCGGAAAGCCGGCTTTCGATCGCGGGCTGCTCACCTATTTCAAAACCTGGCGCTTCAAACATCCCAATGCCAACGACGTGACCCGCGTGTTTGAAAAAGAAAGCGGACTGGAGCTTGATTGGTACAAAGAAGACTGGGTGAATACCATCAACACCATTGATTATGGTGTGAAATTAGTAGAGTCGGAAGGTCGTAAAAACACCAAGATCGTCATCGATCGCATTGGGCGCATGGCCATGCCTTTGGACATTCTGGTAACTTACAGCAACGGCGATCAGGAACTTTTTTACGCGCCACTGGAAGGTATGCGTGGTGAAAAACCAGCCGAAGGAAAAATTCAGCGCACCCTGCTGCCCGATCATCGCTGGGTAGACCCTACGTACGAATTTGAAGTCTCTTCCAAATTGAACAAAGTCGCCAAAGTAGAAATTGACCCAAGCCGCCGCATGGCCGATATTGATTGGGACAACAATATTTGGGAATCAAAATGAATAAAGTCAGAGTAGACAAATGGCTGTGGAGCGTCCGGATTTTTAAAAGCCGGACGCTCGCCACGGATGCCTGCAAAGGAGGTAAGGTGAAAATCGAAGCTTCATCGGTTAAACCTTCCTACCAAATTGCAGTAGGGAATACTGTCACGGTAAAAAAAGACGGTTTCAACTTTCAGTTTAAGGCCATTACCTTAATTGAGAAACGCGTGGGAGCGCCCATTGCTATCGCTTGTTACGAGGACGTGACACCAGCCGATGAGCGCACGAAATACCTGGAATGGTTTCAAAATGCCACACCTACTACCGAAAAACGGGATAGGGGTATCGGCAGGCCCACCAAAAAGGAGCGCCGGGACATCGATACGTTCAAGTACGGGTATGACTGGGAGGATGATGATTAGCTATTGGCTGTTGGCTATTGGCTATTGGCTATTAGCTGTTGGCTATTAGCTGTTGGCTATTAGCTATTGGCTGTTGGCTATTAGCTGTTGGCTATTGGCTGCACAATATCGCAGCGCTTGCTTCGTAGCGCATTCCAGCACCAAATCAGAATGGAGTTCGCGTCTTCCTTAACTTGCTGAAAAACCAAAGCTCCCCAAAATCTACGATGTTGTGTAGCCAACAGCCAATAGCCAACAGCCAACAGCTAATAGCCAACAGCCAACAGCCAACAGCCAACAGCCAACAGCCAACAGCTAATAGCCAACAGCTAATAGCCAACAGCCAACAGCCAATAGCCAACAGCCAACAGCCA
>JBBRWA010000235.1:0-9783 GCA_038246345.1 Chitinophagales bacterium
TGGAAAAACGCCAGCGATTACGACAAGAGCGCCAAATCATTGGCCAAAGAATTCGTGACCAATTTTGAGAAATATGCGGATCAGGTGAAGCCGGAGGTGTTGGCGGTGGCGCCGAAGGTGTAGGTGGGATTGGGTTATTAAAGCCTTGCATTGTGGTTCACGATGCAAGGCTTTTTTTGTTCGTCTAGGCTGAGTGCGTAAATTTTGCAGAGAAATTAAACCCTGGTCTACTTATTCCATCCAAAGCGCCCGAACGCCATTATCACATTCCGTCATTATCAAATTCCCCCCATCCCCCCAAATAGCAAAAGCCCTCCTGAATCAGGAAGGCTTTGCATCACAAACTTGCAGCGAATGTGTTTGCCTGTAAGGCGAAAAGGTATATCTAAGCTAATTTCTCCACATCGCGTATCAGGATGCTGTTGCGGTTAAAATAGATCAGGTTGGATTTTTTCAGATCGTTAAAAACAGAAGTCACCGTTTGGCGGCTGGTACCCGTGAGGCTGGCGATTTCTTGTTGCGTGAGGTGGTGTTTCACCAGGGTTTCATAGCCCACCCGGCGGCCGTCGCGGCCCGCGGCTT
Organism: Chitinophagales bacterium; assembly: GCA_038246345.1. Classification (GTDB taxonomy): domain Bacteria; phylum Bacteroidota; class Bacteroidia; order Chitinophagales; family Saprospiraceae; genus M3007. Next base: position 583 of record JBBRWA010000235.1, read on the forward strand.
CCACCAGAAATTCGATGATGCGTTCGCGGGCATCTTTAAGCACCAGTTTTGCCAGGCGTTCTTCTACCCGTTGCAGGCGCTGGCTGAGGTGTTTCATGCAAGCAAATACCAGGCGCTGGTTGCCTTGCATGATCTGTTGAAAATCACTCACTTTTACGGTTAAATACACCGCTTCGTCGTGCAGGGCCTGCGCGAATTCACTGCGCGTGGTTTCGCCGCCAAGTGTCATATCGCCAAACATAGCGCTCGCCGATAGAATTTCTTTGATAACTTCACGCCCTTCCGGGGAGAAGGTGCCTGTCTTTACCTTGCCGCTTACCAAAAAACAGAGGTGATCGGCAGATTCGTCGGGCATGAAAATAAATTGGTAGCGCGGTGCCTTGCGTACCTGGGCAACTGTAACCATTTGCTCCAACTCCTGTTCATTAAGGCAGGTAAGCATTGGGTGTGTCGCGAAAAACTGAGCTTTAGTGTTCTTTTCCATGGGCGGTGAGTTTGTGACAAAAAAGCGATCGAAACGGTGTAGAACTTGATTAAAAATGTACACGATCATCATTCTGCCCAATTAAATTATCTATGCAAAAGTACTTGCTTATTTAGCTGGTAAAAAGGACAATTTTTGGCATTTGTCGGAGATTATTTTTTTGTTAATTTTAATCAAAATATTGATAATCAGCATTTTAATCCAAACTGTTAAAAACAGGAAAAGTGGCACTCTTTTGGCTTCATAACAGAAATGCGGTTCTTTACTGCGTTCCCGAACACCGATTATTATGACTTTCAGGCAAATATTATGCTTCATCCTACCCGTTTTGTGCAGCCAATTGGCCGCGCAAAACTGCAACAACCCCATTGTTGTCAACTCCATTCTGGTTTCTAACACGAGTTGTAGCAACAGTTCAGGAAACATCATCCTTTCCCTGGGCGGCGGCAATTCTTTATTTACCTACCAATGGACACCAGCGGTTTCCAGCTCCAATGCGGCGAACAACCTTGCTGCGGGCACTTATCTGGTGCACATCACGCGGGTACTGGAACCCAGCTGCGTGCTTGATACGACCATTGTCGTCAACAACAGCAATGGACCCCAGATACAGGCCGCCATTACCCCGGCCTCCTGCTTTGCCTCCAATGGCGCGGTGACACTTGGTCCGGCAAATTTGCTCTACAGTTGGAGCAATGGCGCAGGCACCAGCGCGGTGCAAAACCTCGCCAGCGGGAATTATTATGTAACGGCGACCAATCCAAATACCGGCTGCTATTCGGTGAACAAGATTTTTGTGCCGCGCAGCTTCGATTTCAATATAAGTGTCAATATTTTACAGCAGGCCAAATGTGGGAACAACGAAGGCAAAGCGCAAATAACGGTCGCCCAAGGCTCGGGGCAGTATAGCTACAGCATGGGTGCCGGGCCTATTTTTAGTGGGTTGGCCCCTGGTACCTACACCTGCGTGGTTTCGGACAATGTAACCGGCTGTACGGCATCGGTCACTTTTAGCATTCAGAACTTGTCTGTGTCTGGAACGGTTAATTTGATTATCCATGATGTGCGTTGTGCCGGAAGCACCAACGGCCTGGTGGAATTCACGGTGATCCCCGGACCCGATTTTAAAACGCCACACACGTTTACCCTGGTCAACACAAACGGCATCACGCAGTCGCCGGGAAGCCTGGCTGCCGGCACTTATTATTTGCAAATTTTTGATGCCGATCAATGCCCGCTACCGCCGGATACTTTTACCATTCATCAGCCGCCTGTGCTGAGTGTTGTGCCGCAAATAATGCCGGAAACCTGCGCCTTAGGCGGTGCCATCAGCCTGAATATCACCGGTGGAACTGGGTCAATTTATTCGATAGACTGGCTCGACATTCCGGGTACCGTCAATCCCAAGAGCCGCAGCAACTTGCAAGCGGGCTTGTATTCGGTCATTGTGTACGATAGCCTTTTTTGTACCAAGGAACTCAACAATATACTCATATCGCCGCTTTGCAACAACGCCGACACCGTGCACATGGTGGTAAAAATCAATGCGACGGATTCCTATTGCTGGAAAAAGCCAGTGGGTTTGGCCAGCAATGCCACCACCTTTAGCCTGATCGGCGGCGGTAGCTCGGGCGCTTCCAGCTACGGCACCTGGTTTTTGAATCCTGATGGCTGCCTGGCCTATTCCGCCGGAGCTGTGGTGGGCTTCGCTGTAGATACCATTTGCATCGTGCGCACCGCCAATCCGATCGGGTTGAAGGACACCCTCTGTTTGATTGTGACCATTACGACCAAGCAGCCGACCAAACAGTCGGTCTTTTTTTCCGTACAAACGGGCAATTCCGCCGTGGCTTGTGGCTCCATACCGCCACAATTTCAGCAGTACACCTTGGTGCAACTCGGCCGCCCGGGGCTTACGGGTACTAGTGATGTGTATGGGCAATACGCCATAAATGCCAGCAACGGCTGTCTCAGTTTTTTTGCCAACAACAGCACCGGCTTCAGTGTGGATGAAATACGGGTTTCGGTATGCGATACGTTGCTGAATGAATGCCATATTATCTGCTACTTGCCATCTGTTGTGCCTTCAGCCGATTGCTCGGCTTTTGTCCAATTGCCCGATACCATTAAATTGTTGACGACGGATTGCAATGGCTTGGCCACCGCCTGCCTGCCCATTCCGTACGACGATATTGTGAATTACACGGTGATTAACAACGGTGTTTTGTACAATTCAGGCTACACTGGCTGTAATCCGATGACAACATTTACCTACAATGTAAGCCCCTTGCCCGCTGGCGGGGGGCCGTTTCAGTTGAGCGAATGGATGATCAATGGGCAAACCCTCAGCGGCAGCTTTCTGAACCTGGCGGGGCTTGTAGCGCTGATGAACCAGCTCAATCCCGGCCAAGGCTGGGCTCTCCAGGGCTCCAGTTTTATCCGCGGCGGAAGCCTGAGCACGACATACGGGCCACTGAAAGTCAAATCGGCGACCAACAACACGGCCAATTACAATCCGGTGCTACAAGCCGTTCCAATGGGTACGGAAATGCGCTTTAGCCCAGGAATGCGCAAAGTGATTATCAGGAATGTATTGAATGCTTGCGCTGATACGACGATTATTCAGGTAGACTGTTTCGATTGCCTGCCCGTGCACAACTATGCCCTAAACGCCCAGGGCAGCCTTGTCTGGAAAGCGCCCAATGGCTGCGCCTCCGACACCGTTTTTTGCACCAATATTCCCACCAGCCAGCTCAGCCAATATGTCGTTACCGACAACCTTTCCACCACTATAGAATTCACCAATTGTGGCAACTTCGTCGGCATCGTGTTGGATACGGGCCTGCACCAGTTACTTTTTTTGAATACGAGTACCACTTGCGCCTATTCATTGGAGGTCACACTGGAATGCCAGCAGTTGATTCCAGGCAGCAGCACCGAGATCATCCTGGGCATCGGTGCGCAAACTACACTTTGTCTCGACACCAGCCTGCTGGCAGGCCCCATTGTTGGCCTGACAAATGTCTGTGAAGATGATGCCGGCTCCACCATTGTTGGGTACACCTTTAACAACCAGCAATGGTGCGTCAGTATTACAGGCCTGAACCTTGGGCTCGATACCCTGTGCCTGCAGCTCTGCAATGCCGCCAATCAATGCGCCACCTATACCATTTATGTCACGGTAACCAACGCAGCGTCCGACAGCCTGCTGGCAGTGCCCGACCCGGTGTTTACCCTAGTTGACACCGATGTGGAAATATCCATCATCGACAATGATATTGTCAACGGTATTTTGGGCAACCGGCCAGGCCTGACGGCCATCGATTTTTTGACCCAGCCAAGTTTTGGGGTCTTTGGGTATAACCCGCTTACCGGCGTGCTCACCTACAGCCCTAATATCGGTGCCTGCGGGGTCGATTCTTTTACTTACCGCATTACCAATGCGCAGGGAAAACAATCAACTGCGACCATCTCCATTACGGTTGTTTGTGACAAAGTGCTGGTTTTCAACGGAATTTCACCCAATGGCGACGGGAAGAACGACGTCTGGCATATCGTCGGCATTGAACAATACCCCGATAATGTGGTGCGGGTATTCAACCGCTGGGGCAACCAGGTATTTGAAGAAAAAGGCTACACCAATACACGCGCCTGGGATGGCAGTTGGAATGGAAAGCTACTGCCAGACGGGACGTATTTTTATGTGTTAAATCTTGGTGGGGCTGCGGGGAAGCTGGAAGGCTATTTACAGATTTTGCGCTAGTGGCGCGAATACCAGTAAATAACGCTGGATTTATTGTAGCAAATAATTATTGGATTGAGCGGAGTGAGAATGTGTCAACTTTTTTTTCAAGTGGACACATTTGACTCAATACCAAACTATATTTTGGTATTCTGTTTTTGGCAGCCCTAGCAAAGGACTTTTCACGCAACCCTGAATAAGTGTAAACGAATACAGCCCTTCATCTAGCCAAAGCATGTGCGATCACAGCCCATTTCCCCAAAAAAGAAAAGCCATTCCGAACATTCGGAATGGCTATTCTTTTTTGAAGTGGACTAAAAAAAACAGCCCTCCGCCCTTTCTCATTTGAAAGGGCCGGAGGGCCCCCGCCTTCGGTTGTCTTTGCTCAGAAGAGCTTATTTCTTTTGCTAATGGGTAGCGACTTAGTTTTCTCGGTTAATTGGGGTTGGGTATGTTTGATTTTCCTTCTCAAAGAATGTGCGCTTTCGGACGGTAAAAGGTGGAAAGCACTTTGTATTTCAAAGATTGTTTAAGAAAAGATGGAACTTAATTCCATCAAAAACTTTCTTTTCAATTTGATTTGTTGTCTGTGTGTCAACCAATCTTACTGCAAATATGAACGCTTTTTTTGATTCCGTATTACAATGAAATCTTAATGGTAGTAGAAGAGCGCTTTTTTGCTTTTTTAAATCTTCAAAAAAATAGCCATGTTATTGAATAATTTGCAACAAAACCCCCATATCCGTTAAGATATGTATTGTAATAATTGTCTAATTATGTAAAATATGTAAAAATTTTCAAATCAAAAAAAAATTTAAAAAAGCGCCGCTAAACCCCATTTTACTACCGCTTCTTTTGAAAACTATACCATTCCTTTGAAATCCAGCGCTTCGACGTCGATGCTTTCGGCACACTTAAAATGACCTTTGGGGCAGGCTTTGTATCCGTGCAATCCGCAAGGGCGGCAGGGCAGCGATACCTTCGTTTCAACGACAAAGGACTTATCGGACAGCGGGCCAAATCCGAAAGCGGGCACTGTGGAGCAGAAAACGGCGACCACAGGCGCATTCATGGCCGAGGCAATGTGCATGGGGCCAGAGTCATTGACATAGTTCATGGCGGCACCCTGCATCAAAGCGGCCGATTCCAAAAAGCTGCATTGCCCCGCCAGGTTTGTTGCGCGATGCTTACCAACGGCGGTACATAATTCATCGCAGCCCCCGGTGTCCCCCCTTCCCCCCAGCAAATAAATATGCAGCCTCGCGGGCAGACGCTCCATGAGCGCAAGCCACTTGTGGGCTGGCCATTGTTTGGTGAACCAAACGGAGGTGGGCGCAATACACACATATTGCAGCCCGTGTGTCAAGGCCTGCATTTTTTCGAAATCCCGCTGAGAAGGATACAATCGCGGCTTTTCCACCGGATCACCGACAAGGTGCGCTATCAGGATGTGGTTGCGCACGATTTCATGCTGGCCATCACCAATGTTGTGCGGCATTTTTCTGGAAAAAAAGAACGAGAACGGGTTTTTCCTAAACCCCATCTTGGAGATTGCGCCAGAAAACGCCGTCAAAAAACCGGAGGAAGCGAAGCGCTGGCAATTGATCACCAGGTGGTACTCATCCCGGCGAATGGTGCGCAACAAACCGAACAAGCTTCGGTACTTGCTTTTCTTTTCCCAAACCAACACCTTTACAATGTGCGGATGCCCCGTAAGCAGTTGTTCATTGCCTTTTCGGAGCAAAAAATCAATTTTGCCCTGTGGGAAATGCTGGTGCAGGTTTTCTACCAGGGCCGTGGCCAGGATAACATCGCCGATAAAGGCCGTTTGAATGATGAGGATTTTCATGCGGTGGTATGGGGGCGAAGGTAGTGTATTTGAGGTAATGCTAAAATGTTGGCTTATTGCCATTGATTGTCTATAATTATACCCGATAGGGGCTAATTATATGTTTTTTTATATTTTTATACCCGAAAGGGATTTTTTTAATAATTATCCTTAACTTTGTACCCGAAAGGGTATAAAAATGAAATTAGCGCAGTTTATTAAAATGCAAAGAGCCAGCGCCAAGCTCACCCAGGTGGACTTAGCAGAGAAGGCTGGAGTAGGGCTTCGTTTCATTCGCGATATGGAACAGGGCAAAGAAAGTCTTAGGTTGGATAAAGTAAACCAGGTACTACAACTTTTTGGATATGAAACAGGTGCCGTGCTCATTAAACGCAATGCTTAAAAAATGAGAAAAGCAGCAATCAACATATTCGATGACTTCGCTGGCTGGCTTGTTGAAGACGAGGAGGGATACCATTTTATGTATGATGCCCAATACCTCAATTCCGCTCAACCCGTAGCCTTGAGCAAGACGCTACCATTGCAAGCAGCCGCATTTTCCAGTAATATATTGTTTCCATTTTTTGACGGGCTGATTCCAGAAGGCTGGTTGTTGGAAATTGCTGAACGCAACTGGAAACTGGATCCGCGCGACCGGATGGGGCTTTTATTGGCTTGTTGCCGCAGTTGTATCGGGGCCGTGCGTATTTACCCAGAAAAAAAGGAGGCAGCATGAGCAAGTGTCTGTATTGCTATAAACCTTTAGGCGCGCAGGAGCAGGACTTTCATAAAGCGTGCAGCAGAAAGATGTTTGACCGCCCTGATGCGCCCATATTGCCTTATACCGAGGCGCAGATGGAGTCGTTGGCACTTCAAATTGTTCAAAGCCAAATAACCGTTACAGGGGTGCAGCCTAAACTTTCCTTGAGCGTGGCGGCAGGAAAAGAACAACAGGAGCCTCGAAAGCTCACCATCGTAGGCATGTGGGGGCATTATATCCTAAAACCGCCAAGTTTGCACTATCCGCAGCTCCCTGAGGTAGAAGACCTCACCATGCACCTGGCATCACTGGCCAAAATCCCCGTTGTGCCACACAGCCTTATCCGAATGCAATCGGGGAATCTGGCCTATATCACCCGCCGAATTGACCGCAGTTCGACGGGCATGCTGCACATGGAGGACATGTGCCAGATTACGAACCGGCTAACAGAACACAAGTATCGTGGTTCGCATGAGCAGATTGCGAAGGCTATACAGCAATACTCCGCCACTTCCGGCTTGGATCTGGTGAATTTTTTTGAGCTGGTGCTGTTTTCATTTTTAACAGGCAACGCCGACATGCACTTGAAAAACTTCTCGCTTATCCAGCGAAGCGGCAATGACTTTGTGCTGTCTCCAGCCTATGATCTCGTATCAACAGCATTGGTAAATCCGGCAGATACGGAAGATTTGGCGCTGAGCCTCAACGGTAAAAAAAACAAAATCACGCGTAAAGATTTCACGCATGTGCTCACAAGCATGGACCTCGACCCAAAGCAGCAGGAAAATATTTTTAAAAAAATGGAGCATGCTGGCGCGAAATGGCGCGTGTGCATTCAAGAAAGTTTTTTGAGCGCATCTTATAAACAGGTCTATACCGAATTGCTCCGCACGCGCTTTGCCCGGCTTGAGATGAAGGGAATTTAAGTCTACCAATACTGAAATTTTGAGTTTTTGGAAAAAGTACTTGCTCAAAAAGGAAAGCGATGTACCTTTGCCCCCGCTTTTGAAAATACCGACGCGGGAATGGCGGAATTGGTAGACGCATACGTTTCAGAGGCGTACGCCCTTACGGGTGTGGGGGTTCGACTCCCCCTTTCCGCACGATAGGAGAGCTTTGCTTCGGCAAGGCTCTTTTTTTATGCCTATGCTTGGCGACCTCTACACAAACGAAACCTTTCGAGTTTCGGCACCAACAGTTTCGGTATCTGTTTGTACTATATGCAAATCCAGCATATCACCACCGAGCATCAGGTGAAACAGCCAAACATTGCGTACCTCATCTAAAGGAACCGGAGGGAGTTCGTCAATGTCTTCAGCGAAAGCCTTAGAAAATGATTTTAGGTTTAAGTCAGGCACGTAGCCACCAGAAACGACATCTTCCTTCCACGCAAAACAGGCTGTACGCAAGTCTCCTGCTGCTTTTTGGCAGATATAAGTACCACCTTGATAATCCATGAAAAATGTATAGATAGCCATTGTCAAAACCCTGTGTTTTTCTGTGCGTGATTCTCCCCGCTAAAGTCCTTCTTCTGGCGGAGCTTTTCAAGTGCTTTGCGGAGTTTCTTGATGAAATCCTTGTCTTCCGGCGTTTTGTTGGGCTTCTTATTCCATTGCTGCAACTCATCCTTGACCTTCTGATATTCCTGTTCTGCGCTTTCACGAGCCTTTTGGTTGGCGTGTTTGCGATTCTTCCCACTGCTCTTTTCCATCTTTAGACGGCTATCTTGAATCTCTTCCGTGTTAGAGGCATTATAATATGGTATAGCCAAAGCCAAGGCTCCAAGGATAAGTAGAATCAAGGGCAACTTGCCAAATATACTGGTGTTCTCGGAGGATGAACTTGATGAAGTGATTGTTGACATGTTCAGTTGGTTGAGGACACAAAAATACAACTTTTGACAAACATGAACAATTCAAACCCACTGCTCTGCTCTCAGGTACAGCACGTCACAAAAACTTTAAGATAGACATATATCAAGTCAGTATAAAAGGAGCAGGTTCAAGTTTCAAATGCAACCGCTTTATGCTAAATGCTGTTTTATCCCTAACTTGCATCGCTAAAACAGAAAAACATGTCTATCACTATTTCTAAGGATATGACCGCTGTAGAAATGCAAATTGCATTGGGCAAGTTGCCAGCCGGAAATCTTCTACATACGGCTAAATACTGGGGGGCCATAAAACTGACATAGCATCCCTTGGCTTACCAAAAGCGCATCCGGGATGAATGGAAGGAAATTGCTTTAAGAAAGGTGTTTTGACAAAGATCTTTTTTGATAAAGCTATAATGCAAAAACACATACATGATCCCATCTGCATCGGGGAACATGCGTAGCATTTCATTTTGATTGCGGTTTGCTTTCACCGCGCCACTGGCACCACCCA
>JBBRWA010000236.1:0-9766 GCA_038246345.1 Chitinophagales bacterium
TGCTGAAAAACACCCCATTGCCAAAAGAAACCATCACCTTTGACAACGGAACCGAGTTCGCAAACCACCAAAAAATCGCTGAACAACTTGGAGTCAAGATTTACTTTGCCAACCCCTACCATTCATGGGAAAGGGGGCTCAACGAAAACACCAACGGCCTCATCAGGCAGTTCATACCTAAGAAACAAAACCTCAAAGAACTGGATCCAAAATTTGTCAAATCAGTTCAAGAAAATCTAAACAACAGACCTCGAAAATCACTCGGGTTTTTAACTCCTATTGAATTCTACAATGATGCCGTTATAAAACCTAACTCTGTTGCATTTGAAACTTGAATCTGCGAGCTTTAAACTTGCGAATTCGCTCGATAGCCTTCTCCCGCTCTGTTTTTGTCAACTCCTTTTGCTTAAGCTGGCTGAATGGTATGTTAAGCCGTCTAGCCAAATTCAGCATTAATTCTGCGTCTTGAGGGTCAGATATTTCTAGTTGGAGCGTCATAGGCATCCAATTTACATGTTCCTCCGATACTGCCCCCCCACCTCAAACAGCGCCCCCGTAATCTGCCCCAACGAACAAACCCTTACCGCCTCCATCAATTCCTCAAAGATGTTTCCATTTTCCACGGCGACTTTTTGGAGCTTGCGGAGTGTTGCGCCCGCTTGCAAAGCATTGGCTGCGTGCAAGTTTTTGAGCATTTCAATTTGGTATTGCTTCTCCCATTCCTCCGCCCGGATCACTTCGCGGGGCAAAATGGTGGGTGAGCCATCTTTCGACAAAAAGGTATTGACGCCAATCAGCGGTAGCTCTCCTGTATGCTTGAGCGTTTCGTAGTACAGGCTTTCCTCCTGGATTTTGCCGCGCTGGTACATGGTTTCCATCGCACCCAAAACGCCGCCACGCTCGGTGATGCGATCAAATTCGGTCAGTACGGCTTCTTCCACCAGTTCGGTCAGCTCTTCGATGATAAAAGCGCCTTGCAGTGGGTTTTCATTTTTCGACAAGCCAAGCTCCTTGTTGATGATCAACTGAATCGCCATGGCCCGGCGTACCGATTCCTCGGTCGGCGTGGTGATGGCTTCGTCGTAAGCGTTCGTATGCAGGGAGTTGCAGTTGTCGTAAATGGCGTACAGCGCCTGCAAAGTGGTTCGGATGTCGTTGAACGCGATTTCCTGCGCGTGCAAGCTGCGCCCACTGGTCTGAATATGGTATTTCAGCATTTGGCTTCGCTCATTGGCTTCATAAAGCCCTTTCATCGCTTTTGCCCAGATGCGCCTTGCCACCCGGCCGATCACGGCATATTCCGGATCCACGCCGTTGGAGAAAAAGAAAGACAGGTTGGGCGCAAAATCATCCACGTTCATGCCACGGGAACGGTAGTACTCCACGAAGGTGAAGCCGTTGGAGAGCGTGAAGGCCAATTGTGAAATGGGGTTCGCGCCTGCTTCGGCGATGTGGTAGCCAGAAATGGAAACCGAATAGAAGTTGCGGATTTTTTTCTGGATGAAATATTCCTGCACGTCGCCCATCACGCGGAGACTGAATTCGGTGCTGAAAATACAGGTGTTTTGGGCCTGGTCTTCTTTTAAGATATCAGCTTGCACAGTGCCACGCACGGAGGTGAGCGCGTAGGCTTTGATTTTTTCGTACACGTCCTTGGAGAGGACTTCGTCGCCGGTAATGCCGAGGAGCATAAGCCCGAGTCCGTCGTTGCCTTCGGGCAAACTTCCCTTCAGCGAGCTTCCCGGAAGTTTTAAACTTCCGGGAAGCTGTTGCTCGGTTTGGTATTGCGGACGAGTGAAACCGCGGTCGTCGTACTTCTCTTTCAATCGCGCCTCCACCAGATGCTCCAGTCCATTTTCCCGGATATGCTTTTCACACTGCTGATCAATCGCCGCATTCATGAAAAACGCCGCAATGGTCGCTGCCGGGCCATTGATGGTCATGGAAACCGATGTTTTCGGGTTGCAAAGATCAAAGCCGGAATAAAGTTTTTTGGCATCGTCGAGGCAGCAGATGCTCACGCCCGAGTTGCCGATTTTACCGTAAATATCGGGGCGCACGTCGGGGTCTTCGCCGTAGAGGGTCACGGAGTCGAAAGCCGTGGATAGGCGGTTGGCGGGCATGCCGATGCTTACGTAGTGGAAGCGGCGGTTGGTGCGCTCGGGGCCACCTTCGCCCGCGAACATGCGTGTGGGGTCTTCGCCTTCGCGCTTGAATGGGAACACGCCCGCGGTGTACGGGAATTCTCCCGGCACATTTTCCTGCAAACACCAACGCAACACTTCACCCCAATCGGCCCATTTCGGTAAAGCCACTTTGGATATTTTCAAGTGACTGAGGCTTTCCGATTTTGTCAGCACTTTTATTTCCTTGCCCCGCACGAGGTAGATGTACTCGTCGGCAGCATAGCGTTGTTTTTTTGCCTCCCAACCTTCGAGGATGCGCAGGCATTCGCCGTCAAGGTCTTTTTTTAGTTCTGTGATGCGCGAGGATAAATTCTCGATGAAAGCAGCATCCTTTTTGGGATCAAGTGAATCCAGGGTTGTTTGGTAACCAAACCAGCGCCGGGCAATCGCCACCTGTTTCTCTACCCACGCGTCGTATTTGCGGTTGTTTTCGCTGATTTCGCTCAAATACCGGGTGCGGTTGGGTGGTATGATGTAGATTTTTTCAGATTGGGCCTGTGGCACTGCCGCTCCCAACTGAAACTTGGGGGCACGTGCTGCGAGTAAATCCATCACCCGATGGTAGAGCTGGTTCACACCAGGGTCGTTGAATTGGGAGGCGATGCAGCCAAACACGGGCATCTCGTCAACGGGCGTATCCCATTGGTTGCGGTTGCGCTGCACTTGTTTGCGCACGTCGCGCAGGGCATCGAGGGCGCCGCGCTTGTCGAATTTATTGATGGCGATCACGTCGGCAAAATCGAGCATGTCGATCTTTTCGAGCTGGGTGGCCGCACCAAATTCGGGGGTCATGATGTAGAGCGATACGTCGCTGTGGTCCACAATTTCGGTATCGCTCTGGCCGATGCCGCTGGTTTCCAGGATAATGAGGTCGTATTGGGCGGCTTTGAGGATGTCCACGGCAGCATGCACGTATTTGGACAGTGCCAGGTTGCTCTGCCGCGTGGCCAGCGAACGCATGTACACCCGCGGGTTGTTGATCGAATTCATGCGGATGCGGTCGCCCAACAGGGCACCGCCTGTTTTTCTTTTGGAAGGATCGACGGAAACAATGGCGATGGTTTTGTCCGCAAAATCGAGCAGAAAACGGCGCACGAGCTCGTCGACCATACTGGATTTACCGGAGCCGCCCGTGCCGGTGATGCCCAGAACGGGAGGTTGCGTAGTTTGTTTGCCCGCTTCTTTTTCAAGTTTGGGCCTTATTTCTTTTTCGTAGAGTTCCGGGTTGTTTTCTGCGATGGAGATGAGGCGGGCCACGTCCTTTGCGTCAGGCATGGTTTTGTCAACTTTTGAAAAATTGACAAAACGCGCTACTTCACCATTAGCGGAAAACCCTATTGGATAATCACACTGCTGCAAGACGTCATTTATCATGCCTTGCAGGCCCATAGAGCGACCGTCGTCGGGATGGTAAATGCGCGTGATACCGTAGTCTTGCAATTCCTGAATTTCAGCAGGCAAAATGGTGCCGCCGCCGCCGCCGAATATTTTGATATGCCCGGCTCCACGTTCCTTGAGCAGGTCGTGCATGTATTTGAAAAACTCGGTGTGGCCGCCTTGGTAACTGGTGATGGCAATGCCTTGAACATCTTCCTGAATGGCGCAATCCACGATTTCCTGCACGGAACGGTTGTGGCCAAGGTGGATGATCTCTGCGCCGCTCGATTGCATGATACGGCGCATGATGTTGATCGCGGCATCGTGGCCGTCAAAAAGGCTGGCGGCGGTGACGAGGCGGATTTTGTGTTGGGGGAGATATGGTGCGGGCTGTGTCATAATTATTGTATTCTTAAGCCTTGCCTTTCAACTTCGAAAGCAATAAAAGGTGCTTGTTGTTGTAAATAGTCAAACGAAATGTCACCTTTAATGTAATATTGAAAATACGCCATACGCTCCTCAACAAGTTCATCATCATCGTTAAATTTCAATATCACTATTGTTTCGAGTGCCAGGGACGCTATTTGTGGAGGCCCAAATGCAGTATGTAGCTCCACAAAAAAATTTGAGAAGTTCAAAATAAAGGCGCCAGGTGGTAAAGTTGCTGGGTCAATGATTTCTTTCGTCCCTTTTCTGCTATTAAACCTCGTGGAGGCATAGCGGTAGTTATTCCATTCATAAGCAAGATGAGGACTGTCATCTTTGCTAAGAAAGTGGTCAACTGAATGTTGGCCAGTGCTATGCGGTATCCATGTAGCGCAATAATTGCAAAGACCATTGTAAAAGCTCCGCATTTCAGGGAGGGTATGTTGCCAATAGGCATGCTTGCTCCATTCTGATACAGTTGGGTTTGATGCCCTTTTCAAAAAACGGATTCCTTTTTGACGCACTTTTTTATCAAAAGTAGTTGGTTCTGAGAAAAGTTGGATGGTCATCATAATTCTACTCCGTGTTGCTGGGCAAAATAATTCCACCGAACCCAAAATGAATCATGAGCTTGAATATACTTCATCAGGTCTTCTGAAGTTCGTTTCAAATCTTTTTTATTGGGCGCTTTTTCTATTAAAAGACTCTTTGCTTCCCGTATGGCAGCTTCAGCTTCAATGCTTCGCGGTTCTTCAAGCCCAAAAACCTCCGTTAACCAATTATTGGCGGTACCTAATAGCTCTTGCGGTAAAGGGGTAGCGCTATTTCTCGACAGTAAAAATATATTGGGTTTTGAATCTGCAATATAAGGTTCAAGTGCTACCAATGTCATGGGCGAATGGGTCGTAAAAAAGAACTGCACGTTTGGAAAGGCGTTCAGAAGCCCAGGAATGACAAGTCGTTGCCATTCTGGATGTAAATGAAGATCGACTTCATCGATAAGAACTATTCCAGCAGTTTCATTTGCCTTAAACCCTTGTGAAGGGTTAAGCAATATACAGCGCATGGCTATATCTGCAAGGATGGAAACAAACATTTTTGTTCCATCACTCAGGTAATCAAACCCAACCTCTTCTCCAGAATCGTAAATTAAGTATAAATCGCTTTCTATCGGACTATCAGACGGAGATACAATGTATTCTATACCACTCACTCCTGGTATGCTCTTGATAACTTTTTGCATTAAATCCAAGCCGGGTTCAATTCTCTTTGGGTGTTGAAACTTGGCTAGCTGGCGATCCTTGAACCAAGTTTTCATGTACTCTATGTTTGTAAAATCACCCAAACTATTGAAGTACCCCCTCATCCTAGAGGCAAATAGCTTTTCTTTTTGTTGAAATTTTCTATCAGCAGACACACGATCAGTTGAAAAATAAGCTATCAAAGGCAATTCTGTATTGGGGCCATCTGCCGGATGCTTTATTGCTTCTTCCAGACTTGAAACGAGGCCTTCAATTTCACGAATGTTTTTTGAAGTCGTTTTGCCATTTCGTCCAATTTTTTCCCGGCTCCAAGAGAACGTTTTGTCATTTGCAATGGCTGTGCAGAAAAACGAAGTTTTTTCAGCAAATTCGGTCGAGCCTTGTTTCCTAACAAACCGTACATCTTCTGGTCGGATATAGAATTTTTGCTTTTCTGAGGCATCAACATCTGAAAACTGGCCTACGAAGGTTCCCAAGCACAAACGAACGGCTTCAAGAAGGCTCGTTTTCCCTCCTCCATTAGCACCTACGAAGACATTGAGACGTGGGTGGAAGTCCAGTGCTAAATGCTCAAAACACCTGAAGTTATTGATTTCTATTTTGTCAATTCTCATGTTGTGGTTATTTTGTTAGCAATCACCATGTGGGCAAGAAGTGTTGACTCAATTGCAAAGAAGATTCCTTAAAGTATTGATATACGCCAGTTTTCGTCAAAACATATAAAAGTCCTCCGGCAAAGGTACATCGGAAACTGCCAAAGCCGTATGCAAAAGCGGCTGCTGCTTGACGCAACAACCGCTTCTTTATTCTATTTTTAGCTTCTATTGTTCTTGGTTAATGTGCTACACAGGTACCACTGGAGATCACTTTTCCATGTGTAGAAATCGTCCAGGCAATGATACCTTGCGGCAAATCGCCGCGCCGCAGCGTGCATTTGTTCCCCTCGAAATAAATTTGTCGGAGGCTGCGACCTGAAGCATCCATGAGTGTAAGCAGGTGATCGCCAGTGTAGGTGTTTTCCGGCAATTCAAAGGTCGCTTCTGCCACAAACGGGTTGGGATACACTTTTACGGGTACAAATGCAGCGCCAACGGGTTCGTTGATTTTTACCGTGACATATTTGCCATAAATCCGTTTCACAGCATTCGTAATAATGGGTTTGTTGAAATCAAAATAGATCGCGGCCTTGTTGAAAACAGCCGTGCCGTCAGGGAGGTCTTTTTTAGGATATACACTGAAATCAACAAATCCTTGCGAGCCTTCTGGGTTGGTCGTACTATCGGGCAGCAGGATATTCCGAAAGGTGAACTGCACAATACTGTCGTTGATTTGTGCAAATTCATACAGGTTGCTGGAGCCGCGGGGTTCAATTTTTCCAAAATCAAAATGCTTGGAAAGCGTGTCTCGAATGACCACTAAAAACGCGGTGTCATTGCCTGTATTTTGAAAACGGATATGGTATTCCAGCGGAGTGCCGGGGTGAACAAAGTGCGCCGGGCCACTGCCAAGTGGTATCGCTGTTTTATCATTGGGATCAAACGAGTTCGAAACCGTGAAACATTCCTGGTGCGTAAATGGCCCGGAAGATCCGCCAAAACCACTGCGCATACCACCGCCAGTGCCGCCGCAATTCACAATATTCCAAACCACCGAAGTGTCGCCCGGATAGCCCGGTTCTTGCTGTGCGATAATGGTAAATGGCAGGCCGTTGCCAGGCAACGTGTCCAGTTTTTCTTCCCCCGGATTGAGCTGGAAAGTACCCTGCCGCAATACGATTTGGTCCTCTGTGATGATGTAGTTCAGTATCTGGGCATTTGGGGCGTTGCCTACATTTTTAATGCTGAAAATAGCCCGGTCTTCGCTGTCACATTCCCCGAAAACAGACACAATGGCGCCCGACCAGTTTTGCTCCTGTGTGCAATCCTCATCCGGGAAAACCTTAGAAGACACACACCTGATCGCCGATGGCCAAATCGCAGTCGGTACTCACATAAATTTTGATAAAAGCCCAATCACTCCCCGGAGACGCTTGCACATTGCCCAAGTCGAAGGAAATTTTTTGACCTTCAATGTTTGTCGGCACTGTTGATGCGCCGGTATAGGTCAGCAGCGGATCCAGCGTTACCGTCATCGAAGCACCATTCACCAATACAGTACCATCGTTTCGATAGTAAGCGTAAACGGTGCTGGTAGTACAAGGGCGCATTTGTGAAACGCCCAATTCAGCGCGCATACGGCCACACAAAAAGTCCGGGCTTGCTACAAAATCCACCGTGGCCAATTGTGGTGCTGGCCCGACAAGGTTAATGTTCTGTGCAGCAGGGCTGCAAATACTGAAATTGTTGTTGTAAGGTGTGGCATACAAAATATAGCTCCCATCTGGCACGAATGCCTTGTATTGGCCGCTGGCATTGGTTTTCAAGTGTAAATTTCCTGTGGTAGTTTGGATTTCAACCCGCCAGTTTTGCAATGCATCCTCTGCCGGATCAGTCGTGCAATTGCTGTTCGCATCAAGGTGTATTTCCCCGGAGATTTCATGGATCAAATCCGGAGATTGCATGGGCAAATCGCGGGAGTCGCTTCCATTGCTACCTGCCGGGAAAGAAACCGCGGTGTTGGTTGTCGGGCAGAGTGTAAAAAATGGTTCGTTGGCTACTACCGAAAGTGTAAAATTTCCGGCAGGTAAATTTATAAGGTAGTTGCCGTTGCCAGTGCTAAAGCCGCCAAAGGTTTCCTGACCACTATTAGCAATGATGCGGGCATGGACTAAGCCAGATTCGGAAGCATCCACCTGGCAATTGTCGTCGTCGTCTTTGGCCACGCGTCCGGTGAGTACGTTGACGGATATCCCCGAGTTGTCTCCAACTTTCATAAAGCCAAATTTGCCGCCGGAAGTAATGCCCACACCGGCGCCCCATCCGTCCGAAGTGGGAATCGCATTTAAGTCATTCAGGTGCTCCTGCCCGTCAATGGGAGATTCTGCCGACCATTCGATTCCGTCGGATGCCGCATTCATTTGAGCAACAAAACCGCGATTGGTAACGGTGTGGCCGCTCAAAACAAACTGGCCGGATGCTGTCACTGCGATGTCGGTTAGCAGCATCGTATTGGGGATTGCCTGGTCGCTGGAAGTCCAGATCAGAGTGCCCAAAGCATCAAAACGATAGAGGCGGTTGTTACTTATTGTTCCATCATAACCCGTTATGACAAAGCCGCCATCGGTCATAGCCGCCATTTTGGGGGCGCCAAGGTTATTCACCCATTGCGGCACAGGATTGGGCAATGTTTGCCAGATAAGATTGCCATCCATGTCGTTTCGTTGGAAAATGGTTTTTGTCCCAGCAGTTTGATAGGCTGTCAAAACATCGTTGTTCGACAAAAGAATGGATGAAATTGCGCCATTGGAAGCATTGTTCACCAGCACCGTTTGATTCAAAATATTGCCGTTGGCATCGAGGTGAAGAAGGGTGTAGGGACTTGTTTTCACTGTAAGTAAAAAACGGCCATCTGACAAAACTCCCAGCAGTTGCAGGTGATAGGCATAGTTTGTCAAGTCTTTTTCCCACAACAAATTACCATTGGCATCGAGCCTTAAAAAATCGGTTGCCGTAGAGTCATTGCGCACAACAAAGGCATAGCCACCATCGGCAGTTTGCAAGGCAGGGCTGTTCAGCGACGCCGTCATTCCGTGCGGCGGCGGTTGTTCAAATAGGTCTTGTCCCAGCTTACCTGGAGTGCGGCATCAAGCTTTATAAGGCGCGGGATGGCGTAACTGCCCTGGTTTGGATTGGAGGTGGTACCACTGAGCAGAAAGCCACCGTCGGCAGTTTGCACTAAATATTGCCCATAAGAGGACAACATATTGGCGGGGTTCGGGTAAACTTGCTTCACATTGGATGTTTGTCCGAATGCAAAAGCAATAGCAGCAAGAAGAAGGGCGAAAAGCAGAATTGTCTTTTTCATAATCAAGTTTATTTTAGTTTGATGGTACAAAAGTCAAGCACCGCCCATGCCTCTCCAAAGGCATTTTTTGTAATTTATCAGTATACTTTTTTACAAATAATGTTCTTTATCATTAAAAATCAATGATTTAAAATGAAATTTATCGGATCAATTATGCAAAATTGCACCCAAAAAAAAGAAATCCTTTTTGTAGCACCTTGCACTTATGGACAATTCAGCCCTTTCTGAACTTTTTAATGCTTTAAATGCCTGGCAACTTCGTGCTGCGCGCATTTGGGTGGAATCGCCAGGAGTTAAAGGTCGGGAGCAATCGCTGCGGCTTTTTGATTACCTCGCCGAATGCCGCAGTAACGGTGTGGATTTTGACAAAGAAACGGCGGTTTCCCTTGTATTTGGGCAAGGAGCCAGTGACATCGCGCAGTTGCGACATGAAATGAGCGCACTCTCTGAGTTGTTGCGCGACTTTTTTATGTTGCAGGAAATGCGTCAAATTCCCGGTCAAGAGGCGTGGCTTCGCTTGCGTGCGATGCGCAAATTAGGACTTGAGAAAAA
>JBBRWA010000237.1:0-9641 GCA_038246345.1 Chitinophagales bacterium
GTTTCAATGTGTGCCGCATCATTGGTGGATTTTGCCTGCTTGCCAGGCCTTTACACCAACCAGATCAGCACCTTTGCTACAGCTGGCTTTTCCAATCCGATCACACTTTCCGCTACAGGCTTGCCGAACGGCGCAACGGCTACTTTCAGCCCAAATCCAGTGCAGCCGGGCAGTAGCGCTACCATGACCATTTCGTTTCCAAGCAACGCTCCTGAGGGCACATTTGATGTGACTGTTTCAGGAGTAGCGGGCGCTATAAACCTTTCTTCTCTGGTGACGCTGAAGGTTGTTAACAACGATTTGGCTGCATTTGCGCCACTATCGCCAGCGAATGGTGCTGCGGGGGTCAACTTGAACCCATTGCTTGTTTGGAATGGGGTACCCGATGCCGATCTTTATGACATTGAACTGGCAACCAACCCTTCGTTTGACGCTTCAGTACTTGTTGTGTCAGGGCAAAATATTGTAGCCGGCAATTTTCAGGTATCGATTGCCTTGCAAGAAGGCGCGGTGTACTATTGGCGTGTACGGGCTAAAAATGATTGTGGGGTGTATGCCTGGTCGGATGCCCAAGTATTCGTCGTAGCCGTGCAAACTTGCAATTCATTTGAAGCAACCGACCTGCCCAAAAATATTTCAGCGAATACAACACCTACTGTGGAGTCAAAAATAACGCTTACAAGTGGTGGTGCCATCAGCGACTTGAATATTAAGAAAATTCAGGGCACGCACACGTTTTTCAAAGATCTTGAAGCGCACCTAATCGGCCCTTCTGGTACTGATGTTTTATTGTGGAAGGACAAGTGCCCTCAAAGCGCCAACTTCAATTTCGGCATCGATGATGGTGCGGCAGGTACCTTTAATTGTCCCCCCCCGAACAATGGTTCTGTTTACAAGCCCTCCGCTTCGTTGAACGCTTTCATTGGTCAGCCAGCTGCAGGGGTGTGGACACTCCGGGTGAAAGACAATATGATCAGTTCGGGCGGAACACTGCTAGGCTTCGAACTGGAAATTTGTTCCGGTGTGGCCCTTAACCCGCCGTTGATCGTCAAAAACGATGCCTTGGCGCTTGCGCCGGGCTCCAACGCTTCCATCGGCGATAATTTGCTGAAAGCCGAAGATACCGATAATGGGCCTTCAGAGCTTGTGTTTACCATGATGACCCTTCCCAAAAATGGACAATTACTGGTAAATGGCGGGGTCGCCGTAGCCGGTACACAATTTACCCAGACTGACATCAGCAATGGCAGCTTGCGCTACTACGATTTTGGCCTTAATGTAGGTTCAGATAAATTCAACTTCTCGGTTACCGACAACAATGGCGGTTTGGAAAAAGGGACTTACATGATCCAACCTTTTGCGGTCAACACGCATGAGCCCAACGGAGCATTTTCCTTCGACCTTGCACCCAACCCTGCTGGTTCGGTCGCTGTGCTTTCACTTACCCAGAGCTTGAGCAGCGAAGCCCGCGTTACCTTGCTCAACCTGGCTGGCCAAGTTGTTGGCAACTGGCAATTGGCAGCAGGGGCTTATTCCCTGCGCATGGAGCTGGGCAATTTACCGAAAGGTGTGTATGCGGTTTCTATGGAAAATGAGCAACTGAAAAGTGTAAAAAAACTGATCCTACAGTGAAGTATCACCGTTGAAATAAATTGAAAAGCACTGGGTGGCAATAATCTGCTCCCGGTGCTTTTTCTTTGCTCCCGTACAAATTGCCTATTTTGGCCCCATCAACCCAAAATATTTGTTTCAAATCACTGAATATCAACCTATTATATGGACATTATACCTTCCTTCGACCTACTTGACGGCAAACTTGTTAGATTGCGTCAAGGCGATTTTGAACAAAAAACCGAATATGCTGCATCACCGCTGGATTTGGCGAAAGAATTGGAAGCCGCAGGCATTCGACGATTGCACATGGTCGACCTTGATGGTGCCCGCAGCGGCAGCCCATTAAACTTGCATATTTTGGCATCCGTTGCTGCCCACACACGCCTGGAAATAGATTACGGTGGCGGCTTGCGTTCTATCCCATCCCTCAAACAGGTGTGGGATGCTGGTGCCATGATGTTTTCCGTCGGCAGCGTAGCGTTATTGGCCCAGGATGAATTTGGCGCATGGGTAGAGAAATTTGGGGCCGACCGATTTTTGGTGGGCGCCGATGTACGCGACCGACAGCTTGCTGTACACGGCTGGAAAGAGCAAACCAGCGTCGGTATTTTTGACTTCCTAACTAAAATGCAGCAAATGGGCATCACGCAGGTATCGGTGACGGATATTGAACGCGATGGGGAGTTGAGCGGGCCAGCGTTGGACCTTTACCGCGATATTGTGCAGGCATACCCGGAAATGAAATTGGTGGCCAGTGGCGGCATCAGCAGCGTAGCCGATTTAGAGGAACTCAATGCCATTGGTTGCGATGGGGCCATCGTAGGGAAGGCGTTTTTTGAGGATAAAATACCGCTGCAGTATTTTAGGGTGTTTTCGAAGGTTTGAGCTCAAAAACCATCGGCTTCGAAGGGCTCGCATCCAAATCCAAGGCCGTCGTCTGCAAATTAAGTAGGTACAAACCATCCTGCACCTCATTGGGCACATAAATCATTTCCGTAATCGTGCAATGGCTGCGCACCGCCTCGGGGTACTGCCAGAAAGCCCGGTGCCCCAGCAGTTGCCCGCCATCTTCTTCACGATCGACGGAAGGCAAATCGAGCAGGAGGTGTTGCACGCCGTTTTCAGCTAAAAAACGCAGCGATTCGTGGTGCATATAGGGCGGATTAGAACCAGACCAGTTGGTTTTAATCTTAAGTTGATCATTCGGAAGTGTACTGATAATCAATGCTTCGCACTCGTTTTTATCAAAAATTTCTTCCAACTGGTCTTTAAAGATGACCCGATCGCCATCTTCCGTTTTTCGGGGGTACAAACGCACGATTTTTGCCAGAAAATGATGCTCTAGCAGGCACTCCCGCAGCACATAACGCTCGCGGGCGATGTGTCCGACACACTCGGTATGGGTGCCGTTGCCGTGTGGATTGAGCCTGACATTGAAAAAATTGACAGCCCCGCCCTGGGCAGTGCTGCCCACAAAATCACCCGCCACCACGGGCGTAAACTCGGGCATCGGCGCCCAAAAGCAATTGGGGTTCTCGGCGCCGTTCCGCAAGGGTATGGACAGGTCGATAGGTTTAGACAAATCGGCACTGTATATTTTATCGTTATGCTCGATAGTAATTTTCATGATACCTCTAGCTTTTTGTTATAAAACGCCATCATTTTGTTATTAAAACAAACTCAATAGCATTATGCCAGCAATAAAAATTGCCAGAAACAACTGCGCATACAGCCGTTCCCGAGCGATGAGTGAATTGATGTTTGTATTGCCCAAAGTTGCATTGTTCATGCTCCATTTTTCTATAGAATTAACAAACTCTATATGCGTTGGATCAATGTCGCCCCGCCATTTAAACCAGATATAAAAATCGGCATAGAAGGAATGTTCCTCCATATTCAGGCCATATAAATTGGCGAGATAAATCCCCGTGCGCACCTGCTCAGGTTGAGCGTGCGCAAAGCCATAAGTGGCGCATAACAGCAGGGCCAATAATTTACATTTCAATGGATGATTCCCCATGGTATCCAACTTTTATTGGCCAAATGTAATTCGAGCTTCTCTGTGTTTTGCTTAGACGATGAAATTTGGCACAAAAAAAGCCCTTTCGGGGGAGAAAGGGCTTTGGTGTAGTTGGAGTTGTTGGTTCAACGGGGATTAATGTTTCGTGTTTTGCCAAAATAACCGAAGCGGGGGCCCAGGGCACATCTGGTGAAGTGGGGATTAGTGTTCAAGGGATTAATGGTTGGTCGGGGCTGAGGTTTGGGGTGGCTTTCATGTGGTTTTGCAGGTTAATGCTGGGGGCAGGGAAAGCGTGAACAATTTCGTAAAAAAAATAAAACGGTGGACGGTGGACGGTAGACGGCGTGGACATCACCTGCTCAATTATTTAGCATTGATTTTTAGCACTTTAAGCCCAAAAAAATGCAGGTAATATCAGCTTAGGAAGTGAAAATAAATACCAAGCCAAAGATCAAATGTTATGCAAACCGTCCACCGTAACTACCTTCAAATACTTTTTCACCAAATCCGCCTTTTTAATTGCCGCTTCAATGGAGTCTGCCGTAATATTCGCATGGCCCATTTTCCGGAATGGGGAAGTGTGTGCTTTGCCATACAGGTGCAGGTAAACCCCATCCAGTGCCAGGCACTGCTCCGCGCCTTCGTACTGCACGGGTCCCTTCTGCCCTGCTTCACCGAGCAGGTTAATCATTACGGCGGCCGCTACTTTCTGGGTGCCGGAGCCGAGCGGGAGCCCGGTGATGGCGCGCAGGTGTTGCTCAAACTGGCTGGTGATGGCGCTGTCTATGGTATGGTGTCCGCTGTTATGGGGCCGTGGTGCTGATTCGTTGACCAGCAGTTCGCCCGATTTGGTCAGGAACAATTCGACGGCCAACAACCCGCAAATATCCAGGGTCCGAATAACACGCTCGGCCAACGCCTCCGCTTCGGCCTCCACCAGGTTGGACACCCTGGCCGGACAAAGCAGGAATTCTACCAGATTGGCTTCGGGGTGAAAATCCATTTCCACCGCTGGGAAGACAGCTACTTCCCCATCAGGGTTTTTGGCGGCGATGACGGCCAGCTCTACCTGAACATCCACTAATTCTTCCGCGATGCAGGCGCCTTTCAAGAGTTTTGTTTCAAGGTCTTCCTTTGTCCGCAGTACCGCAACGCCTTTGCCATCATAGCCAGCAGTGCGTGTTTTTTGCACCAATGGTAAATCCCAGCGCCCTGCTTCGATGGCTTTGTACAATGCCTGTTCATCTTCAAACACCTCATATCGCGCCGTCGGAATACCATTTTTGTGGTAGAAGTCCTTCTGCAAACCCTTGTCTTTAATGACATCAAGTGCGTCGGGGTTGGGATGAACTATTTTCCCCAGTGCCTGCAACGCCCGCAGCGCATCCGTATTTACATGTTCTATTTCTATGGTTATCAGGTCTTTATCTTTTCCGAATGCCAATACGTCGTCGTAGTTGTTAAAATCACCGAGGGTATGTTGGGTACAAACCTGGCTGGCGGGGCAGCCCTCCGTCGGATCGAGGATATAGGTTTTGAAATCCCAGTTGGCAGCGGCGAGGCAAAGCATTTTACCCAGCTGGCCGCCGCCGAGAATGCCTATTTTTTGTGTGGTAGAAAACATGGGGGCGAAGATAGTGGGGTTTTCACCTATTTTTGCGTTTCTAAAACAGTGTGATTCTGTTTTGGAATAATGCTTGGGCACAAAAACAACCAATCGTTCTATGAAAAACAAATACGTAGATTTTATTTCGGATGACCATTTGCTCCATTGCATCAAGAACCTGCATAATTCCTATTTGCTGGCGAAAAACAATATCACAAAAAAAAAATTTTACTCAAATAAAGTGGATACAATCAAGCTCGCATTTGACGCTGCCTTTAATGATATAAATGAAGACAGTCTTATTCAAGGCGAGATACTCCGGCAAATAGATAAGTCAATCAACAACTTCATTGGCACTTTTCACGAACAAATTTTAGGCGGTATCGATGGTTTCGAAGTGGGGAATCAAAGTGGATTTGACATAAAAGCCATTGACAATACCCTTTTTGCAGATATCAAAAACAAACACAACACCATGAATAGCAGCGCGGCAGAAAGTTTGTTCCAAAAATTGAGCGCATACGCCGACAACTATAAAAAGGCTGGAAACGGCTATATCAAACAGGAGCATCCTGGATCAAATCACTTTTGAAAATTTCAGTTATTATCTCGGTTTCGATAAACTATAGCACTGGTTTAAAAACCTGACAATAGAATAGCCAATTTCTCTTCCCAAATTTACGGGCACAGCAATTCCAATTTGTTTGTACTGCTGTGCAATGGAGCCTTCGAACTTCCAATCATCGGGAAAAGTTTGAATTCTTGCATATTCTCGGACAGTAAACGGCCTAGTTTCATCTGGATGGCACCTTTCTGTCTGTTTTTGAGCCGGACTGCAAGTAAGCGTCAAGCATGGCTCGTCCCATCCAATCCTCCGCGCTATTCCAGTTTTGCCGCCGCCCAGATAAAAACTGCCACCCATAAATTCCTTTTGGATGTCTATTGGTAAATCACGCCAATATCCTTTTGGTGGCACTAAGTCCAATATATCCTTTTTACTTTTGGGATATTTTGCCCCAACTGACGCGGGTACATTACTGTCAAATAACGATCCCTTTTTTAGGGCATCTACCAAAGTGTATATTTTTTTATAAGGCTTTGGGTATTCATAATCAATAGCAATATCCTTCCGAATACCTACCAAAATCAAGCGTTCTCTTTTTTGTGGTACTTTGTAATTAATGGCCTTTAGCACCTGCACCGGAACTACGCTGTATCCGATTTCATCCAAAATAGAAATCATGCCCTGAAGTGTTCTGCCGTTTTCATGGCTTAATAGCCCACGCACATTTTCGCCAATGCAGATGAGTGGATTAACCTCTTGTACAACCCGTGCGAATTCATAAAACAGCGTCCCTCTTGCATCCGACAAGCCCAGTTTTTTTCCGGCATAACTAAATGCCTGACAAGGAAACCCTCCAGTCACTACATCAACTTTGTTGAGGTATTCCGAAAAGTCAAAGGACTTAATATCGCCTTCAAGTACTTTCCATTCCCGTCGGTTTTTTCTCAACGTTTGACAAGCCCATTTGTCGATTTCATTTAATGCAACACATTTTAGACCCGCCTTTTCCATTCCAATGGCCAATCCGCCAGCCCCAGCAAACAGTTCCAATACCTTGTACTCATTATCGGGCTGGACAAAATTCGAAACTGTTTCGTGGACGTCAGCTGCTAAAAAATCTGAAAATAAAGTCAAAATATGTTCCTTTTTATAAACTCGATAATTGCTCAAAGGCTCCCGGACAGCAGACAATTTGCCTTCCCGATCCCACCTTCTTAAAGTTTCTTTACTTTTGCCTATTAATTCAGAGGCTTCTGATAATGTCAAATATTCTTTCATAACCAAATTAGTCAACCTTATACAAGGGTTACAAATTTACGACGAAAAATCAATTGCCCAACCTTTTTTGCAAAAAAGAATTTCGTGTACAGTTGCTTGACAAAAAAAATTCAATTATGAAACACTACCGGCTTATTTTATTCCTACTTCTGCCGATACTAATTAATGCCCAAAATGCCGAAATAACCCTCACGCAAGGAATGGTGATCCGTAAATCCTGTTTGGTGAAAACGGATCAATACATACTGGAGGCTAGCCCTGAAACATACGCCGAACCAGTGGACCTTTCAGCACTCGCCGCTACCATCACCATTGAAGGTGATGGTATTACCGTGGATTTTAAAGCTGCTGAGCTCCGAAGTGCCGCTGACATAACACGCCCCGACAAATTCACTGGCTTGGCCATATTAATCAAAGGCAAAAACATCACCTTGAAAAACGCGGTTGTGCGGGGCTTTAAAATAGCCTTGTTTGCCAACGGCGCCGATAACCTGCGCCTCGAAAACTGCGACTTCTCCTACAATTACCGCCCCCAATTGCAATCCATCCGCGAGCGGGAAGACTTCTCGGATTGGCTCAGTTACCACCACAACGACAAAGATGAATGGATGCGCTATGGCGCGGCATTTTACCTTAAAAACTGCCGCGCGCTGACCGTCAAAGGTTGCCGGGCAACAGGCAACCAGAACGCTTTGCTCATGACGGGTTGCGACGAGGGCACTGTGTACAACAACTTCTTCCACTTTAACTCGGGATTGGGTATTGGTTTGTATAAAAGTAGTCGCAATAAACTGATGCACAATATGTTAGATTGGAACGTTCGTGGATACTCTCATGACTTTTATGCGCGTGGCCAAGACTCGGCGGGCATCCTTTTATACGAGCAAAGCAACGAAAACCTGATCGCTTTTAACTCGGCCACGCACTCCGGCGACGGACTCTTTCTCTGGGCAGGCCAAAGCACCATGGACAGCGGCGAAGGCGGTTGCAACGACAATTTTATCTACGGAAATGACTTCAGTCGTGCACCCACCAACGGCATCGAAGTCACCTTTTCCCGCAACAAAATCCAGGGCAACCTCATCCAGGAATGTACCTACGGCATCTGGGGCGGATACAGCTATGAATCCACTTTCATGGGCAACCTCATCGCCACTTGTAAAACAGGCATCGCCATCGAGCATGGCCAGCAAAATACCATCAGCCGCAACCTCTTTATGGGCGACTCCACGGGCATCAACCTCTGGGCGCGGGAATCACAGCCCAGTGACTGGGGCTATGCACAAAAGCGCGATACCCGAAACCGCGACGGTGTTATCGACCGAAATGTGTTTTTAGAGGTGCGCAAACCCTTGAAAATCAGCAACTCAGAAAACATTTCCATTAATGGAGAAAATTTGTTTTTCGGTTTTGAAAACGTATTGGAAACCCCGAAGCCAAATGAGGGGATGAAATTCCTGCGCAACGATATTTACGGAACGAAGGAACAAATCAGTGCAGTTTGGAAAAACCCCAGCATAGCAGATTCCAAAAACGTCAACTTCAGCCATATTGGTGAGCCAGAAAACCCCTACGCTGCTTTGGATATCCCGTTTAGCGAATTGCATGAGCCCGACAGCCTGGCCGATGGTATGCTGGCCGTGCTGCCGGACGGCTTCGCGCAAGGCCGCCAATTTATCATCGTG
This sequence comes from Chitinophagales bacterium, assembly GCA_038246345.1. Taxonomy (GTDB): domain Bacteria; phylum Bacteroidota; class Bacteroidia; order Chitinophagales; family Saprospiraceae; genus M3007. The sequence goes on from JBBRWA010000237.1 coordinate 8,769, forward strand.
GATGAATGGGGCCCATTCGATTTCCGCCGCCCGATTGCCATGCTCGATACCATAGCGGGCAATATCTACAGCTTCGATCTGCTGGGCCCTTCCGGCGATTGGCGCATCTCCAGTTTAAAAGGTGTAAAAACCGTCAGCGCCAAGCAAGGCACCATCCCGAGTAGCATCACCGTGGAGCGCGACCCTGCCGCCGATGCGATAGAAATTCTTTTCAGCTACATCGGTCCACAAACGATCACCACCGTTTTTGGTGAAAAAATTGCCGCAGGAAGGCCGTATTCCTTTGATTTTAAACGTTTTGAGAAAAAGCTGAATTGGCAGGTGAAATATTTCAATTACGATGGGGAAATGCCCGCTGAAAATTTTTCAAGCGAAAAACCAGTGGCGGAACAGTGGGTCGATGAGCTTTATTTCGCTTGGTGGGGAAAGCCTGCTGAAGGGGTGAACGAAGACAAATTCGCGACCGAAAGCAGCACAACTTTCGATATTGCCCCCGGCGAATACGTCATTCATCTGACTTCCGATGACGGTGCCCGACTTTATGTAGATGAAGAAATGATCCTGGATCATTGGAATGTACACGAGCCAGCAACGGACGAAATCAAGGTGACGCTGGGCGGTCGGCATACCATTCGGATTGAGCATTTTGAGGCGGGGGGATTTAGTACATTGGGGTTCAGGATGGGTGTGGCTGATTAATGTCCAAAACCTCTGCGTTTATAAAAACCTATCGTATGTACACAGTTCCGCATAGCAGGGTATCCCCGTTGAACTATGCTGAATATTAAGCAGTTGTGGGTATGAGGGGGGTGCGCGGGGCAGTGTGATATGAAGAAAAAAGAGTATAGAGGGAGTCGCGGGAGGTCACGAGAA
>JBBRWA010000238.1:0-9636 GCA_038246345.1 Chitinophagales bacterium
GACGGCGTATTCCACACCGAAAAATACAGCGAAGCATTTGCAGCCATGCGCCTCAACAGCCAATGGCGCGGCGAGCGCAGCCCAACCTGGGAAGCCATTGGGCCTAAAAATATCGGTGGCCGCACGTTGTGCCTGGCCGTTAATCCCTTGGATACCAATATTCTATGGTTAGGAAGTGCTTCTGGCGGGATATGGAAAAGCACCACAGGCGGTCGCGGTGCATCGGCCTGGCAATATGTAGAAACTGGATTCCCGGTGCTGGGGGTCAGCGCCCTGGCACTTGAACCCGGAAACCCCAATGTGATTTATGCGGGTACTGGCGAAGTCTATAATCTTGAAAACTCCCAGCCCAATGTCGCCATCCGAACAACCCGCGGCACCTATGGCATCGGTATCTTGAAATCAACAGATGGCGGCCTCAGCTGGCAAAAAAGTCTCGACTGGAGCTACGGAGAATTGCGCGGTGTGCAAGACATCAAAATCAACCCCCTGCGGCCTGCTACGGTATTTGCCGCTACCTCTGAAGGTCTGTTGCGAAGTTGGGATGCCGGTGCCTCCTGGCACATCGTCCATCAACAAAAAATGGCCGTCGATATCGAAATTGATCCCTCAGACACGAGCCGGATTTATTGCTCTTTTGGCTCCCACAAAGATGATGCGACCAGCGGTATTTACCGCTCGCTCAATGGAGGCGCTTCCTTCAGCAAACTGAGCACCGGCCTTCCAAGCGTTTATTCAGGTAAAGCCCTGATCGCCCTTGCACCCAGCCAACCAAATGTGCTGTATGTTTCCATTGGAAATGAGACCTCCCAAAACGGATTGTATCAAACCAATGATGGCGGTGATACCTGGACATTGGTCAATTCAGAAGACGTAAGCAAATATCAGGGCTGGTATTCCCATGATATTGCCATCAAACCGAATGATCCCAACACTTTTGTATGGGTCGGCATTGATGCCTGGAAATCGACCGATGCTGGCGCTTCGGTAACCCAAAAAACAAACTGGTATCTCTGGAATTTTGGCTACGTGTCCGCAGGCGCATCGGAAGGCCCGCCCAACTACGTACACGCCGATATTCACCGTGCCTATTTCTCCGAACAAGACCCCAACAAAGTATACCTCGTCAGCGACGGTGGCCTGTTTGTTTCTTACGATGGCGGGGATACCTACGAAGGCCGCAATGGTGGCTACCAAACCCAGCAATTTTACGCTAACTTGGGCAATTCCAGCAGTAACGGCAATATCTGTATTGGCGGTATGCAGGACAATGCTACGGCTATTTACACGGGCGACCCTTCTTGGTTTCGTTGCATTGGCGGTGATGGCGAGTGTGCCGCCATTCACCCGCTTGACGATCAGATTATGTATGGATCCTCCCAATACCTGAACATGGCAAAAAGTACCAATGGCGGCCAGGATTGGTACAGTATTGGCGATGAAATCAATGAAAGCGCCGCTTTCAACGGCCCATTTGAACTGGCACCTTTCAACCCCGACATCATGTATGCCGGCGCAAGAAGCATCTGGCGTTCGGAAGATGCTGGTGAAAGCTGGCAAAAAGCCTCCGGTATCATTGCCAACAACGATGTGGTGCTCACCATTGGCATCAACCCGTTCAACCCCAACGAATTGTTTTGCAGTACCGCCCCATCCTCCACCAACCAGGCAAGGGTGTACAGGTTTTCTGCCGTCACGGGTGTCGCTACCCAAATGCTGGGGTTGCCCAACCGCTATTGTATGGATATCAGCTACCACCCCAGTATCCCAGGCACCGTTTTCGCGGTTTTTGGCGGGTTCAACACCAATCATGTGTACAAAACCGAAGATGGTGGTGCCAACTGGCTCGCCATCGACAATGGCCTGCCCGATGTGCCCACCAACTCGATCATCGTTGACCCCTTGATCCCCAACAATATTTATGTCGGCAACGACCTCGGCGTGTGGTTTTCACCCAATGGCGGCGACACCTGGTCGCTCTATTCCACGGATGCTCCCAATGCTATGCTGGCCATGCACCTCAGCATTTCCGCCGATCGCAAACTGCGCGTAGCGACCTACGGCCTGGGTGTTTGGCAAACAGACCTGCAGGAAGCATCCTCCACCAGCCAGGCAGTTTTACCATTCAGCATTCAGGCCATACAGCCCAATCCTGCCACCGAAACAGCTGTTATGCATTTTACATTGACTACGGGAGAAACAACATCCATCGAGGTAGTGGACATGAGTGGCAAACGCCTTCGGAGCTCCACGCCTGAATGGCTTCCTGCCGGCAGCTACACCCGCCCGCTCCCTATCGGCGGTTTGCCCGCGGGGATATATGGGGTGGTGTTACGATCAAGGCTTGGCAAAACAGGGAAGGTACTGCTCATAGAGTAGGAACCTCCAATGTCATCCTCTTTGCAAAACCTCTTTTTACAACCGAAGACTCAAAATACCGCACTATTTTCGGCTCGGATTCACCTTTTACTTAAACACTCCACCAATGACATCACTCAAACACACGCTCATTTTCGCACTGCTCTTTTTGTTCGCCGAACAATTGAATGCCACCCACATCGTCGGTGGCGGCATCACTTACGAATGTATCGGCAGCTCCGGCAACAACCGCACCTATCGTTTCACGATGAAGGTGTACCGCGACTGCCTCAACGGTCAGGCAGAATTTGACAACCCGGCCAATATTGCGATTTATGTCGGCAGTTTTCTGTCGAGTACGCAATTCGCCTCATTTACCGTTCCTCGTGGTCCGGTTGTAAATATCAACATCAACCAACCAGATTGTATCAACAACCTGCCTATTATTTGCCTGCAAGAGGCCACTTATACCTGGGAGCGCACCCTCCCTGTGAGCACCCTGAGCTATTTCGTAGAATACCAACGCTGTTGTCGCACCAACGCCATTGCCAACATCGTAAACCCTGCTAACACGGGTGCTACCTACTATGTAGAGATCACGTCGGCTGCTCAGACATTGTGCAACAGCAGCCCGGTATTCAATAATTTTCCACCAGTAGTTATTTGCAACAATTACCCTGTTGAAGAGGATTACTCCGCGACAGATCCTGATGGCGATGTATTGGTGTATAGTTTTTGTGCGCCCTTCTCAGGCGGTTCACAAGGCGGTGGCGGTTGTAACTCCCCGCAGCCAAATCCACCATGCCCGCCACCGTATAATCTGGTGAATTTTATCGGGCCAGCTTACTCCGCCACACAGCCCATGGGCGGCAACCCGGTGATAAAAATCAATGCCAACTCCGGCGTAATCAGCGGTACACCCACTTTAAATGGCCAATTTGTGGTCGGCGTTTGTGTAGAAGAATACCGTAACGGCGTATTGCTTTCCGTTACCCGCCGCGACTTCCAGTTCAACGTTGCACCTTGTGCACCGCAGGTTTCGGCACAGATAGAATACGACGATATTGCCGGCCTTCAACAGTATGTGATCAAAAGTTGCAACGGTGATACATCACTCACCATCGTCAACCAAAGTATCGGCGGCGCTACCATCACGGATTTCGAGTGGTCTTTTGACATGAACAATGGCAACACGCTTACAAACACTGCAGACTATAACCTTACGGTCGACTTTCCTGACTACGGCACCTACAATGGCACTTTGATCCTGAACAAAGGCTTAGATTGTGGCGATACCGCTTTTATACAGGTGAAATTGTACCCGGCTGTCAAGGTTGATTTCGGCCCCGATATAAAAATTTGTAAAGACAGCACCGTAACACTTGATGCTGGAGCCGGATTTACTTCCTACGAATGGCAAAATGGTGCTACCACCCAAACACTCAGTGTGAATACATCTGGCGTGTATTACGTTGCTGCCGCTGATTCGTGCGGCGAGATCCACAGCGACTCCATCCTGGTCACCATCAGCCCGGTACCCGATGTAAACCTGGCCGATGCGGGCCTGTGCCCTGGCAAATCCATCACACTGGATGTTCCCGGTTTTGTAGATTATACATGGTTGCCTTCAGCGGGCCTGAGCTGTGGCGACTGCCAGTCTGTTACCATCCAGCCCGGCAGCAGCGCTACGTATACTTTCCTGGGCATCAACCAGGATGGCTGCTCCCAAATGGATACCTTCGACATAACGGTGCTACCAACGCCCATGCAAACCTACACCATCCAGTTTTACCCCAATCAATCCGTTACCCTTGGCGGCCAAACCTATACCCTTCCCGGTACTGTTATGCTCGACGTGGCATCTACCACCGGCGGTTGCGATTCTATCAACACCTACAAATTGGAGCTGCTCCCAACCACACTTGATATCCAGTGCCCGGCCAACATCACGGTAGCCATACCCGGTAGTGCCAACAGCACAACGGCTGCCTACGCGCTCCCAACGGTCACAACAGATTGCCCAGGTGCCATATCCACGCCTCAGCTGACACAGGGGCTTGCTTCTGGCGGAACTTTCCCTGCTGGCGTAAATACCGTTTGTTATGCGGCTACCAATACTTGTGGCGACAGCAAATCCTGTTGTTTCACGGTCACCGCCACCACCCTGAGCATCCAATGTCCGCCAAACCAAAGCCTTCAACTGCCGGTAGCGGCCACCACAATTACCGCGAACTACGCTGCACCGACCACGAACGGTAACTGTCCTAGTCCGGCCACGCTTACACTCGAGCAAGGGCTGGCCAGTGGCAGTGGTTTTCCATTGGGCCTCAATACCGTTTGCTACCAGGCAAGCAACGCCTGCGGCAACATGAATACTTGCTGCTTTACCATTTCTGTACAGGCTGCACCAAGTGCTTGTGACATCAAAACAATTGGATGCATGCGTTATGAGCTGCTGGATATCCGCTTGGATTCCATTTCACGGCCCAGATACCGCTTTCGGGTTACCAATTTTTGCCCAACGGAGATGAGCTTCGTAGCGATTCAATTACCCAACGGCATGGTAGCTGCGGCACCCGCTGAAGCGTCTATTTACACGGCACCCAATACAGGCAACAAGTACACGGTGCGCAACCCGAATTTTTCACCGTTCTACTCCGTCCGGTATTGGACTGTTGCAACAGGCCTGAAAAATGGCGAATCGGATGTATTTGAATTAAAGCTCCCGCCACAGATTCAGCCCTGGTATTTCCATATTGGCGCTAGGATAAAAGATGGAACATTCCATGCAGCACACCTGAACACCTTCTATTGTCCTGTACAGCCCTGGACGGGCAGCAAGATGGCGGAGTTGGGAGTGCGGAGTGCGGAAATCGGAGTGTGGAATGACGATGCTGAAATCAACCTTCGACCCAACCCGACTGACGGGGTGCTGTTTTTGGATATGACAGCATGGCAAGGCCAAGTTGTTCAGGTGCAAGTGATAAACGCACAAGGCCAGTTGGTTTCGAATCGCCAGTACAACATTGAAAGTGAATTACTTGAAATGAACTTGGATGCTACTTTGGCCAATGGACTGTACTACCTGGTACTACGGCCTGTAAATGGCAAAGTGACAACGGCTAAATTTGTTTTGGCGCGGTAGCTGAAGATTAGGATAGCGCTGCCGCGCGCACGACCCAATTTAAGCGCACAACGCCACAACGGACACAACGCTTGCCTTCAGGTAGCATCTTGTTCACCAAAACAAAATGCCCTGTAGAACGCAAGCGTTGTGGCGTTGTGCGCGTAATGGGTTTATTCGGAAAATATCGTTGTGTTCGATGAAGCAAATTGCGAAACAAAACCCCTGTTCAAATTCCTGGAAAAACACGCTATCAATAACCCTCAAAACCCAAGCATTCAGCATTCCGCATTCCGAAATCCGCACTCCCAAATCCGCATTCCGCACTCAAAAACGCTCTTTCACCGCTTTCATAGCTTCCTCCAGCCCGCTCGCATCCGTGCCGCCCGCCGTAGCAAACCCGGGCTGGCCGCCGCCGCCGCCTTTTAGGAATTTTTGGGCGATTTCGCGGACAATTGTACCCGCATTGAGGCTCTTCTCTTTTACCAGGTTGTCGCTGATTTTGATGGTCAGCGAAGGCTTTCCGTCGTCGGAAACGGCACCGAAGGCGATGATGGCATTGCCCACTTCGCGTTCGAGTTCCACGGCAAGGTTTTTTACGGCATTGCCATCTGAAATGGGTATGATCTGGGCCAGGAATTGGGCGCCATTCAAGTCAACAAATTTAGCGCGCAGGCCATCCCGAAGGCTGTTTGCCTGCACATGAATCATGCGCTCGATGGTCTTTTGCTGTTGCTTGCTCAGCTCTTGCAAAGCCTCGACACCTTTGGTTAAGTCCTTGGCTTTCAGCACATTTTTGATAGATGCAATTTCAGCCTCCAAACCTGCCACGTAAACCTCCGCACCGACGGCTGTAACAGCTTCAATACGCCGAACGCCAGCAGCTACGGCAGTTTCAGTCGTAATTTTGAAATAGCCAATTTGACCGGTTTGGCGCACATGGCAGCCACCGCAGAGTTCGCGGGAGTAGCTGGGATCAAAAGTGATCATGCGCACCGATTCGCCGTATTTTTCACCGAACAGCATCATCGCTCCGGCCTTTTGGGCTTCTTCGATGGGCAGGTTGCGGGCTTCTTCCAGCGCGATATTTTCCCGTATTTTATGGTTGACGATGGTTTCAATGCGTGCCATTTCCTCGTCGGTTACTTTTTGGAAATGCTGGAAGTCGAAGCGCAGCGCCTGGTCATCTAAGTAAGAGCCTTTTTGCTGTACATGGGTGCCCAGCACCTGGCGCAGGGCTGCGTGCAGGAGGTGCGTAGCCGAGTGGTTACGCTCCGTAAGTCTGCGTTTTTTCTCATCTACCATGCACTCAACGGTGTCCGCTTCAATGTTTTCGGGAAATTTTTCCACGATGTGCATCACCAAGGTATTTTCCTTCTTGGTGTCCAGCACCCGGATTCTTTCATCGCCGAATTTCATGTAGCCTGTATCGCCAACCTGGCCACCACCTTCGGGGTAGAAAGGCGTGCGGTTCAACACAATTTGGTATTGGGCTTGATCCTTTCCGGTCACGGTGCGGTATTTGGTGACGTAGCTATTTTCTGTTTCGAGCTGGTCGTAACCTACGAATTCCACGTCGGATTCGTCGCGCAGCACCATCCAGTCGCCCACCTGCTTGGCGGCATCTTTGCGGGAACGCGCCTTTTGCTCCGCCAGTGCTTTGTCAAAACCTGCATCATCCACCGAATAGCCTTTTTCACGGGCAATCAATCGGGTGAGATCAATGGGGAAGCCATAGGTATCGAGTAATTCAAATGCCTGCGTTCCTGTAACCGTTTTGTCTTTGATATCCAGGTTGTCGAAACGTTTCAGGCCCAATTCGAGGGTGCGCAGGAAGGATTTTTCTTCCTCCAGCAATACCCTTACGATGAAATCCTGCTGGGCTTCTAGCTCCGGGAAAACGTCGTTCATCTCCTTGGCCAACACTGGAAACAGGCGGTACAATACTGGCTCCTTCATATCGAGGAAGGAGTAGTAATAGCGCACAGCGCGGCGCAAGATGCGACGTATCACATAACCAGCCCCCGTATTGGACGGCAATTCACCATCTCCAATGGCAAAGCTCACCGCCCGCAAGTGGTCAGCGACTACGCGCATAGCGATGTCTTTTTTAGTCACGGCATCAGAAACACCGGTACCTGGGTAAGTATCCTGGTATTGGTGTCCGCACAGGTCGCCCAACAAGTTGAAAAGCGGCTTCCAGAGGTCGGTGCTGTAATTGGAAGAAGTGCCTTGTACGGCGCGCACCAGGCGCTCGAAGCCCATGCCCGTGTCGACCGATTTAGCGGGAAGTTCTTCCAGCGAGCCGTCGGCTTTACGCACAAACTGCATGAATACGTTGTTCCACACTTCGATCACGTTCGGGTCGTCGGCATTCACCAGGGTGCCACCATCAACTTTGAGGCGTTCTTCGTCGGCGCGCAAATCCACGTGGATTTCTGAGCAGGGGCCACAGGGGCCAGTTTCGCCCATTTCCCAGAAATTCTCCTTTTTGCCAAAACGCATGATGCGGTCATCGGGCAGCATGGTGCGCCACACGTCGTAGGCTTCCTGGTCGAAAGGCACGCCTTCTGCTTCATTGCCTGCGAAAACCGACACATACAGCCGGTCTTTCGGGATTTTATAGATGCCTGTCAACAGTTCCCAGGACCATTCCAGGGCTTCTTTTTTGAAATAATCGCCGAACGACCAGTTGCCCAGCATTTCGAACATGGTGTGGTGGTAGCCATCAAAGCCCACATCTTCCAGGTCGTTGTGCTTGCCGCTCACGCGCAGGCACTTTTGCGTGTCGGCCACGCGTTTGGATGGCGGCGTTTGATTGCCCAGGAAAAAGTCCTTCAACGGTGCCATGCCGGAGTTGATGAACATTAATGTGGGGTCACTCTTGGCCACCATCGGGGCAGAAGGAATAATTTTATGGCCCTTGGAAGCGAAAAAATCGAGAAATTGGCGGCGGATCTGTCGCGATGTCATGTATTGTTGATTCAAGAATTTATTAATTTGCGTCATTGACAATTGCTTTTGCCAAAAAACGAAGCGCAAAGTTACCGCGTTTTTGACTCAAACCACGGCAAAAAGCTAAAACAAGCGCTAAAAAAACAGAACAAATCATCTTGAAAGCAGCTTCCGGCACCCGTTGCCCGAAAGGACATTCTGTTGAAAGTGTGGGGCGATGACCACTTCTTTAACTCCCGGAATTTGGACGTGTATATCACAAAGCTTCGGGACTATTTTAAGGAGGATCAGGAGATAAAAATTATTACGATAAAGGGGTGGGGTATCATTTCACGGCCTGATTATTTACTACATATTTTTTCAACACATAGACACATAGAAAACATAGTTTTTGAGTAAGAGGTTCTATGTTTTCTATGTCCCTATATGTCTGTGTGTTAAAAAAATATGTGGTGTTTTACCGCAGCCGATCCGACGACCGCACCAACGCCTCATCCTTGCGTATTGCCCGATTGGCCAGCCAAAGCAACAGCACCGAAATGGCAGGCATACCCACCCCTGCTTGGTAATGAACATTCGCCATGGCGGGCCCCGTTTCGTTCATCAGGAAAAAAAACTGCGCGGCCAGCATGACAGCAACGATGGTGGCTGCAAACATTCCAAGCGATGTAATGCGCGACTGCACAGGCCGATTTTTAAACAGCATAAAGGCCGCAACAGCCAAAACTATGGCTAAACTCGAACTGATAAGCAAGCCAAGACGGTCGCTCAGGTTGAAAACGCCATCAGCAAAGGTTGCCGAGGCATCTACCACCGTTTCAGCAGGCGCGGCGGCGTAAGGAAATACAAACTGCAAGCCCAGGGCGGTAGCAGCGAGGAAAAGGTATATAGATTGAATGCGTTGAACCATTTTTCGAATGCGGAGTGTGAGCCCACCTTCGCTAAAGCTATGGCGGGTAAAAATGCGGATTTCGGAATGCCGCGTTGAGTATGTGTGTGTTATTGGGCGGCAAAATTAGGTTGCCTGGCTGGCAATTCCGAACGCGTTTTTCAATATTTCTACTTAGCTTTCAACAAACTGCTAACCCTGTCTAATTCCTTCATTGATTTTTCAACGGAATCAATGGAACCAGACAGAAGTTCGCGCTCCTCAAATAGCAGCACAGCGGTTTCATTTTCCAAATCCAAAGAAAGGAAAA
>JBBRWA010000239.1:0-9635 GCA_038246345.1 Chitinophagales bacterium
CCGCACTCCGAAATCCGCACTCCGCATTCCAAAATTCCGCACTCCGAAATCCGCACTCCGCATTCCAAAATTCCGCATTCCAGTCATGCCTTGTAGTCCGGTGCCTCGGATGAAGTTGAGCAAGGCTGTTTCTATGCTGTCGTTGAGGTTGTGGGCGGTGGCCAGTTGTTGGTAGTTGTTTGCAGCGGCTATTTCCGCAAACCATGCATAGCGCAGGTCGCGGGCGGCCATTTGGGTGGAAATGCCGTTTTCTGTTGCGTACGTTTTTGTGTCAAAACGTTTTGTGAAAAAGGGGACACCGAGTTTGGAGGCCGTTTCTTGTACAAATATTTCATCGCCATCCGATTCCGCGCCACGCAACTGAAAATTGCAATGGGCGATGCCATAATTCAAACCGGATGCCTGAAAACAGTACAGCATGACCATAGAATCCACCCCCCCGCTGATCGCTAACAAGATTGGCGCAGCATCATTTGGCACATTTTGTACCTTTGAATATTGCCGGAAGCGTTCTAAAAAATCCATATTTCTGGTTAAATACTGTTAAGAGCGCCGAAGTTCGGATTTGCTGATTCATTTTTGCCATAAAATATTCCAAATGCACAAAATCTACGCTGTTCTAAAACCCTTATTCCTGCTTTTTTTGTTCCCCACTTTTGCCCTGACGCAGGTCAGCGGCAAGGTAACAGATGAAAATGGGGAACCACTGCCTTACGCTACCGTATATGTCCGCAACACCAGCAACGGCACTGCCAGCAACGCATCTGGCGCGTACAAGCTAACGGTACCCACGGGCACCCAAGAAATTGTATTTCAATACATTGGATACAGTACGAAGGTCGAAAAAATTACGGTAGCCAACAAACCAATCTTCCTGAACGCCAAACTGGAGCCCTCCGATTTATCCCTGAAAGAGTTGGTGATTTCGTCGAAAGACCCTGCGGAGCGTATCATGCGCGAGGTGATTGCCAAGCGCAGTTATTACAAAAACAAGGTGAAAGAATTCGCTTGTGACGTTTACATTAAAGGTTTTCACAAATTAGGGGATGCACCCAAAAAGATTTTTGGCCAAGACATAGGCGATTTGGATGGCATGCTTGATTCTACAGGTAGTGGGGTGCTATACCTGTCCGAATCGGTATCGAAATTGTACTATCAAACGCCGCCAGCACGTACCAAAGAGATCATGGTTTCCAGCAAAGTCAGCGGAAATGATAGGGGTTTCAGCATGAATCGCGCTACATTTACCGACTTTGACCTGTACAATGAACGCATTGAAATTGACCGGGACATCCTGTCTCCATTGGCCGACAACGCCTTTACCTACTACAATTTCAAGTGGGCGGGCAGCTACAAAGACATCAATGGCTACACCATTGAAAAGATAAAAGTGATCCCCAAGCGTGCGGAAGACCCCACTTTTAGCGGTTTCCTGTATGTAGTGGATGATTATTGGAATATTGAAAGTGCAGACCTCATCCTGACCGGTGCTTCCATCAAGCAGCCGATCATTGACACCTTGCATTTTCAACAACAATATGTCTTGATCAACAAACCCGATACCTGGCGGGTGCTGACCCAAGTCACCAGCTTCAAAATTGGCATTTTAGGGTTCAAAATCAACGGCTTTTTCAACAGTGTTTTTTCCAATTACGACCTCAATCCCGTTTTTGACGACAAGTTTTTTGGCCGCGAAACTTTCAAAGTGGCGGAAAGCGCGTTGAAACAAGATACCAATTATTGGGCCTCCATTCGGCCCGTGCCGCTCACGACAGAAGAAAGCAACGATTACGTCAAAAAAGACAGCATTCAAAAAATCCGAACATCCAAGTCTTATCTGGATAGTATGGATCGCAGGAGCAACCGTTTTAAACCCCTTGACATTTTGACGGGATATTCTTGGAAGAACTCCTACAAACATCGTTCGTTTTCCTATCCCGCATTGGTCCAAGGGATACAATTCAACACGGTGCAGGGCTTGGCGTTCGATGTGCAGCCGGAGTGGCAACGCGATGCCGATGAACGTGGAACGCGTTATTGGCGGGCACTTGGCAACCTGAATTATGGCCTGAAAGAAACAAAACTGCGGGGTTGGCTGGGCATAAAACGGCGCTTTGAAAGCATCCGCTTTTCTACGCTGGAAGTAATAGGCGGCACGATGACCGAACAATTCAACGAACTGCGGCCCATCGCGACAATTACGAATACCCAATATTCGCTGCTTTCTGAGCGCAACTTCATGAAATTGTACGATAAAACGTACGCAAAAGTAGAGTGGAGCCAGATATTGGTGCCCGGCGTTTCCCTGACGGCTTTCACGGAATGGGCCAGACGCAAAACACTCATCAACCACACTACCTACAGTTGGCGCAAAGGCGATGAATCGCGCTACACACCCAATGCGCCGATCCCGGCACTGGAAGGGCAAGAGGATTTCGCGGCACCGGATATTTTCTTGCTCGGTGTGGATATACGCTACCGCATTGGACAGCAATACAGCACTTACCCTGATTTTCGATCTTATGGCGGTTCAAAATGGCCCGATTTTACCCTGCGCTACCGCAAAGCCATTCCAAATCTGCTGGGCGGCGATGCTGATTTTGATTTTGTACATGTAATGATACGTCAGAATGACCTTTCCTGGGGGCTCGGGGGCTACACCGAATGGAGCGCTGGCGCAGGTATGTTCCTGAGAAATAAGTCCTTGTCGTTCATGGATTTATACCACCCGTCCGGCAACCAAACCCTTTTTGGGATACCCGACCGATACAGCCGCAGCTTTCTGATGTTGCCCTATTTCGCGTATGCTACCGACCAGCCTTTTGCAGAGGCGCATGCCCAGCACCACCTCGAAGGCTACCTGCTCGATAAAATACCGTTGCTCCGCAAATTGAACTTTAAGGAAGTGGTCGGTGCCAGTATTTTTTACGCAGAGCAGCCATCTGCGGATCCTAATTTTACGGGTAAATTGCCGTATTGGGAACTGAATGTTGGTCTTGAAAACATCGGCCTAAAAGCCTTACGTCCATTCAGGGTAGATGTGGTCTGGGGCTTTTTTGGAAAAAACCACTACAGAACGGGCGTTGTTATCGGTGTTAGCCTTTGAAAACTGTACGTTTGCACCATGATTATTAACCAGCGTACCCTCGCGCTACGGGCGCAATGCGAAGACCTCGTGAAAGACCTCCAGCAGTTGAGTCAGGAGATCGGGCATAAGGATCTGGCAGCCACGGTCGGTGAACTGCGCAACCGCATGTCCGAGCCCTATATGTTTGTGATCGTCGGGGAGGTAAAAGCGGGCAAAAGCAGCTTCGTAAACGCACTGCTGGATGCCGGCCGCGAAGTATGTGCCGTGGCGCCACAACCCATGACGGATACCATCCAGCAGATTCTTTACGGGGAAAAAGAGGAGACCATCATCGTCAATCCTTACCTGAAAAAGATATTCCTGCCCATTGATATCCTGAAAGAAGTCGCCATTGTGGATACTCCAGGCACCAACAGCATCGTGGAGCGCCACCAGGAAATTACCGAGAATTTCATTCCGGCCAGCGACCTCGTTATTTTTGTTTTCGAGGCAAAAAACCCTTACCGGCAATCGTCCTGGGACTTTTACGATTTCATCCACCAGGACTGGCACAAGAAGATCATCTTCGTGTTGCAGCAAAAAGACCTGATGTCGACCGAAGATTTGGCGGTGAACGAACGCGGGCTGTTTGACCACGCGATTAAGAAAGGCATCACAGAACCCGTCATTTTTTCGGTCAGTGCAAAAGATGAATTGGAAGGCAGGTTTGATAAAAGCAACTTCTCAACGGTACGCGACTACATCCGTACGCACGTAACAGGCGGGCGTGGCGCAACGATGAAATTGAAGAACAATGTAGCCACCTCGCGCAACATCCTGGATCGGGTGCGCGTCGACCTCGATACACGCGGCGAACAATTCAAACAAGACACTGAGTTCCGAAACGATATTGGCTTGACGCTCGACAACCAGGAAAAAAAATCGAACCACCACGTCAACCTGCTGATTGAAAACCTGCTGAACGGCTATGACCGCATCACCAAGGTTATCGGTCAGGAACTGGCAGACGGTTTGTCTTTCCCGTCCATGTTGAAGCGCTCCTTCATGGGCTTTTTCAGCAAGCAAGTGAGTATTGGAGATTGGCTCGACAGTCTTTCCAAAAAGCTGGAGCTGCAACTCAACGCCGAACTCCGCAACAAGCTCAACGAAGGCGTGGTCGACCTGGCTGATTCCGTGCAGCAAATGGCCAAGATGATCGACTTGAAAATCAAGGCCAGTAACACCCTCGTAAAAGGCGACACCTACATTTTTGAAACAATTTCCGAGCGGCGGGCGGCGACCTTGAAAGAATTGCAGGAAGCTTTTTCCCGCTTTATGTCGCGCTCCGAGAATTTCACGGATGCACGGCTATTTCCCGAGAATGCTTCTGTATCGCCCAATATTGCGGCGGGTAGCGGTGCGGCGATCGTTGGGATGATCCTGGCCGCGGCCACCAACATTGCTGTTCTGGATATTACGGGTGGGGTGCTGACGGGTATTGGAATATTGTTTGCAGGTATCACGGCTGGTGTGCAGCGCCGCAAAATCGTGCAGGGATACAACGACGAAATTGCCCAGGGTCGGGCCCAAATGCAAGAAGCGCTAGAAGACAAGCTCCGAGTGTACGTGCGCACCATCAAAGGCCGCATTGCTGAAAACTTCGGCGAACTGGACGCACTGCTGGCCAATGAGGAGGGGCAGATTGCGCATTTTAATGAGCGCTGGGAGGTGATTTCGGCGCGTTTGGGTGGGATAGATGCCGAGCTGGGATAGGCCATATTTACCACGTAGATTTTTCACCACATAGACACATAGAAAACATAGTTTTTGAGTACGTTATGCTATGTTTTCTATGTGTCTATGTGAGAGTTTAGGAAAAACTACGTGCTTAATTCTCGGGCAATACATAAACTACTTCTATTCCACCTTTATCGCCTTACCGCTGCGCAACCTTGCCCCACCAGCAACGACCTCCCAAAAATAAAGCCCTGCTTTATAGGCAGAAACTGGTATTTCGTTGATACCCTGCCCTAACTTCTCTTGAATCATTAACCTTCCGAATTGATCGTATAAGCGGAATAAAGGTTGGTGCAGCGTTGTGCCAAGCGTAACGCTTAGATAATCTTTGAACGGGTTTGGAATTACCTGGATCCCCGTATTAATATCCGGGTTTTCAACGGCAGAAGTACCCAGGTATAGTGTTTTGCACAATGTATCTGCCCCATTGGCATTGCGGGCAATCAGGCATACCTTATAAATGCCTGAACTGTCATAAAGGTGAATAGGATACCGATCAGTGCTAGTAACCCCATCACCAAAATCCCAATGCCAATGATCAGGTTCGTAAGTACACACTTCTGAAAATGTAACTTGAAATGGAGAAAGCGTGTCTTCGAAATCCCAGCGAAACTCTGCCAGCGGGATATTATCAATTCCCAAGGTATCGCATGAAGAGCCGTCGATTGGCCCAAGCCGATAGTGCGGAAAGTTGAAAATGAAGTCATTGCCGTAGAGCGCTGGCAGCTTAAAACCGTGCTGCTCCACTTTGCAGGCCAGGCCCTGGCGTTCCGGGAAATGAATGACAGGCATGTCCGGGATGTAGTTCAAGGAGACCATATAAATTTTACCATCAGGGGCGAGCATTTGATCTAGAAATGACCCGATTTCAGGATTGGGGACATAATCTACGGAGTCCAGAAATACTTTCGACTGGATTATGTCATTTGAGGTCAAGTCAAATTGATACACAAATTTTGAGGTGGAGACATAAATGTAATGATTGTCGTGCGAGATGGCTACGCCAACTGGCCCGAATTTTCCAACTTCACTGGAATCAATAAAAATGGGGTTTGAAAAATAACCGGTGCAGCGATCAAAATCCAACAACTCTAATCCTGTTTGACTGCTTGCATTGAAATGTTTGGTGCCATCAGGTGAAAAACCCGCCTGCCCGCAACACTGGCTGCCCCTTGACATAGAATCGCCAATAACTTGTGTGTGCATAAATTGGGGGCCACCAGGATCGAGTAAAAAAACATAATACTGATTGGTAAAGCGTTTTGTCGTGACGACCCACCAATCCCGGCCATTCGCATGTTTGGTTGCGGACACATAAGGTGCTATGCCCCCATTGGCATACAGCAGGTGGTTTTTATCCAGCACTTTTCCCAAACCGTTGTTTGCGGAAGCATCCAACAATGAATAATAAAAGCGCTGGCTGGCCAACCATGGATAGGTGTTCGTAACATCCATAGCCATGTGAAACAGGTAATACAGGCTGTCGCTGCCCGGAGCAGGAAGAAAAATAGTGCCTTGGTATGCGGGATAATAAATATTGCATTGTTGGCCGTTATGGAAAATTCCGGGGTTTATGGTATCGCCATTGTCCATTATTTGGTCGTTCTTGTTGACGATATGACAGCCATTGGTATAGGCTACTAACTTTCCTTTTTTATTAGAAATAATTGCCTGTAAATTCATGTCTAACGCCAGGTTGCGGCGTTCCACAGTGGGCGGAAAACGATTGTTAAAATCCATGGTAACTCCGCCCCAAGGATAATATACGCCACTAAATGGATACTCCGCGATTTTGCCCATTCCAGGTAACCAAATATAATCATGTTTTTGACCTTGGGCAAAAAAATGGGCAAAGAATGCCATGCAGAAGACTAACAATCCTTTTTTCATTTTTTAAAAAGTGATTAGCCCATTGTCTTAAGGTCAGACAATGGGCTAAGTGAAAGAGTAAATGATGGTTAGTGAATTACAACAGGCAACGTTTTAATAACCTTGCCGTCTGTATTTTGAAGTACCAGGAAATAAACGCCTGATGGAGCGCCAGAAATATCCACTGCAACTTCACGTTGATCTTGGACTAAAGTCAGACTTTTTACGGAACGCCCAGAAGCGCTCACAATGCGCAGCATCCCGTTTATGGGCTTGTTCAATAATAACTGAAATTTACCGTCTGAGGGATTTGGGGAAACCTGCATGTCGATCTTTTCCTTTTCAGAAGACTCAACGACGTTTGTGCTAGCGTTTTTCTCATAGGTGGCTTCTACTTCCGCAGATACGAAGTTATTTTGATCACAGCCACTCAACAATAAGACGGCCTCTTGTAAGGCCGCACCAATAACATTCTTAGCTTGGCCCGCGATATTTAAAATGATTTGATAATCTGTTGCAGAAACAGGTGTAAGCCTTAGTTTCTTGATTATTAACCGATTCAAATCTTTTCGCGCCTGTTCTTGTACGTTTGTTGCTTGTAAAGCTTCATTTATCACGTTGGCGGCATCCAAATAACCTGAAATCTGCAGATATCTGGATTTATCCATAGTACTTATGGTGCCAAATTTGTTACCAATCTGCAAAGAAAGTGCTTCTAAATTTTGAAGCTGGGCAGCGGAGGCGAGGGTGAAATCAAAATTTGTTAAAGCCAGTACCCCTTCCACCTGAAGTGTCTTTTGAGCAAGACTCAAAACTATTGTATCTCGATTTTCTTGACTCGCCGTTGTAAAACGAGTAGCGTTTCGTATGGCCCAATCAACTTGCGAGAATGCTGCAAGAGGGCTTCCCTGGTAAGTATTTTTAAATGTTGTCAATGTATTGTTTCCA
This sequence comes from Chitinophagales bacterium, assembly GCA_038246345.1. GTDB lineage: Bacteria > Bacteroidota > Bacteroidia > Chitinophagales > Saprospiraceae > M3007. The sequence continues at coordinate 7,682 of JBBRWA010000239.1, forward strand.
ACAAGCAGCCCAGGGTTTTCAAGGAGTTTTCTGTATAGGTTGCGTTTGGTATCCCAAATCATTTCAGCAGACAAACTGGTGAATAGGTTTTCTGCAACCAGCATTTCAAACTCGCTCACGCCATTTGGGACAAAACCCTGGCTACAGTAATCTAATGCTAAGGATGGCCTATATCTAAACCATTTTAAGTCGGCATCTAGCTCTAAATCTGGATTAGGAGAAACCGCAGTAGAAGCCGGTAAAAATGGCAATAGATTGGATTCGGGCACCCAAAAACGGCATAATTCAGCGGCTACTGGCTGACCTGGGTTTTCTAGTCTTATTGCTGCAAAATGGGCATAACTGCCAAGCCATTGATTACCACGACCATCCTGAAGACCAAGCATTGGAAGTACATTTGAGGGCTCAATGAGCACTCCATACGAATGATTGTAAATTTTATTTTCCCGCACTCTTGCCATTCCTCGAGCAAAATGTAACCCATCACGGCTATAATCGGTCGTATTATTGCATACTACTGCATCTGCGTTGGCATCGCCATTCCTTAAATATATTGCTGCATGAATAGTATTTGCAAAGTCTGGGTCTGGCGTTGTTGGTATGTTAACTCCGATTACCGCATTAGAGTTGATATTGAAATTAACACTATTTGAAGTAAAGGTCAAAACTCCAAAGTTGCCACTCTGGTAATAACCATCAATATTGACTTGGTTTAAGCCGACAATGGAGTTGTCACTGTTCGAAGTTCGGACGTAAATACCTTTTACAAAGCTGAATGGGGGAAGGTTCTCCAGGTTTATGGGTAAATTTCTGCTTATAACCAATTCATCAGTAGCTGTATTAACCCCTTCAACGACGATAGCGGTGTAATTTGTTGTCCTAACATTAAAATTATTAAGGCCTATTTCGTTATGAGTAGGTATACCTACAGTAGCAGCAGCAGCGGAACGTTCAATGCAAATTCCGCAATGTTCATCAGCGAAAGTCGCATTTACGTCTTCTGCAAAAGAATTTTGAGAAATTCTGATAAATTCTCCATGTAGGTTATCTCTTGAGTTTATTCCATACCTGATTCTTTTATTAAAATTATTTAGGTTTATATCCAAGTCACAAGATAATGCATACACGCCATTCTGCATCGTTGGTAGATTGGGGATACCAGGAACTGTTACCTCTCCAATGAATTCATTCCCACCGTGTATTGTTAAATCACATGACTTTCCCAGTATTCCGTTTGTCCAAAGCGTACTAAATTTGTTGTGAATTATATCCAATACGGAGTTTTCACAAACTATTCCATTATGCATTTGATAAAAGGTGTTTAAGGTAGAAGGTTGACCGATAAATGTCACGAGGTTGCTAATATGAGCCCCGGCATACGCCATTGGCCATCCTGCTGGCGGTGGCTTTGGCCCATAAAATAATCGCAAGTTTTGTGAAGTGCCAAGATTGTTATTATTAAAATTCAGTGACATCCATATAGGGGTCGAAAATGTCGCTTCTCGATAAGCTCTCAAACCGATATAATTATTGTTGAATAAGTTTCCGGTGATGCGATAGTTGACAGCAAGACTTGGATTCCTGATGAATAAAGCAGAGACGGCATCCTCAATGTGGCAATTCGTGAAATTAAATGAGTTTTGCGCAAATCCAATCTGAGAGAAATGATGTTCTATACTTATACCGCGCCATACGTTGTCGCAACTAAAGAAATTGCAGCCATCGTAAGTCATGGTGACGGTATTGTTACAATTTAAGGCAATCAACGCACCAGAGGCCATTTTGAAGTTGCAATTCTGAAAAATTAAGCTATTCGCAGCGTTGATTGTCCACAGTCCATTGACAATGAAATTCTTGTTTTGAATCAATTCATTTGGGCTATAATTTGTAGTCTCCCCATTTGCAATTGTGCAGCCTAGCGAAGCCATGTAGTTTGGGAATTCTTCGCAAAAGG
>JBBRWA010000240.1:0-9625 GCA_038246345.1 Chitinophagales bacterium
AAATACAACCTTTTCTACATCACAAAAAGTTGAATTGGCTTCTTTTGGAATTGACATCAGTAAAGCGAAATTTGAATAAAGCCTACAACAATCGCTTCCCGAAAATGCTTCCTAAGCGTCGCACATTCGGGAAGCGTAACGATGGCAGAAACTGAAAAAATAAATACCAAGAGCACAAGTCATGCATTTACGGTTATCTGAAAAGGCTGTTTGATTGAAACTTGAATCCGCCATTCTCATTATTCATCACCAAACAATTTTTACATATGGAAAAAACATTTGTATCTCCATCGCGACTGAGCTTGCCCCTGAAGTTACTACTTCTTTTTCTCATCATGATTTTACTGTCGGTTGAGGCGTTAGCCCAGGACACGACGCTGGCTCGCATACCACAAGTCGAACTCACACCCGTACACCAACGTGAGGTTATGGAACATTACATCAACAAAATATGGACATCTAAAGGCTGGCAAATTGAAATTTTTGATGGCGCCGAAGCACGTACAGAGGCATCGGCACTGCGCTTTGGGCAGGAAGTGCTGATAACGACTTCACCCAACCAGCGGTACTTTACGGTAGCAAAACCGGTGACCAGCCAAAAGGGAGTTACGACAGCTTACGATGTTGAGTTGCGCAGTATGTCTAATTCCGTATTAGCCAAGGGACGATTGTCCTCTCTGGGGAGTAATGGTGAAGAAAGTCACGACGAATTCGTGCCATCAGATGATGGGCTTGGCATAGTACATAAGGCTAATCTGGTGCTTTCTAGTGGTCTGCACTTCGTCTTTTTCCAGCGAAAAAACAATACGCTGATCAAGCGATTTGAGGTGGACAAAACTGCGTTTTGGAACGCTAAAGTTATTTACGAACCATCTCAAAAAATGATTGTAGCCGCCTTCGAAGGCCACATACCCGGCATCAAATTATCCAAAACTCACGTGCAGTGCTATTCACCCAACGGAACGCTGCAATGGGAAACTGCGCTCGACAGCCAGCACGTGAAGTCGGAACTGTTTATTTCAGCGTTCGACGGAACCGTAGCGTTTGTGAGCCGCAACGCGCATGACGAGAGGCACAAAAACCTCTTTCTCTTTAGAAAAAACGGCACGATGCTCCGATCTCTCCCAGTATATCGCGGCGGGCTGTATAAGCGGTCGCACTACTATACGGTCGACGGGCGACAGTACTTTCTAAGCCCTTCAGACGGGAATTTCTATTATGTGATTGATACGAAAAGCGGCGAAATCGTCAATCGCCATACCCAGGGCAAAGAGGGGGCGAACGTCTCTGGAATGGCCATGTTTCAACAATATGTTGTCACATCATACTTCATCGCCCAGTATAAGCCGGATTCCGGTAATACCGATGGATACACGATTACGGAGCGCGGACTGGGACTGGAAGACGGGCGCGGCGAGGTCGTCTATGTGCCGCTCGACCTGACTGGCTATCCTTTTCTACTGGCTACCGATGCCGGATTGTTTATACGAGAACAACTCGGAATAGACCCAAATAATAACAAATTCTACAAAATCAATATAAAATGAACGCAAGACGACTCTTATTACTCCTCACGCTCGTGCTGACGGCGCGGCTCGCTTTTGCGCAATACCCGTTGCTCCCTCAAAACCAGCAGCATTACATCAACGGAACTGTTGGTGAAGAACGAGGCGGCCGTAACCGATATCACTACGGACTTGATATGGCCTCGCCCAACGGCACACCAGTGTACTCCATCGAAGCTGGAACGTACAACGCGGTAAACGGTGCCGTCGCCGTCGGGCATTATGCCTATGTGCATGTCATTAATCATCCGCCTGCCTGGGTTGATGAAGTTACACCTGTAGAAGCCAATCAATTTATTGGCGAAGTGACGGCTCAGCACGTCCACCTGCAACAGAGCACTGGTGACCTGACGAACATCACTGGCTTTGAGGAACAGAATCAGACCGCATGGATCAATCCGATCGGCAACCTCAACCCACTCGACATCGTGGCGCCCGACATAGACGAGGCGCGGCTCTATCGCCAGGGTAACAACAACGGCGCACATATCACGAATACTTTAACCCTGTTCGGACAGATTGACTTGCGGGTAAACGTGGAGGATGCCCGCGTCAACGCCGACGGCACGGGCAACGGCTTCGGCGTTGCCCCATACACCATCAACTGGGAGGTGCTTGACCTGACTAACACGGTGCTACATGCTTATACTGGTCTTTCATTCGCCAACGTTCCGACCAATGCCTCCGCGCTCACCCTACATGGCCCCAACGCGAACTGGCAAACGCCAAATTTCGAATACTGGATTACCAACGATGCCTTTAACACGCCGTACGATAAATATTGGAACACGCTACAGCATCAGGATGGGGCGTACAATGCCTCGGCCGCCTGCCCTGAACAGGCCTTGTTGCCCGAAGGCCGGCGCGTACGGGTACGGGTGAACGCCTGCGATTATTCCAATAACTGCGACCAAGAACTGCTGCCCAATACAGCGGACAATTATGTGATTGACAATTTTAAGCCCTATTTGAAAAAAGTAACAGTTAAATACGGCAATACCACGGTATATGAGGCAACCTGGGACTGTACTACCGCCTGCGCCAACGGTTTGCATTTCAACGAAGTGGTGCATGAAAAGATGCTGATCGACGACGTACCCAACGGCTTTACCATCATCGCCGAGGGCTCCGAGGCATTGAGCCAACTGGCATTTTCGATCCCGTCGCTCGGGTTGAACAACCTGGTGGCATCCAACATTTCGGCCGACCAGCGCACTTTTACATTTACCACCGGAGCGATTACGCCTGCTCAGTTCCAATATGCGGTCGATCGTACCCTTAGTTTTTCGGGGCAGGATAACAACGGCAACGTGCTGATGGCGCTGCAAACTTTTAAAAACGCAGCCTGCGTAACCATTCCGACCCGTACGGGTAATACCACTTGGTCCAATCCGTCGAACGTGCCGTTCAACAACGACCTGACGCACGTATTGCCGATATGCCCCCAAATTTCGTTCAGTGCCGGCGTATTGCTGTTTCATCCGAATGGCTGCAATTCCACCGACGGTGCGATCCGACTGCTGACGACAGGCAACATTCAGCCACCGAATGTTTTTCCCAACTATACCTATACCTATCACTGGGAAGACGAGCAGGGCAATGTGCTCGTGCCGTCGGGGCAGTTTTTGACCAACCTCGGTCCGGGCGAGTATTGTCAGGTCCTTACCGACCCTTACGGATGCACCGGTGAGGACTGTAAGGAACTGACTGCTCAGCATTACCCAGAAATTTACGAAACCATTACCCCGGCTTGCCTGGGCGGTGGCAACGTCGGCTCGGTTGAAGTGTACGCCTTCGATCAATTCGGGGGAACCTATACCTTCGATTGGAGCACCGGACACCATACGGCCTTCGACTACTATTCCACGATCACTAACCTCGCTCCAGGCACTTATAGTGTGACCATCTCGTCGGATGAAGCGAGTTGCACGGTGGTAAAAACCTTTACCGTTCCGACCATTCAACCACCGGCCCCGCTGGCTGTGGGTTTCACCAGCCTCCAGCCATGCCCCGGACAAAACAACGGTCAGATCAATCTTACGGTGAGCGGTGGTATTCCCCCGTATACCTACGCGTGGAGCGATGCGCCCCCTACCGGAGTGACGAACACCCGAACCCAACTCATGGCGGAAAACTACATCTCCACGGTAATCGATTACTGCGGCGCACAGGTGGTAACCACCATACCGCTGACCCCGATGCAGGCCAACGCCTTTACCCTCACACCCGCATGTGAAAACCAGGGAACGGGCAGCATCCAGATCGCCAACGGCAACCCGGGCTATACGTACGTCTGGAATACCAACCCGACGCAGTCGGGAACCAACGTGCAAAACCTGCGCAGCGGCAATATATGTGTCATCGTAACCGACAACCGGGGATGCAAGCTGACCCGATGCGGCGACTTACGCAATAAGGAATACCAAATTATCGAGGAGAACCGGCCATGCGAAGGCTTTAACGACGGTTCGCTCAAATTGAAAGTCTACAATCCACTGGCCGAGCTGGTGCAAATAACCCTGGACGGCCAGGCCCAACCCCTGCTGAATCCCTTCGCGACGGATATAACGCATCTGGTGCCCAACCTGTCATCGGGCGCCAGTTACTCCCTGGTAGTGACTATCGGCGCTTGTACGTATAATTATCCCTTTACCATGCAGCACAAGCCGGTAAGCAATGTTTTCGATCATTATAACAATGATATTTGTTATTACGACGTGTACTGCGGCCCGAATTTCATCGCCAACGACGGCTATCAACAGCCGCCTCAGATGAGCTTCAACGATGTCAATGGCGGCTGGCTTTCGAGATGCTCCGTAGACACCTATTGTGGCAACACCGAAGTGGATGATATAAAATATTCCAAGAAGACCGTAAAAGCCTTTATCTATTATCAGATACTGCTCGATGCCCTGGTGAATTCGCCGCATTCCTCGGACTACATCAATTCACTGATTGACGTTTACAACAGCAAGGGCCTGAAATACTGCGACAAGGTGCGCTATTGTCCGGCTAACCTGAAGATTACCACCACCTTTCCCGGAACGAACGGGCAAGCTATCAGCTCGGGAGGATGCTGGTCCCTGAATTGCAACTGGCCCGTCGGCGACGAATCGTTCTGTATGTCCAGCGTGGTACCCAATTATTTCTACTCCAGCGGTAACCCGATCAATCCGAGCCTGCCACCAGTGTACTTGTGCGAGCCGCGGACGTACAGCCTGTACCAGCTGATCAACTGGAAGGATGACCTGCTGGCGACTTATCCGAACTTCCTCAACTCGGAATTACACGATCTTGTCACGCAATGGGAAGGGATCGAGCCATTCGACTCCCGTATGTATTGCGCCAGTGTCAGCTTCTGCCTGACCGACTTTACGGTCCTTCACAACAACGTCGAGTCGATCGACTGTGCACCGTGTCCGGAACCATCTATATCATATGCATACTCGTACGGCGAGCCGGCGCCCCAGCCCTGTGACCCGGAAGAAGGCTTTACACTTGGTGTCACCAAGGTTTATTGCAAAGGTTTATTCTGTTCAGGTGGCGGATGCTGTCTCTTTCCGGTATCGTTACTCAATGATTTTCCTGGCGAGACGTTCTTTTTAACCGCGCCCAACGACGGGTTACCGCCTATCCGAACGGAGCACGGGCTACCTGACCGCAGCGATGAGTTCGTCAATTTCGGCGCAGCGTATGACGGCGGCGCGTTCGTTCCCAAAGGGTTGTTCAAAAACCAACAGGGAAAGGGCCTGTACTACGATTATTTCCCCCATAACACTTCGGCTGAACGCGAAATGATTCCCAACATCAAGTTCAGCCTCGAAGACCTGGATAACAACAGCCTGGCCTACATCAGTAAGGAGGACAATGTGCCGAAGTACTATCTGAGCTACGAAGATTTTCTACAGGATTGGACCATTCCGATCGGAGCGAGCGGATTCCTGGAGATCAGCCACTTGTCGAGGGAAGGTACGCAGATGCTTGTGGCCGGCCGGTTCCAGGGCACGCTGACCTTCGGCGACCAACAGGTCGCGAACGCAACCTCGGTTAGCGCTATCGTGCTCCGCGTTTCGAATACCGGCGCCCTGGCTGCCACCCGCACTGTTATGAATTTCGATGCGAACCGGCCGCTGACGTTTGAACGCTCTGGTAGCAACCTGCTGATCTCCGGCCGGACCGGCACTGCCGCCCTGGGTACCAACGGACAAACGGCAATCGTTGGCAGCCAGCCCGGTCAGTATTTTACGTTGCGTGACCCGATGAACGCCTTCACGTACCAGTACCAATCGAATAATTTAAATGCTTCGTCAGGCATGACTCTTTTGAGAACTGCTTATTCCCAATCGAGCGGCAACCGCGCGTACCTGTTTTCCGGCACCGGCACCGTACAGATCAATTCCCAGACCATTGCCCAGCCGACCGCCAACCAGCTGACCCTCGTCAACCTGATGCCAACGGGTACGCTGGCCTGGGTCAATACGGTGAATATCTCTTCGTACAATGCTACGGAGCTCGACCTGACCGAAGGTGATAACGGAAGTTTGTTCCTCGGCCTCACTTTCACAAACACCGTAACGGCTAGCAACCAATCCGCTATCAGTATCGGCGGCAAGGATGTAGCCATCCTTAGGTATGACCCAAATGGCGCATTGACGGATATTAAGAGTTTCGGCAGTACGGATGACGAGGAGGTGAAGCGCTGCGTATTTTCAGAGGGCAATCTTTACTTCGGTGGCAATTACCATGGCTTAACCTTCGAACGCCTCATAGGTAGCAATATTTATGAAAGTTATCCAAGCGATTCGGTATACAGTAAGGCTTACATAACCTTTCTGCCAGTCAACGTGTTTAAAGATTCGACTGGTCACCGTCTCATGGTCAATTCTCCCAGAAAACCTGTGGCAACTTCTACGGATGTGCAAGCCCACCCGAACCCATTTACAGATAAAATCCAGGTGTCACTGCACAGTAACGTTGTGGCCGAAGGCACGGTACAGTTGGTGAACGCTCTCGGCATTACCGTCTGGCAGCGGAAGGCTACGATCACCGAAGGTCAAAATGTACTTACCATCAACGATCTGCAAACCTTACCGACCGGCATATACGTCCTACACATCCTTGCGGCCGACAACAAGATTTACACCTATAAAATGCAAAAACAGTAACCGACACCGAGGCAGGTTCGCTGCCGAACCTGCCTCGGTCAATTAAAAAGGAACGGCAGCAAATTCCATCTGTATCGGCTGCCACTGAGTTTCTCAGAGCAATAATATATATCTTCAGTTTAGCAGACACTTGACTATATAATTCTGCCATCAATGCATGGTCGAAAAGTTGCGCTAAACGCGCAACCTTCGCCCATGCCCACGATGGCAGAAATCAGAATAAATAAATATCAACGGCAAAAGAGCCCGCTTTTCGGAAAATAAAAAATGCCGCCTTGATATTAATAAAAACGATTTCAAACCATCGGTGGGATAATATCAGAAAGCACCACTAAAAACAAGCAAGTACGACGGGTTTCAAAGCCGCACTTTGAAAAATAAACAAACTTCATTATGAAAATTAAATCAATTTATTCGATTCTTTTGGCCTTTGCAGTTTCATGCATTGCTGTTTACGCATGTCAAAAGGAAATAGTAAGCCATGAGCAAAGTATTCTTGCTCCTTTAAATAATGCGGTAGTTGACAGGGCTGCTGATGTTCATAAAATTACCTGTACAGGAAGTTGCCAGGTGGGCGAGCATCCATACCCCTCAGAAAGCACCTGCGAAGCAATGTTATATGATGGGAATACAGGAACAATTGAATGTCCATGCAGTAACTGCACAATGCAGGTTTCAAATCAATTATCAACAACTTCGGCTTATGTTCAGTATTTCAATGAACATCTCATGGCTAAGATAGGCACAATTAATGCCCTCTTGTATTCCATTGAAATTGAAAAGTACCCAAATGCGGAAGTTGTTCTTTTTGAGTATAAAATTCCAACTTCTGCTGCTAGGGGAACTGTAATGTACATTACGAAGTTTAACGCATCAGGACAAAGAAGTGGCCCAGTAGTTGAAATTGATTGCACAGGAGGGTGTGATAATGCTACTGAAACATGTAGGGAACGTTATATCCTAAGCACGGGAAATGCGGAATGCACCTGTCAAGGGACCTGTAAACTTACAGTGACATATAAAGAATAGAATACCGCAGGTTCAATTACAAACCATATTAGGTTTTGGCAAATTACACGATAGTATTCATATTCTGCCATCAATGCATCCCTGTCCATGCTCTCCTAACCGTTGGCACGGGCAGGGATGCTCACGTTCTTGCCAACTGAAAAAATAAGAAAATGAAAAAAATAACATACATTTTGTGGTTGCTTCTTTTTGCAAGTTGCGGAGGCTTTGGATTTGAGGAGCAAACTTTTAAAGGCTACTCCGAAGCAGGAACCGTTGTAGCATTGGACATTACTTCAAAAGACGGAGTTTTGACAGGTGTAGGCTTTCATAGATTTAGAAATTGCACCGTTAATAAAATTGAGTTTGAGGGAGAAATAAATGAAGAAGGGGAAATTGAATTTGAAGAAAAAAGAACAAGCACCGGGCAGTTGTTCGGAACAGTTACTGGAAAATATGATAAGGAAAAAAATAAAATAATATGCACATGGCGGAATAGTCGAAATGCTGACCCAACAAGACTGACTCTAAAAGTTTCGAAAACCTCGAAAGACAATGCAGACGACATTTTAAGCAGCCTTCCACCTTGTGCAACCGATGACAGAGGATTTTGGGAACAAGTTGGAGAAATTTTAGACAAGAACTAATAAAAGAAAATGAAAAATATACAACTCTTTGGATTAATGTTATTAGTGCTCGTTTCTTGTAATGAGCATCAAGATAAACCAGTTGACAAATTATCTGATAATGAGCAGACCTCACAAAAGGCAGGGCAAGACTTCGACAAGTTAAATCTGCCCGAAGATTCGGTTTTCTATATTGAAGGCTATCGTTTAGAGTTTACTGAATCTTCAAAGGATGAATTCGATAAATATGCGGATAAAATATTTACGGATAAACCCAGCAACCTAAAAGGGAAAAGGAGAATCCCAACCAATATCTACATCAACGAATTATTGGCATCGCCGAAAATGTATGTCAAATTAAACTTCTACCCGTTGATAAATTGGAATCAAAAATTAAGTACGTTTCTTGAAGCAGAAAGAGTAGCGGAAAACCTTGCACGAGCATACGGTGGCGATTACATTGAAGTTGATTCGACTTCAACGGATGAGGATGATGATGAACCCCAGGAAAATATTTTTGAAACAAAATCTTCAAACTCGGCAGAAATGGCGTGGTTTGCTTTGCAGGATTTCGGAATTTTAAAAGAGAAATATTTCAATCGAAGAGATTCAACTACGATTGAGGTTTTCTTTCCCAACGGAAAAACAAGGAAATTTACGAATTCCTACACGGACAGTGTTTTTTATCATTTTTTGGGCTATTACTTCAACATCAATAGTTACGTTGTCGAGGAAAAATCACCGACTAAATTAGTGTATAAAATCTTAAATCGAGAAACAGGCGAAGAATTTGAAGCATGGGGATTTCCTAATTTTTGGCATAAATCTGTAAAATCGGCTGGGATTTTATCTGTTTTGTCATCGTCAAACATCTATACCCCTGAAAAAAAGCGTGGAGTTCAATTGTTCAATGTTCAAAAAAACAAAATGAATAAGTTGCTTGAATTTGAGATGCAAGAATATAATAGTCCTACGGATATAGCCTTTATTGATTCAAAAACTGCAATAATTGAAGTTAATTTCATTGAAGAAGGGTGTCCAGACTATGTGTACTTTAAGATGAAAATAATAAAAAAATAGGCAAGAACAACGCACTGCCGTCCATGCCGCCCAATGCCCAGCCCGCAAAGCCAGCGCAGGGCGGCACGGGCGGCAGCACAATCGTTCTCGGTAATAAGAACAATAAAATCAAGACAAAACGAAGAAAGATAAAATGAAGGAAGAAGAAGAGGCATGTTGATTCCTCCGGCAAGTCGTACCT
>JBBRWA010000241.1:0-9615 GCA_038246345.1 Chitinophagales bacterium
CCTTGAACAGGTACAAGGTCGTCCCGTCAACCCCTTTTAGGAAAATGCCTTTCCACCGCAACAAACCTTTTGGGGAAGCATACACCAAGGATATAAAATGACGGTGCCAATCCTTAAACAAACACCACAGAACCCTATAACTGGCCTTGCTCAATGCCCCCTTCGTGCAAGGGAGTTTCCCATAGCTAGCAAAATATTCATCCAGCTCGATACTCAAAGAACGCTTGGATTGCGAAGCTAGAAAAAACACAATTTGTCTAAACTTAATACACGCCGACGCGTGAAAGACTTAGCGCTTAACAGATACTTCTCCGGTGAATTCAAGGCTTCCTGGAGAAAGGATTTCATGCCTTCCAATATACGTGTTAATTTTGTTGCCAAGGCGGGTGTGTGTAAGTGGTTGATTTATTCCAACTCAAATTTACGCACTTATCACACTCGCTTTTTTCCTTAAGTCAACGGCATTGGCATAAATGCCGTGCTACCGATAAATCGCGTTGAGGCAATCCAGTACTGCATTAAGGACAAGCCCTACATTCCGCATTCCAAAATCCGCATTCCGCATTCCGAATTCCAAAATCCGCACTCCTACAGCCACCGTACCAGCCCAAAATCCTGCCGATGCGGCAACAACTTATGCTTCGGGAACACCCGGAAACCATACTCAAACACGCCAGCCGTGCTGGGATTGAAACTGCATTCGTAGGTTGCTTCTGCTCCGTGACTGTCTTTAAGCGTCATTTCATGGGTATAAATCAGCTCCATTTCCTCTTCCGATATTCTTTTGTAAAACACCACTTCCACACCGAGGTCGGCGGGTGACAGGTCTTGCAGGTGCAAGCGAGCGCTGGCTTCAAAAGCTGAACCCAGCGGAAGCGATCGGTTAAAAGTGTCCGGGGCTTGCAAATCAATGAGTTCGATGGCTTTCCAGGCGTTTTTCACCCTGGCTTTCCACACGGTCAACTCGCGTACTTCCTTGAAATTATCACGAAGCAGGTGCTGGCTGCGTTCCCAGAGTTTCCCATAAAAACGAGACTGGTAGTCGTCCAGCATGCGTCCCATGACGAATTCGGGGGCTATTTCTGCAATGGTATTTTTTATATGCTGCACCCAGCTTTCACTCACGCCGTTTTTATCCTGATCGTAATAGCCTGGAACGATTTCGTTTTCGAGCAGGTTGTAAATTGTTTCTGCGTCCAGCTCGTTTTGCAAATTGGCGTCTTCATACGTGTCAAGCTCTGGCAAGGCCCATCCTGCACCTGGTTTATAGCCTTCACACCACCAGCCGTCGAGCACGGAGAAGTTCATGACACCATTCATCACGGCTTTCATGCCACTGGTTCCGGAGGCTTCCTTGGGCCGTGTGGGGTTGTTGAGCCATACATCCACCCCCTGCGTGAGCAGCTTGGCCATTTCCATGCTGTAATTTTCCAGGAAAATAACCTTACCCCGGAAAAGCGGGTTTTTGGTGATGTTATAGATAAGGCGTATAAACTCCTGACCTCCCTTGTCGGCAGGGTGTGCTTTACCGGCAAACAGGAAAATCACCGGTTTGCTGGGGTTGTTCACAATTTCGGCCAGTCGGGCTTCATTGGAAAAGAGCAGCGTGGCGCGTTTGTACGTGGCAAAGCGGCGTGCAAAACCAAAAACCAGGGCACCATCTTTGATTGCGTTCACCATTTCAAAGGTGCTGCGCGGGTTTTCACCACGGCGCATCAGGTCATCGGCGAGGTGTTTGCGCACCCAATCGAGCAGGCGTTTTTTCAGCAAGCGCCGGATGTCCATGATTTCAGCAGCAGGAACCTTTTGAATTTTTTGCCAAATTTTCTTGTCCGATTGCTGTTGCAATATTCCTTCCCCTAATTTTTTCTGGTAAAAATCTAGCCACTCACCGGCGACCCATGTGGGGAAGTGAACGCTGTTGGTCACGTATCCAATATGGCTTTCGGTGTGGTGGTAATCGGGGTTGAGCTCGCGGAACATTTTCTGGCTCACGGCCCCGTGGAGTCGACTAACGCCATTTACTTCCTGGGAAGTACGGATGGCGAGGTGGCTCACATTGAAAAGCTCGTCATGGTTTTCCTGATGCATCCTGCCAAGGCCCATCAAGTCGTCCCATGAAACATCGAGCGCATAGGTATACTCGAAAATATACTCCTTCAGCATGGTCTCCGAAAAAGTATCGTGACCAGCTGGAACAGGGGTATGCGTGGTGAAAAGTTGGGTGGTACGCACGGCTTCGAGGGCCTCGGGATACGACAAACCTTGCTCTTTCATGTAGTTGCGCAAGCGTTCCAAGCCAAGGAACGCGGCGTGGCCTTCATTGAGGTGGAAAAGGTCTGGTTCAATTTTCATGGCCTTGACAGCCCTTAACCCGCCGATGCCGAGCAGCAGCTCTTGCTTCAGGCGGTGTTCATTGTTGCCACCGTAGAGTTGGTGCGTAATGCTGCGATCTTCCCAGGCATTATCATCAATATCGGTATCGAGCAGGTACAGCGGCATCCTGCCCACTGGCAGCACCCACACTTTTGCCCATACGGTGCGACCACTGAGGTTGACGTGGATTTTTATCCATTCGCCGCGCTCGTCGCGCACAGGTTGAATGGGAAGTTGGGTGAATTTAGCGGGTTCTGTGGTATGAATTTGCTCGCCACTCATGGAAAGACCCTGCTGAAAGTAACCGTAGCGGTACAGCATGCCGACTGCAATAAAATTGGCATTGCGGTCACTAATTTCCTTTAAATAATCTCCAGCGAGTACCCCGAGGCCACCCGAGTACAGTCGTAAGGACTGATGTAAGCCGTATTCCATGCAGAAATAAGCGATTTGGGGTTGCTTTTTTTTCGGGGCTTCATTCAAATAAGCGTGAAATCGGGCATGCACCTGCTTCATTTTAGCAACAAATTGCTTGTCGGCAATTAATGCCTGCGCTTTCTCCGTGCTCAACTCATCGAGCAAAGCAAGCGGGTTGTAATGATGCGCTTCAAATGCCTGTGCATCAATATTTTTGAATAATTCGATCGCTTCGTGATCCCAAGACCACCAAAGATTTTGGGCTAACTCAGCGAGAGGACTGAGGGTTTCAGGAAGTTTGGGTTCAATAAAAATGCGCTTGAGTTTTGCGCTCTTTTGGGTTAGACTGCCCACCATATTGTTGTAAAATTTGACTTGCGATGTAAAAAAACTTCATGTTACAGGGGATTTTAGCCCAAAAACAGAAAATGAAGCTGCAAAGGTAAGCAGTCTGACAAACTTCGTGTTAAAAAGACCATATCCACCCTTTTACATTTTGTTAGATTCTTTGAAACGGACAATCAAACTACCGTACTAACTTTTGATAAAAGCAATAGCTGCCCGCTCTTGCCCACTTTGTGCCATCAGGAAATATTTCCCAGTGGGTAAATGTTGCAATTGCAGCTGCGTTTCAAAGTCTTTTTCCACGCTGAAAGTCCATTGCTGTCCCAGAGATTGCATGTTGGCTGAAAAAAGTTCAACGTGTACGTCGCCGGATTGGGCAGCATGGATTTTTAGGGTGCTTTGGTCTTGGACCAAGTTGGGTTGCATTGCCAATTGAAGCCCGCTGCGTTCAATGACGCACGACACCCAATCGATAAGTTTAAATTTGCCATCAAGATCGATTTGTTTCAGCCTGAAATAATGCACGCCCGGTTTCAGGGTTTTGCTCCGAAAGGAATATTTGCCCGCTATTTCTCCGTTTCCCTTCTCGTAACCAATTGGCTCCCAAGACAATGCATCCGAGGCATATTGAACCTCAAACCCGGCATTGTTAACCTCCGTGGCAGTTTCCCAGCGGAGCAACGCCGTGTAATCTTCGGCCTGCACCTCAAATTTGGTCAGCTCTACTGGCAGTGGGATTTGGGCCAGGGTGAAATCCTGGATCACCAACTGACCAGTACCAAGGTCGACCACAAAGTCTTGGGGAAAATAACCTTGTTTACTGGCACGTGTGGTGTATGTACCAGGGGTTAATAATCCCATTTTGTATTCCCCAATGTTGTTTACAGTTTCCAGGCTGCTTGTGTTCAGTATTTCCACCTTTGCATTGGTAAGCGGGTTGCCAGCAGTATTGCGAACTGTACCTTCCAAATAACAGCCCCGCACATAATTGGCAGAAAAAATCATCAACTCACCATTATGCGTGTTAAGTTTTCGAATGTTAGAAGCGATGATGGTGCCAGAAGGGAAATATGGGTACACTCCCCAACAGCCTTCGAATCCATTGCCCGAATCATTGGGATAAGTATCATAGTTGCCTACCTGGACCATGTTGGCCGGGCGGTCAACATCCACGATGGTAAAACCATCTTTGTACCAGGAGGTTACTGCATAATTGTTGGTAATGTAGGTATTGTGCGCAATGACCCCAGAACCTGGATTGCTCCTGATCCGATCCAGTTCCCGAATATTACTGGTATTGGAAATGTCGTAGGAGGTTAAAAAAGACCCGGTCACCTCATCGGTGGTAAAAAGGGTACTCCCGGAAAGCCAGGTATTGTGGGTGAAAGCGCCGGGAGTAGGCTGGGTGGCAATCACCACCGGGCTGGATTTATTGGTGAAGTCGACAATAGAAAACTGCCCGGCATAGATATGCCCAGCGTACATAAAATTATCGTCAGCATAGCCATCGTGGGCATAGGCAAGTGCGGCGAGTCTGCCAGCATAAGTCGGGTTGTAGGGGTCGGTTTCCAGGTTAATGACGACAGGTCGGCCAAGGTTTATATTGCTCCCATAGACATACAGAAACCCAGCGGTTACGTCTACGTGCAGGGCATGGCCTTTGGTCATGTCGCCAAAACCAGGCACATTACAAAAGTAGTTATAGGTTGAAGGGTTGTTGTTTGGAAGGTTGCTCAAATCAATAATTTGAACGCCGCTACCGCCTTCCGACACTACATAAGCATAATTTTCGTAGGTTTTTATTTCCCGCCAATCGCTGAGTGGGCCTGCTATGGTAGTAATGGTTACAGGCGCGGAAGGGTTGGAAATATCAATGATGGTCGTACCTTGAAAACCGCCAACAAGGGCGTATTCTGCGCCGCTGGAGGACGTGTAGCCCCATACATTCGAAAGCCGTTGGTTGCTAAAAGTAACCGTCGACAGGTGCGTTACATTGGTTTGTGCCAACACTGTTGTCGCAGTAAACAAGCAGGCAAAAAAGGGAAGGCGCGTAAATAACTTTTTCATGTTCATGAATTTGGATAGACATCAGCGCTTTCTGGAGAGCAAATGCAAAACTATTTTAATTTTATGAGTAAATTTTAACAATATTTGGCGTTTAGCGACAAACCTTTGACCTTGAATCAAAAAGTTTCCATTCCACACCCATATCCATGCAGATTATTTTTGAAGATTATTACCTCCTTGTCCTAAACAAACCTGCGGGCCTTTCCACCGAAAGTGGCACCCATAAGCACCCTTCGGCAGAAACGGAGGCACTGATGTATTTTACCAATAGCCTGAATGAAAATTCCAGTTCCAAGCGACTGAAACCTACACCCTACCTCCGTTCCGTGCATCGGCTCGACCGCGCTTCCAGTGGTGTGCTGGTTTTTGCCAAGACAAAAGCTGCGCTCACCCACCTGATGGGGCAATTTGAACGCAGGGAGACGGAAAAAACATACCGTACAGTAGTGGAAAAAGCTCCTGCCGCCGAAACCGGAACACTGAAACATTTCCTGAAAAAATCGGAAGACGGCAAGAGAGCCATCATTGCCGACACGCAAGTAAAAGGCAGTCAGCCCTGTGAGCTTTCTTATACGGTGTTGAAAATGATCGGCAAGCAAGCTGAATTGGAAATTCGCCCGGTCACAGGCCGCTTTCACCAAATCCGCGCCCAACTGGCCCATATCGGCTGCCCGGTCGTGGGCGATGTGGCTTATGGTGGGAAACCATTGAAAGAGCATGAGATAATGCTGCATGCGGAGCGATTGAAAATTGTGCATCCGAAGACGGAGGAGAGCATTGTGTTCGAGGTTGCGCCCGCATGGTAAAAAAAGGGAGGTTTCGGGTTTCAGGTTTCAAGGTTTCAGGTTTACGCGATTTGTTGTAAATTTGAGATACAGTTTCAAAGCAACCAGAGATCGTGTAAACCTGAAACTTTGAAACCTGAAACCTGAAACCTTTTTCTATTTTTGCCCTAAACAATCAGCATCTAAGGCCAAATTTTACATGAACGAAAACATCTATTTCCCCGACCCTGGGCTGCGTGCGGCGGTGGAAGTCGCCCGCGACCTGCACATGCCCTTGTTGGTGACGGGCGAGCCTGGCACCGGAAAAACCGAACTTGCCAAATGGATTGCAGGCGCTGAAATGCTCAACAGCGGCATCGTGCACCGTTTCGATACCAAGACCACTTCCCAGGCCAAGGACTTGTTTTACCGATACGATGCTATTCGGCACTTCGGCAGCCGGGCGGAAATATCCAATCCTTTGAATTTTATTACGTTCGAAGCCATGGGCAAGGCCATTTTACAGGCCAAAGAAGGGGCTTCGCGGACAGTAGTGCTGGTGGATGAAATAGACAAAGCGCCCCGCGATTTTCCCAACGATGTGCTGTTTCAATTTGAACAATTTGCATTTCGGGTGGAAGAAGCTACGCGGAAAGACTTCGAAGGCTTCGACTTTTCGACCCATTTTGGCCGAAAAAACATAGACCTGGATGCCAACGACAACATTCGCTTGCCGCGCCAGGCTAAGAATGAAAAGGCTGCCATCGAGCCGCCATTCCTGCTGCTCACGAGCAATTCGGAGAAAAACCTTCCCGATGCTTTTTTGCGCCGCTGTGTGTTCTACCACATCCCTTTCCCCAACAAAGAAGATTTGAAAAAGATCCTGCGGGCCAAAGCCAAAGTCAGCGCCAGCTACCTCAAACACCTGGATGCTGTGGTGGATTTTTTCCGGAACTTGCGCGAAATGGGCCCGATCAAAAAACCCGCTACGGCGGAACTGATAAAATGGATGGAAAGCCTGGAGCGCCGGAAAGTGGATTGGGACAAGCTGCTGCAGGAAAGAAAAAAAGAGAAGCCCGACGCTGCGGTGTTCCAGGATTTATGGGATACCATGCCTGTTTTGCTGAAAAACAAGGAAGATTTAGAGAAATTGGGCAAATCCTTGCCTGTGCAACCTTCGGAAAACGCCTAACCAACACCCGCGCCAAATACCCTTACCATGGCAGATACCATCATGGTGGCATATTCTTTCAACCAGGACAAACCGCTGCAAGTCACGGCGGAGTTGAAGGCTATCACCGAATTGGTACAAAAAACCCGTTGCAAAATAGACCCCCTGGAAAAAGCCAGCCAGAAACAACTGGAAGACAGAATTGTATTGCTGGGCCGGGATATTCTGATTTTTCACTTCGCAGGCCATGCAGGCGGCGCTTCCATTGAACTGAACGACGGGTTTTCAGAGGAGGTTTTCCTGACCGATATGCAGGTTTTTTCCCAAATTATTGCCCAGGATGCCCACGCACTGCGGCTCGTCTTTTTGAATGGCTGTTCCACTGAAGACCAATCTGCCTACCTGCGCGCCCAAGGAATCCCTGTCGTTATTTCCACTACCCTGCCCTTGGAAGACGGCTACGCATTTGCGTTTGCCAAGCTGTTTTACGACAAACTTTTCAACAAAGAAACGGGCCTGAGCCTGCAAAAAGCGTTCGACAACACCCTGCGGTCGTTTAAAAGCAAGGATATAACGCAGCTTTTTGATGCAAACGGCAATATCAAAAATGACACCTTGCTGCACCCTACCAAACGGGGCAATTTTGCCATAACCCCCAATACCCCAAAAGAAATTTACCGCATCGACGGAGACCCCGTGGTGTTAGGGCAAACTTTTGCCGAATGGCAAATTGAAACGCTCGCCCAACCTGCCAACCCCATCACCGACCTGGATAAAACAAAACCCGTCAGTGGCGGGCACTTTCACGACGACTGCTACCTGCTTTGCGACCGGGAACCACAAGCTAGGGTGCTTCGAAATATCCTGCGCGGAAAAGTACAGGGGCAGTACCCGGAGCCCAATTTCATTTTTGTCAACGGACAAAACGCCGATGGCATCCCCGACCTGTTGCAACGTTTTGAAAAATACGTTGTGCCGGAAATTTGCATCGGTTTTAACCCCCGCGTTGATGGACTCAAATTCCCGGATGCCGATTTTTTTGACCTGCCGGGCGATGAAAAGAAGCCGCTCTTGCATTTACAGGAAATTTACCGAGAACAATTGCTCAACACCTCCGGCCAGAAATTCAGCGACGATACGCTGTTCCTGATTTGCCATAAAATTTACAAGCCTTTTTGGAAAAACGGCGTCGAAAACCTGTTCCGGTTTTACTTGAAGGAATATAGCGCCACCATGCGCCAGCAAATCGGCGAGCGCATTGTCGTGCTGTTTTTCCTGGTGCACACCGACCGACCTGAACAAAAAGAAGCCTTGGAAAATTTTGCCAAAATGTATGCGAACCTGAAAAAGGATTTTCCGGAACGTGTGGAGTATTTTGAAAAATTGCCCCTGATTGAAGAAGGCGACCTGGTGGAATGGTGCGACCTAATGTTTAAAGAAGCCCTGCCCACCGACGAATTCCCTGTAACAGACCCCATGTATTTCACCAAAGCGCGGAAATACATGGATGAAGTCATCAAATATCTCAAACCTAGTGCCTGAGCAACCCAACATATCGCCCACAGAGCAGCAAATAGTACTGCGGCTCGATGCCTTGCTCGATGAGTTGGTGTCGGCGGGCTTCGCGCGCGACCGCGTGGGCACCCCCATGCGCTTGCGGCTGCTGGCGCTGCTCAATCAACTGCCTGTGGAGACGTTGTCCGAGCAATTGAAATTCAAGATTTCAGCGCTGGTGTGTCAATCCGAAGCAGAACAGGCCAAGTTTTACGGCATTTTTGATGCTTTTGTCAATCGGTTCTTGCCGGAGGCTGACCAGGAGCCCATCTCGCCCGTTGAAAAAAAAGCGGAAAGGCCCGAGACCACAACACCCGAGACACCCAAAACCGAAAGTCCAAAGCCTGCTACAAAAGAGCCGCAAAAAGGCAGCCACAGTACCGATGCTGTAAAAGCCGCCCGCTCTGGCCCCATTACCGTGGAATTGCATTTCCGCGACGACGGCTACCGGCCCTGGAATTTGCCGGAATTGGAAGCTGTGGTGCGGCCCATGCGGGAAAAAGAATTGACGGGTGCGGAAGAATGGGACATTCCCAATACCATCAAAAAAACCATTGAAGCGGGCGGGGCGCCGCATTTTGCCCGCCGCCGCCGCAAAAAAGCGCCGCAGTATTTGTTCCTGATTGAGCAAAAAAGCGTTCGAGACCACTTGGCGGGTTTTTACGCCGATATGGCCACCGAGCTGCAGCGCCGCGACCTCGACGTTGAATACTATTTCTACGACCGTATCCCACAAAAGTGCTGGAAGGAACGCCGCGACCCTTCTAGTTATACGACCATTGACCAGTTGAACGCCAGTTATGCGCAGAGTCGGCTCATACTCATTGGCGAGCCGGATGGGTTGTTGGCTGTCACCCGGGAACCTGGGAACAAACCAGATCAGGTAAACACCAAAATCCACCGCTACCCTTCTGCGCTGGC
>JBBRWA010000242.1:0-9517 GCA_038246345.1 Chitinophagales bacterium
GCAATTGTCTACAATCGCTTGTGTCAATGCATTGTGAAATTCAAGTCGAATTTTCCAAGATCCATCTGGCTGTTTTTTACCATAAGCGGCAGGCTTCAAGGGCTCATCATTTATTCCAAAACACCTTAAGTCTAATTCAGGGGAGTAAAGGCTGTCCCCATTGCTCAGCTCATAGTAGAAAATGCCTTGACTGGAGCTTCCAACTGAGTTGCCATATTTTACGGGAATTGATAAGCTTCTGAGTTCTCCCTGCCCTGCAATACTAATTGCCAAAGTGTCGTAACAATAACAATCTGGATTAATACCCACATAGCTGTTGCCCCCTAATTGGACACAACTGCCATTAAATGAGAACCGCCCTGTTTGACAAACACATTTGCCGTCAAGACATTCGGCACCTGAATCGCAGGGTTTACATTTGTCTTTGCAGGAAAAATGTGTAGAAGTCGCAACAAGTGCAAACAAGAATAACAGTTTTGAAAATTGATTTTTCATATTGAAAATTTTAAGTGTGAAATTTTTAAGTTTTCTTACTATTATGGCTTACTGCCAAATTTGTGAGAATCTGCAATCACCAATGGTTCACAGATTCTCACAAGAGCGAAATAATATTTAACGAGGATTATTAAAGATTGGGATCTCTTTGGGACACCTTTGGTTGTCGGGCAAATTAAGGCCTATTGCATACCCAACTGAAGTTGGAATGTTTATTCCTGCACCGTTGTTCGGAAGGCCATTAATCGTTTGCCAGCCTCCAGGACTATTAAGTGCTAAGTGTCCATTTATGAAATTCCGACGATTACTGTCATCGCCATTTTGACTGGCATATGCCCAATTCGCAAAATAGTTGGTACAGCAGTGTGCTGTGCTTGGAGTTGGAGCACCACCTTGTACAATCCCAGCTAAATGAAAGCTGCTATTAATCGCAGCACTGCTTTCCCAGCAGCGTAAGCCTCTAACTTCCATGGAGGAACCACTCACAACCATAAAAGATATTGGATCGTTTGGTTTGAAGTTGAATGTTGAAACGCCTTGCAGTAGGGGTTTCTCAATAATTGCACTAATACAATCTTTGGCTTCAGTGGCAACTGTGAGCACTGCTCCAATTTTATCAATAATTTGATTTGTTTGGTTAACAATATCATTTAATTGTGCAGTCTTTACTGATTTAACCAATTGAAAGACACTTACTCCAATCTTTGCCGCATCGATAATCACACTGGCTGGCACACCACCTTTACAGGTTGAAGTTGCAATACCTAGCCCTGACTGAAGGATTTGTACATCATTGACACTATTGATCTTCTCTCTTGTTACCACTGCAACAGCCCAATCTTGCGCCCTTGCCTCAGCATCCTGATTGAAAATGCAGCCGAATCCACCAGTATTTGTTCGTGCCTCAATCTTGGTAGAATAGCCGAAATCATACTTTATGAGCTTTTCACAGTCACATTCTCTTGGTAATTCACTTTCCCCAATACACATCAAATGGTATCCAATTCGAACAAAATTGTCAGATACATTATCCCCACCCGAAATCCAGGACTCTGTGCGCCTTTTACTTCCGGCATTTTTGCCCATATTTTCCAATAGTTGCTTTTTAGCAGGGCCTTGGGCTGTAATTCCTCTAAACCAAAAGCTTGAATTGTTGTAAAAATTTGGGCCTTTTGCGGTGGTTTTAGGCCCAATTGAAAAATCACTAATACCCGATTCATCGGGGACAATAACCGTCACTTGGTTCATGATGAAATTGCACATGCATTCCCCTTCCGTCCTTCGATCTGTAAGGGCTTCTTTGACATAGGCATCTGGATATTGTCCTTTAATGCTACTTGGCAGCACTGCTCCATTCATTACAAATCTTTGGAGAAATGAGGTTTTCTCATGTTGGGAAACATTTGGAATTTGTTTCAGATAATTTGAAAGTGTGACCTGCTGATTTTCAATAGATACATATTGAGAAAGCGAACGGTACAGATTTTCAGATACAACTACAGGATCGCCAGCCTTGTAAGGGGATGTATTTAAAGTTCCAATTACGTATTGCAGCCCATTGTCCCCTAAAGCCTTGATTTCATATTCTTTCCCAGAATAGACACCGAAGAATTCTACTTTTCCTCCTGAAAGGTTTAAGGTTCTGCTATTATTTGCATTCACCTTATCCGCGAATACAATGTTTTGAGGAACTAATGCTCCCATATCAAACTCTATTGCTATGGATAGGCCATCTGAATAGGCAATGACCGAACTGGACTTAATTTGGGGTTTAGATGCTGAAACAACAAATGCAGAATATAGGGCGGAGTCTGGTGTAATGGATGATCCAGCTGCAGGCTCTTCAGAGTCGGCATCTTGTGCAAAAGTTAGATTTATACTCAAACTGCAAAGGATTGCTAGCATTATGCCTTTGAATTGTGATGTTTTCATTTTAAAGAATTGAAGCATGTTTTACCTACTCTAAACGCTTTTCGGCTTCCGCGTCCGTACTCTATTCAGGATTTTCCGGCATCCTCCTTATTGAAATTTTACTGTCTTTTAGCAATCTTATAAGCCGCTGGCGGCACACTCAAGTTGCCACAAGTCACCGTGCCACCGGTCACCGGCGCACCGCCGCGTGCATGAATGATGCCCGATACCACGGGTGTTGCCATTGAGGTTCCGCTTAGGGTCGCATAGCCGCCATTTTTGTATGTGGAGTACACATTTACGCCAGTCGCCACCCAATCGACCACCGTGGGCCCCCAGTTGGAGCCTGTGTAGCAGCCGCGGGAGCAAGAAGTGCCGCCTACGGTGAATACCTTGGGGCCATTGATGCAGCCTGGCGAACAATTGATGGCTTTGCCAGAATTATTGCCGGAAGCGATGCACACCCATATACCCAGGCTGCCGAGGTTGAGAATGGCTTTCTTCAGGGCAGGGTTGTTGTTCTGGCAATTGGTGACGGGGTAGGAGCCCAGGCTGAGGTTAACCACATCATTCGGATCGCCGTAAACTCCAGCGTGATTGATGCCTTGCACCACATAAGTCATGGCAGCCATGCCGCTGTTAGACAGCACTTTTACCGGGATAACCAGCGCACCAGCCGAGACGCCAACAATACCGATGGAATTGTTTTTAGCTGCTGCGATGCCGGCAACATGCGTTCCGTGGCCGTTGGCGTCGTCGTAGCTCTCTCCCGGAATAAAGGACTTGGCATAAGGATACAAATTGCCTACCGTCAAATCAGGGTGATCCAGGTCGATGCCCGTGTCGAGTACCCAGATCCAGCTGGCGCTGGCAGATACTTTGAAACCGCCAGCATTCAGGATGGCACAAGGGACTGTTTGGCCCGCTCTTTCCATTTCCGCCGGTTCGTTTTCTAGTACCTGCGGATCAAGTTGGATGAGGTAGTCTTGGTAAACGCCTTCAACAGCCGGGTTAGCGGACAATTGAGCGACTTCGGCAGCTGACAAGTTGGCGGAAAAGCCCACAATGGCATCGGCAAATTCGGCGATCACTTTTTCTGCCGGAATTTTTGCTGCCTGCCACACCTGAGACACTTGTGCCAAATTTGCATCCCTTTTGGGCTGGTTTACTGTTGCCGTTTGTTCTCGTGTACTACTTGTTGTCCGCTGTAAGGCTACTGGCATGGCTGCCGATTCCGTCAGGAGGACAATGTACTGTCCCGGAATGGGGACGGGTTCGCCTTCCTGCGCCATCATGCTGTTGAAGCTCAGCACTGTCAGCAAAAGAAGCATGGTAAAAGTTTTCATAATTGTTGAAGCGTGTTTTTTGCCTACTCTGTGCGCTTTTCGGCATCTGCGTCCGTACTCTTTTTTGGATTTTCCGGTGTACTCCATTTGGGGTTGGTTTGGGAGGCGATTGGGCTTGCTGTTATGGTTTTTTATTCGGCGCATTGCCGATGAGCAGCCCGCCGGCCTTCCAAGACCTGGGTGTTTTCATGTGGTTTTAGGGATTTGGTATTGTTTTCATGGTACTGTTGGTTTTTCGAGGCTCGCCTGATGGCCCCGGTCGGCACGCTAGCAAGAAGAGAGGGCTTTCGCGCTTCGCGGGGTTCATCATGGCTTTTGCAAGGGTAGCGTGTTTTGATGATTTTGTGGACTTATGGTGTTGGAGTGTTTGATTGCTGTTAGAAATTCATGTTTTGGTTCATTAGGGAGGTTTTTGGGTTCCAAGGGCTTTCCGCGTTGACAGGTTTGAAAAAAACGACCCAACTGCCCAAGGATGAAGCCATCAAGTGCCTTCCTGCCGCGATTTCAATTTCCCATCCAAATATGCCGGCTGGAACCAAGGCTGGTGCGTCCAGCAAAAACCAGGTGGTGAATAGATCGGGTTGAATGATGCCGGGCATTTTACCGAGGAGTGGAAAGGAAGCCAGCACTGCGCCGCTTTCCAATAGGGAGAGCTTTGCGCAGACCTCAGCCCCTTTCCCCCATCCTGCGTTCATGTTGTTGGCCGAAGCCGTTTCAATCATCTCCAGTCTGTATTCCTCGGTGCCTGAGATACGGGTTTTTACCCAGGCGAGTGTAGTTGGTTGGGGCAAGTATGGTTTTGTTTCAGGTGCTATGCGAATGTTTATCATGGTGTTTCGATGTTTTGATATGACAAAGATGGGGTTGGGGAATGCAATAAAGTTGCGACAGTTGTGCAGGGTTTTTGCGATTTTTTTGCGAAAAAAGCCGCCTGTTTTTTGACTTATATATTTGACTTTCAAATTGTTAAGCCAAAAAACAGTGTTCGCGGCAATGTTCAGCTTTCAGGGCCGGGCGGCCGTACGGCAGACACAATATCGACGACTATAATGGAGCGGGCCGATGTGATAACCGTTGTCAAAGGTGATGGCGTTGACACTTGAGTTGTGGTAGAGAAGCTGTACATGTTGAAGGTGTTTAAAAGTGAAGCATGTTTGATGTCGATACAAATGTGCAGGCGGTTTTTGAAGGGAATTGCGACAGTTGGGCATAAAAAAAGTGGGTGTTGCGGTATATTTTTCTTTTGAAATATTTTATTAATTGTTTTATAATCAATGTTTTATGGTAAATGAAACAGCCTTTTGAATGTTCGCAAAAAACATGCATCGTCTGTTTGCCTGTCGCCGTTTTGACCCTTTTTGCTAAAATTTGAGCGGAATCAATCCCCGAATATGTTACAAGGATTGGCCTCTTGAGCGGGACTTGGTGCTGCTTCTGTTGTTTTTTCTGATGCAGAAAATGCTCCTTGTGCCCCAACACTGGTTTTGCAAGGCAAGCATTGGTTGTGCGGGTTAACCGGCAGTCACTTCGTTTAAAAGCAGTCATTTTATACCTTTTTTATAATGTTTTAGAGAAATCAATACCCTTGAAATAGGGGCGTCTTTGTAACTTCTAATCCCAAAATGCGACTTATTGGGTGATGCTGCAACCTTTCAGCAGGCACTGCCGAAAAGCAGGTGGAATTCCGGGGGAAAAGTGTTATAAAAATTTGGGGCTTGGTGGCCGACATTTGTTATTAATACTTACTACACATTGATTATCAGTAGTTTGTAGCTGCTTCATCCTATTAATAATCCTTGAATTATGATTAAGGAATTGACGGAATTAGTCTGCCTCACAGAGCAAGCACTGCCCAACCCGGAGGAACTGCTCGGTTATTATGCCCACAACAACCGCACGGTGCTTCGGCTGTTCCACGCCATCCAGTCCAATAACTTCCGCACGGAAGCGGATGCCATTGCCAGCGCTAATGTGGGCGAGCGTACACGGTTCCGGCAGGTAGCCAAAGAGCTCCTGCGATGCCTGGAGCAGATGGTGCTGCACATTGGCTTTGACAAAGAGATGTTCGATCCACTTAACCACGGACGCTTCAAAGGCTTCCAGCTCACAGCAATCGCCAAATCATTGAATATTCAGGCTTGCAAAAACGCTTCGAAAAAGGCTGCGGACGAGCTGCTGAAAATTGGCCTGGACTTTGGTCGGCCCGAATTTGTGGTGGAAGCTGCCAAAGCCATGATGAATTTCGTTTGCGTTTCGGGGGGTAGCATGCACGAATACGAGGAGCATCGCAAGCTGTATGATACATACTCAAAATGGCGGGCCATTGAAGAGCGGGCCATTATCCATTTTGAGTGGGTGACGCTCTTTTATGCCAACAAAAAGGCGCTTCAAAAAGGCAATGTCGTGATGGCCCAGTGCCATTTGGAAGAAATGAAACCCTACGTCGGCGTTATCCCCTCCCATAATTTTCATACGGTCTATTTTTTGATGGATGCCATGCGCCACCAAATAGAGGCCAATTACCGGGACGCTGCGGCATCCAACGAACAAGCCATTGAATTCTTTGCCCATCGGGCCTATGACTGCAAAGGCACACTCCGAATTTTTTATTACCACGGCATCACCAACTGCGTCTATCTGGGTCAATACGAAAAAGGCGAGCGTTTCCTGAAAAAAGCACTCGATGAAGTTTCAGTAGGTAACAATCACTGGTTCAATACTTTAGAAATTGGTTTTTACCTGAAAATGCACAACGAAGATTACCATGGTGCCGCTGAATTGTACGCGTTGTCCATGCGGCACAAACGCTTTAACGTGCTGCGCGACACCCAACGCGAAACCTGGCATATCCTCGGCGCTTACCTCTACATCATATCACAACTAACCAGTACGACATTTCCCGAGGGCATGGTGCCGAAGGTAAAAAGCAGCCGCTTCCGCAACGAGATCAAGGATTTTTCACAAGATAAAACCGGTATGAACATCGCTATCCTGGCTGCCGAAGTGATGTTGGGTTTTGTGGAAGGCCGGGACGACGACTTGTGGCGCCGCGTCGCCGCGCTCGAAAAATACCGCGAGCGTTACCTCCGCAACAGCGAAGACACGCACCGCTCTCAGCTTTTTATAAAAATCCTCGTCATCCTTTCCAAGTACAATTACGATGGGGATAAATTCCTGGACAAGGTGCAACCCTATATGGATGAATTGCATGTGGCACCGTTGCAATTCACCAACCAGGCGCATGAGTTGGAGATTGTGCCTTATGAGCGGCTGGTGCGGCTTTTGGCGGAGGCATTGGAGCATCGGAAGGGTAGGGGGCTGGGCGGGGCGTTTGTGTTGAAGTTGGAGCGGGCGGTGGGGGGACGGGTAAGTGGGGGCTAGGGCCAGGGCAGACGCATGAATATTGCGATGCAAAGCCATGAAACACTAAATTATATTTGATTGAAGATTGACGAGTGATGATTTAAGATTTTTGAAGTTTATACGCGATTTGTGCAGCATTTTGGCTGATGTCTTCGATTTGTGCGGATTGAAATTGTTTCCATCTTGACAATTGGATAGTATTATTAATGTTACTTTTGTATGTTAAATTGATACGAGCAACTTTTACTAGATTGCCCTCCAGAGAAGGAGATTTTACAAATTGGAATAATGACAATTCTCGAATAATGAAAAATTCAATATCCGTCATTGAGACACTTATTTGGCACGATTCCCCACAACTGTTTGTCGCAAAAGATACCAGTGATGGATTTTATATTTGTCTTGCAGTAGATGATTTGAAGGAAGTGCCCCTGTATATATCTGTTGCAATTTCTCCTTCGCGGTTGCAATTATTGAAGGCTGGAAAAATTGTACCCAAATATCTCGGTTATGCTCAACCCCGGCTACCAATATGATGCCGCGAAGGGTCTCCTGCAAATAGCTGACGATCACACAGGGATACAAGAAGTTGAAACCCTGCCGGATGGCACTCAACAATATTGGCACACCCAAATATCGAGGATGCAAGCGTGCCTCATTTATTAAGGTCTTTTTTTAAGCGCCGCACGGTCTCTTCCAGCTGCTCCACCCGTGCTTCCAATTCTTCCAGTCTTCCCCTGCCTTTGTATTTAGGTGCAGGTTCTTGCACTGCCCCCTTAGCCCCCTCATCCAGGAACATCATTCCATCACCAGTCAAGAGCCAGTGCATGTTTACTTCTTTATAATGTATAGTTATGCGGTTTAGCACCTCTGAGGATACTTTTCCCGCTCCAATTGTCATTTTACTGATATTGGCTTGGGTCATGCCAAGGCTATTGGCAAATGTTGATTGATTGAGGTTCAATGCCTTAATCAACTTTTTTAAGCGTATGCCCTGATCGATCTGATTTTGTTCCATTTTATTTCACAGCATTCCTTTTGGTTGTATTGTTGGAAAATATTTTTGAAAATTACAACAATTAGGAATATTTTTGCTTGAAAATTACCAAAAATATTGGAACCCAAGCTTTTGATAATAAATCAAGCCTTGAAAATGGTGCATTCGCAAAACTTTACGGAGAATGGGAACTGATAGAGCCCAATTTGAAAACAAGCCTGATATTAAGCCAAAGTGGCTTTTTTCGGCACTCCTGCTCTTTGGGGTGGCTTTATTGGTTGTGTTCGTTGTATTGTTTTCAAAGGTAAATATTGTCGGGGAAAAAGAAGCGCCGAAACTTAGTCCGGAGGCTGAAGTCAAGTTGCAGAAGCGGTTGAAGGAAATTGATGAGGCGGAGCAATATGCGTTGGTGGCAAGTTTAGAAGGATGGTATCCATGTAACCATTCTGGTCGAACTATTTTTTACCTTTTGCCAGGAGAAGTTTGGAAGTATGGTATGACCACAAAGGGACAGGTAGGAAGATATAGCATCAGATACCTGGACAAAATCAATGTCTCTTACATTGTTCAATTTGAAGGTACGATTGCAGAGTGTTTGAAGGAAGAGCAAAGGAAGCTGTTTTTCTATCCTTTTCTTCCAGAAAACCTGAGGCGAGCTGAGGAAGACCAAATACCGAGACCTCCATTTAACAGCAAACTCCAATAGGTTGGAAAATATCTAGCTCTCCTGTACATTTGTAAAAAAAAATGCCATGAAAGTCGTCAAAGTCGTCCAAGAGGATGTTTCAGACAAAATTGACACCTTATATGTTTTAGAACAGCTTAAACATATTGAAGGAGTTGCCATAATTTTTATTTGCACCAAAGACGGCCGCGAAGAGGATGACTGGGTTGACGAAGATGGTCGCCATATTGTGATACACTTGCCATATAAGAAAGTCAAGAAATTAGCAGATGCCAGGCCTTTGATGCTTGCCAAAGCGAAGGAGCGCCTAGGATTGGTGGCCTAAGGAACACGAACCTTCTTGCAAGAAGCAGCACAAAATCACGCTATACGCCTTGATTAACAGCAATTTAATGTTAAATAAGCTCAACATGATCGTAACTAAAGTTGTCGAAGAAGATGTTGCTGATAAGGTCGATATCTACTATATCAGAGAGCAGTTTAGCCAAATTGATAGTGTCGCAATTATCTTTTTATGTACAAAAGACGAACGCGAGGAGGACGATTGGGTGGACGAAGAAGTTTGATATTGCGAAATTGATATGTGCGTAGAAGTGGCGGTTCGATAAGACTTTCCCTCCACGACCCCAATGGAACAAGGATTGAACGGATTAAAACGGATTAAGGGTTCCCACTTTTAAATCTGTTTTAATCCGTCAAATCCGTTCAATCCGCGTTCCA
>JBBRWA010000243.1:0-9438 GCA_038246345.1 Chitinophagales bacterium
GTGCAGCCGAATTGATCATTGCCAACAAAGAACTTGTCTTCCAAAACGAAGAGAAGGAAAAACGTGCAGCCGAATTATTCATTGCTAACCAGGAACTTGTATTTCAAACCGGAGAGAAAGAAAAGCGGGCAGCAGAGTTAGTGATTGCCGACATAGAACTTGACTTTCAAAACAAAGAAAAAGAAAAACGGGAAATTGCAAACAGAGAATTGGAAGCATTCAGTAATTCTCTAAAACAAGCATGGCAGTATGCGCGAAGTTTGATTGAAGCCTCTACCGATCCATTGGTTACCATTTCACCTGAAGGAAAAATTACGGATGTTAATGAAGCGTCAGTAAAAGTAATCGGAGTGTCGAGAGCGAAACTAATTGGAACTGATTTCTCTGATTATTTTACCGAACCCGAAAAAGCCCGAGATGGATATAAAAAGGTTTTTGAAAAATCATTTGTTTCAGACTATCCGCTTACTATACGACACAAAAACGGAAAATTAACTGATGTATTATATAATGCATCAGTTTATAAAGATGATAAAGGCAATGTGTTGGGTGTATATGCAGCGGCAAGAGATGTTACAGCACAAAAACTACTTTCCAAATATTCGCTGAGTCTTATTGAAGCCAGTCGCGACCCATTGGTTACGATCAGCACGACAGGTAAAATCACTGACATGAATCAGGCAACCGCTAAAATTACAGGCTTGACCCGTAAAGAACTCACCGGCACCGACTTTTTCGATTATTTTACCGAACCACAAAAGGCACGGGAAGTTTATCAGGAAGTATTCGCAAAAGGTTCTGTAGCCGATTCTCCACTGACGCTTCGTCATAAAGATGGCAAGCTTACCGATGTATTATTTAATGGATCGGTTTATAAGGATGATAGAGGAAATGTGTTGGGAGTGGTTATTGTTGCAAGAGATGTTACAGCCCAAAAAAAATTGGAAAGGGATGTGGCAGAACGGGAAAAAGAATTGGAGCGATTAGTAGAATTGGAACGATTTAGAAAACTAACAGTTGGCAGAGAGTTGAAAATGATAGAACTAAAAAAAGAAAATGAAGAATTAAGAAGAAAACTTGGTATTAAAAAGGATGAAAATAGTTAGTTATGAGAAAGTCTACCAGCAGAAGAGAAGTCCAATTAAAGTCCCTTGAGGAAGCTCAGCGGGCTGTTGTTAATATTACGAAAGATTTTACAAATGAGAAAAAGATGCTTGAGGATACTCAAAGAGCAGTACTTAATATTTTGGATGATTATTCAGCAGAAAAAAAATTAGCCGAAGACACGCAAAGAGCCGTAATAAATATTCTCGAAGATTACAGTTTTGAAAACGCCCGCATTGAAAAAATGAATATTAAACTCACGAGTTCAAATAAAGAAATCGAACAATTTGCATACATAGCTTCACACGATTTGCAGGAACCATTAAAAACTATTTCCAATTATGTAGGGTTATTTGAAAAAAAATATAAAGGGAAATTGGATCAAGATGCCGATCTTTATCTGGCTGTTATTGGTAGGGCAACCGGCCGTATGCAATTACTCATCAGAGATTTATTGGATTATTCAAAAATAGATAAAGATAAAAACAAGACAGCAATAGATTGCAATATACTTTTAAAGGATATATTGAATGATATGGCTGTCTCTATTTCAGAAAGCAAGGCAGATGTCTATTCAGAACAACTGCCGATTGTAAACGGCTATCTTTCAGGGCTGAAATCTCTTTTTCAAAACCTCATCAGTAATGCTATTAAATTCAGAAAAAGTGATCAAAATCCAATTATAAATATTACCGCACAAGCCAACGATAAAGAATGGATTTTCGCCATTAAAGATAATGGAATTGGAATAGACAAAATATATTATAAAAAGCTATTTATAATTTTTCAGCGACTGCACAATAAAGATGAATATGCCGGTACGGGTATAGGGCTGGCTCAATGTAAGAAAATTATTGACCTTCACGAGGGAAAAATTTGGTTAGAATCAGAACTTGAAAATGGAAGCACATTTTATTTCACTATATCTAAAATCATAGCACTGTGAAAAAAAAATTAAATTTTATTCTTTTGGTAGATGACGATGTCGAAGATAACTATTTTCATAAAATTGTTATCAATGAAATGAATATTACAGAACGGATTGAAGTTGCTTTAAATGGCGTGGAAGCTTTAAATTTCCTTAAAAAAGAAAACCAAACCCATCCTGACCTTATATTTTTGGATATCAACATGCCAAAAATGAACGGATGGGAATTTCTGCAAGCCTATAAGGAATTCAAAGCAGACCAAAAAGCAGAAGTAGTTGTCGTAATGCTTAGTACGTCCATAAATCCGTCAGACAAGGAAAGAGCCGAACAATTTCCCGATATTATCGGCTTTAACTCCAAACCGCTAACCGAAGAAATAATTAGCGAAATTTTGGAACGCTACTTTCCGGACAATAAAGATTAATCAACTTAGACTCTTCTTAATTCTTGTATTTCTATTTTCTATACCGCGTTGGATTATAAGACCCGCTAGTGCCGAGCCCACCAACGCAGCGCTCGCGCAAGGCCGAAGATCGAGCGTTGCGTTGGTACGCTTTAGGTTGGGTCACTATCCTAGGGAAGCGGTTATTTACAATGACACCCATCTCCAACAACCCATTTACAGCAAGGATATGCCTCGCAGGGTGCTTTGTTTTTTCCAGAGCATCCACAATCTGACGTAGTGGCACATGTTTTTACTGAATTTCCGGGCTCTTCACAGGCTATTCCGTCCTTATCCTGATCAAGGTCATTTCTACATTCTGGGTCGGCATTAAAAGCAGCCTGAGCGGCAGCTTGACTTGTATAATTTGCGCAATTTGTGTCTTTACAATCAGGCTTTGCATCGGAAGTTGAGCAAGATTGAAGTAACATGATTCAAAATGTAATAGATTTTTTTAAAACAGCACTCGCAGCAGCGAACACAAAATCCAGAATTTCGAAACTAGAAATATTAGAAATATATTTTACTAATGTACAACCAAACAAGCATTATTTAATTCCAACAAATCATTGCCAACGAAATTGCGCTCAATTTCTACCCAGAACTCCTCAAACAGCAATAATAACTGCTGATTTTGGATGTTTCCAGTGGCAACCCACAGCAATTGGGTGGGACTCTGAGTAATCAGATGTGAATCCAGAAAATCGCTGTCTTTTGAAATAACAATTCGGTTCTCTTGGTGCGCCAACAATCGAATTTGAGTGTCCGTAGTTCGTTCCTTATCAGGTAGGTCGTCAGTATGAACCACATCATGGCCTTGGCCTCGAATCCACGTTGCCAAAGCAACTGGCAATTGCGCATCAACAATAAACCTCACGCAGCCTCCAGTTTATAGATGCTTTTAACCTCAGAAAGTCGTGCTGCATACATCAGGCACGCTTGAATGTCCTCCGGCTCGATTGCGGGATAATCCTGGATGATCTCTTCAGCCGTCATCCCTGCCCCAAGTAAATCCAAAATCATGGTCACAGGATAACGCATGTTTCGAATGGTAGGCTTCCCATGGCATATATCATGGTTTAACGTAATCCTGGAGAGCAAAGAGGCTTGTTCAGCTGGCATGAGATAAATGTTTTTACAAATGTAAGGGTATTTCTCGAAAATCGCTCGCGCAAGGCTTTTCGCCCTCACCTTGTCCCATATTTCCAAACAGTATGAAAATGCAATTT
Organism: Chitinophagales bacterium; assembly: GCA_038246345.1. GTDB lineage: Bacteria > Bacteroidota > Bacteroidia > Chitinophagales > Saprospiraceae > M3007. The sequence continues at coordinate 3,705 of JBBRWA010000243.1, forward strand.
TGGGAGCGCCGAGTGGAATGGTATATTACGATAATTTTCCAGTATTATCGCCCTCAAAACAGCTGGATGGATAGTTTCTGTTATATTTGGGCATAAATTTACCAAACGTATGAAGTACCGCTGTTTTTTATTAGCAATTACATTAGCAGGATGCACCAGCAATGCGCCGCAAAAAGCAGCAACTGCTGACCGGGATACCGTAATTCTACAAACCGAACCGGCTCGGGAAAAACCCACGGAGGAACCCGTAGCACCTTTGCCGGGCACTAAAATTTATTCCAATGAACGGTTCAAGGAAGTATGGGTGGAAAAAACTGGGGAGCATACTTTCCTGTTGCAAGGCAAGGGCCAAATTTTTGAAGCAAGTTTTAGCTGGGTAGTAGAGGATGGCCACCGGGAGCTGAAAAAAGGTTTTGAGATGACGGATGCCGGCGCTCCGGAATGGGGCAACTTCAGGTTTACAGTCGACGTGCAAAAAGAACGTGAGAATTCAACCTTGATATTATTTCTGTTTGAATCCAGCCCCAAAGACGGGAGCCGTCAATATGCATTACCGGTTGTGCTTTATTGACGCTCGATGCTCGTTATAGTGCCGCATCCGACAAGTGAGACCATCTCTGCTTTAGGTGACTCAAATGCTGCTTCCAGAATACTCCTTTCTTCTAGCCTGCCAATTAATTTATTGTAATTCATACCGACTTCATTTATTTATTAGCTGCGGAATCGGGGTCAATTTAAGGACTTTTCGCGAGCAATAAATTTTATCGGCTGCGAAAAGTCGAAAATTTTAGCACATTTCGCGAGCAATCGACGTATCCCGCTCGCGCTAGGCTGCATTTTTGACGCATATAACAACCCTTGTATCAAAAAATAGGAGTCATCCCTTATTTTTGGAAGGAAAACCGAGGTAAATTCGGGCATTTGTGTATACTTATTGTTCGGACGATGAAAAATCGTCAGACCAAATGGCCCTCGTCCGACCACTTTTTGTGGTCGAATAAGTTATGACCATTTTAGCCTCACCAGACTGCTCTCGACTAGGAAAACGGGTGTAAACCATGAAACTCATATTAGTCGATTTTCCGCTCCGAAATTAATTTAGATCCATAATTATTGACATCAAGCTGATAAACCTGCTCAAAAACCGTTTCAAGTGAAGGCCGATTCTCATCAATTACAGTGTACCTTTTTATTGTCCTTTTTAGCATAAATGGATCGAGCAGCTCATTGCTTAATACCCTGTCGGTATTTCTCGGAACAGGGCTGTCTCGTTTCGTGTAACAGCCAGGCGTTATCAAAGTGCGGTCCCCGTCGACAAACGTGTTGTTTATATGTTTCCAGTGTTTGTTATTAGCCCAACAATCGATATACTTTGCTTTCAAAGAATCATTGGTTATGGCAGGATAGTCTCTTTTAGGAACGGGCCAAAAAAACTCCTTTGTATATAAAAAGAATTTTTGGGGATACTCTTTGTCTTCTGCTACCGGAAAATACTTCGCTGTACGCCAATTTGTATACAAACTACTATGGTCAATATAGGATATAAGGGTCTCATTACAAGATATTTGCGAAATGGAATCAGGATTTCGATACCCTTTTTGAATGGTGTATATCACTTGATCGGGTTGTCCATGTTGCTTGTCCTGGACAACCCAATTTACAGAATGCACCATTTCAATTTTAAGTAGCTTGTAATGCTCCCCTTCAAACAATAGAGTTGTTTGTGCTGGCAGAAGGTTGCAAGCCAATAGAAAAAGGAAAAATGTTCGGGTGTGTTTCATAAAGTGGAGATGTTTATTGTGTGATGGAGAATCCATAGGGGGCCAATGGCTCCCCGGCAATGATGTCCCCAAGTTGTCTTTTTTCATACCCATCCACCAACATTAACTAAAAAAGCCCTAGCCTGTCTTCAAAACAAGCTGGGGCTTCCAGAAAACACCCAAAAAGAAAATTACGGCGCACTATGCACCTTCTCCAATCCGTGCTTCTCCTGACTCAATTCATCATGCGTCCGATACTGCACGCTGTTGAGCAATTTCAACAACTCATCGCGCGCCACTTTGTACTCTTCGAGCAGTTGCCCTTTGATGGGCTCTGGCTGTGGGAGGTTCAACCGCAATGGATCTACCTCGGCGCCATTTTTCCAGAAACGGAAACAACAGTGCGGCCCTGTAGCGAGGCCCGTAGAGCCGACATAGCCGATCGTTTGGCCTTGTGCAACACGCGTGCCCGGGCGAAGCCCTTTGGCGTAGCTGCTCATGTGCAAGTATTGGGTGCTGTAGGTAGCATCGTGGCGAATTTTGACGTAGATGCCATTTCCGCCCCTGCGTCCTGCTTCCAGGACGGTGCCTTCTGCGACCGACATGATAGGGGTACCCGTAGGCGCAGCGAAGTCGGTTCCTTTGTGTGCCCGTACGTACCCGAGTATTGGATGCAAGCGGTGCAGGTTGTAGCGGCTTGAAATGCGGCTGAATTTTACAGGCGATTTCAAAAATGCCTTGCGGGCAGGTCGGCCCTCAAAATCGTAGTAGTTGGTCTTATTGCCTTCTTTTTCAAAGTTGACCGCATAAGATTCGACACCATCGCGCTCGTACACAGCGGCGAGTATTTTGCCCGTACCAACGGCTTTGCCTTCCACATAATGTTGCTCAAAAACAACTTTGAAGCGGTCGCCTTGCTTTTGGTGGTAAAAATCGACGGAGGATGAAAGAAGGTCAATCATGCCGTCGGCCAGTTCGTCGTTCAGGCCGTTATCGGTGAGTGCTTGCCAGAAATTGGTTTCCAATACCCCGGATGCGGCCACGATTTCGGTCTGCACCACGCGTTTTACGATCTCTACATTAAACGGCTCCTGTAGGTTGAACAACACGTATTCATAAGGAGACGGTTCATAAATCATAAACTGCGGCGTAGCAAACCCCTTTTTTGTCAGGAAATGCAGGTTGCGGCCCATGCGCAGAGAAGTAATGTTGAATTTTCCCTTGCATTGCTCCACGAGCTGGTGCACTTGCGGGTAGGTCATGCCTTGTTTGATCAGAATCTCACCCAGGATGTTGCCGGAACGAAGCTCAATCTCAGCGAGCTGAAACGCATCCATCGCAAAACCCCAGGCCATATTTTGTGGCACTACGGGCAAAGCGTCTAACTGAGGTTGGGCAAAGATCAGTCCGGCTGACTGATGGCTAAATTGGAACTGGATGGTGGCTGCAAAAACGCCTATCGAGATTAGGCTGCCAGCGATGACCACATTTCTTTTTGGGGATATAAAACCCTTTATGCGTCGCAGCCACGGCCCCGACTTATTGCTATTTGAATTCACAAGTATGCTTCGATTAGAATGGCTTAATGAATACTGTTTTCGCTTTGGGGCTGGTGCAAAAATAGAATGGAATTTGAGCTTTTTGTCAATTATTGCCAATATTTAACCAACACCTGCCAACCAACATTGCGCACAAACTGTTGATAACCTAAAATTTTCAGTGTTTAGCAGAAATGTAACATTGGACTTTTAAGCACCTTTTTGCCAAAATTACCCTACGTTTGCAGCCCGAAACCAAGATTTGGCCATTTTCACACGCTTTTCCGCACACATTCCGGGAACAAGATATTTTCCATGAAAAAAAATTTGCAAAAACTCTTTTTCGTAGCGCTCTTCGCGCCGTTTTGGGCATTTTCCCAGTCAACCATCGTTCCATTTCCCTATGTCATCGATAAAGATGTGACTGCCGACAGTGCCATGGTGGTGACGGCGCATCCGCTTGCGACGAAGGTTGGCCTCGACATTTTGCGCAAGGGCGGCAACGCTGTGGATGCTGCCGTGGCAATTCAGTTTGCACTGGCCGTGGTGTACCCGCAGGCGGGCAATATTGGCGGCGGCGGATTTATGATTTACCGCGACAAATTGGGCAATAGCAGCACCCTTGATTTCCGGGAAAAAGCCCCGGCTGCTGCCACAGAAAAAATGTACCAGGATTCACTTGGCCACGTACTGGCCAAAAAAAGCCAATACGGAGCCCTTGCCTCCGGGGTGCCCGGCTCTGTGGACGGCATGTGGGAAGCACACAAAAAGTATGGCAAGCTTAAATGGGGCGAATTGGTGATGCCCTCGGTGGAACTCGCCGACAAAGGTTTCCAAATCACCCAAAATGAAGCCGATGATCTCAATGAGGAGCGACTCCGCTTTGCCCAAAACTGCAGCCTTACCCCAGCGTATGTAAATTTTGAAGGCTGGAAAGCGGGCGATTGGCTCATCCAAAAAGACCTTGCCCAAACCATGCGCCGTATCGCTGGCGATGGCCGTGACGGTTTTTATAGTGGCGCTACCGTTAGCCTGATACTCCGTGAAATGGAAATTAAAGGCGGCATCATGACCGCCGAAGACCTCAGCAACTACCACAGCGTGTGGCGCAAACCCCTGGAATTTGATTGGAAAGACATGCACGTCATTTCAATGCCCCCACCCAGCAGCGGCGGCATCCTGCTGTGCCAAATGCTGGCCATGATAGCCGATTACCCCTTGAAAAAATACGGATTCCACAGTGCCGAAGCCGTGCACCTGATGGTGGAAGCCGAGCGCCGCGCTTACGCCGACCGCGCTGTGCACATGGGCGACCCTGATTTTTATAAAGTACCTCTTAAAATGCTCTGCAACCCGGAGTACATCCACAAACGTATGGCTGATTTCAAGGCTGATACTGCAACAAAAAGTGATGGTTTGACTGCTGGGGCAATCAAAGAAAGTGAGGAAACCACCCATTATTGCGTGGTCGATAGAGAAGGCAACGCCGTATCCATCACCACAACCCTAAACGATAGTTACGGCTCCCGCACGGTTGTCGGTGGCGCAGGATTTATCCTCAACAATGAAATGGACGATTTTAGCGCGAAACCCGGCGTGGCCAATATGTACGGTGCCATTGGCGGAAAAGCCAACGCCATTGCACCCGCCAAGCGCCCGCTCAGCAGCATGACACCCACCATTGTGAGCAAGAATGGAAAAACCTGGATGATCGTTGGAACGCCCGGTGGCACCACCATCCCCACCAGCGTATTCCAAATTTTAGTAAACGTCGGCGAGTTCGGCATGACATTGCCAGAAGCCGTTCAAGCCAAACGTTTCCACCACCAATGGAAACCCGACCATATTTCTTTTGAAGAAGAGGGCTTGACCTCGGAAGTTCAAGCAGCACTGGAAAAGAAAGGGCATACGCTCAACCCTCGCGACCCCATCGGCAGGGTGGAAGCAATCATTCGGCTTTCGAACAACAAATGGCAGGGCGTGGCGGATACGCGGGGCGACGACGCAGCAGCAGGATATTGACGAGTGCGGAGTGCGGAATGCGGAGTGCGGAATACAAGCCTCTTGGAAATGAGGTAGGTGCAGCCAAGGCGTTGGAACCTGCATTTTAGCGAATTTGATGGTGTTCTTGCTTGGCTATTAAACCGTTTTTCGAAAAAAGGTCACCAGCAAAAAAGTAGCTGCGGGGCCTAAAAAGAGGGAGATAATAAACCAAGTGAAACCACTTCGGTTTTTAGATTGAGCAAGACCCGCATTCAACAATGCCAACGTGCCCCAACCGACGAAAAAGATACCTTTGCTTTCCATGTTGTTTTGATTTTGGGTGCAATATCATTAAATTTACCAAAACACCTCAAAAAACATCCCTTACCATAAATACCAAAAATTGTTGGCCATTATCAAATTGGCTAATTATCAAATTATCACATTAACAAA
>JBBRWA010000244.1:0-9408 GCA_038246345.1 Chitinophagales bacterium
AATGGCCATGCCGTAAGAGACTGCCGGAATCAGGCATATCTGGTCGGCGGACGGCGCATGCACCAATTGCGCGAACAAGCCCCGCAGCCGTTCCGGGTTGGTGAAAAAATCCTGGGGGCTGTTGCGGTTGGGCGAGCGCTTGTGCACCATGGCCTCGATCCCGGCGCTTTCTACCGACTGCAATTGGGGCGACATATAGGCCCCATTGAGGTAGTGAATGCCGGGATCGAGGTTAAAAAGGTGTTTTTGGCAGCTGAGTTTATTCATGGCAACTTTCTTAGTCAATTGAAATAGTTTGCCAAAAATATGATGCTCAGATATGTCCAAAGTGCCGAAAATAAAATATGCACTGTTGTTTCAAATTTCTTTCCTTTCCAGAGGGTTGGTGAGTAGACAAAAAACTGAACGTAAAGCCTGATTGACCAAAATACGCCAAGACCAAGTGATATTTTTTTTCCAAGAGGTGTGTCTATTAACTCGGATGCTGAGGTTATGCAAAGCAACCCCATTAAGAAAACTACAAACGCAATAAAAAAAGTATGAACTTCCATCATTTGTTTGTTGATGAGGCTTATTGATTTAAGCTCTTTGCCCCAGTTAAAATACTTTGGGAAAACACCATGCGCCAACGCCAATGCAATTAAAATGACACCAATTATTTTAAATTGTATTTCCATTTTTGTGCAGGATAAATGTTGAAATGAAGGGCGTTATTTTTAATTCTTCTTTTATTTTCAACCCAGCAGCATTGAAAGTTGTCAACCAGATACGCTTTGAATAGAAATGTAAAAATCCAATATTATAGGCTAAAAAATTAGGCATATCCCGCAAATGTTCTGTAATATAAATCTGTCCATTTGGCTTAACCACCCTTTTTAATTCCTTAAAAAAGATAATTCTTTCGTTGTTTTTTCGAATTTCGTGCGCAGACAGTATGACAAATATTTTGTCGGCTGAATTGTCGGCAAGTTGTAACCTGTTTGTGGTAATTTGCTTTGTATTAGAGAAAGGTGGGTAAGCCTTTCTTGCTCTTTTTATCGAAACTTCCGTGTGTTTTTTGGGATCGTAAAAATCAAGCGCAATAAGTTCAGTACTTTTGAATTTGTTCAGTAGCAATTCGCTTGTCTCGTCAAATCCTGCATTGATATTAACAATCAAGCTCTCAGCACCACTTTGCTTTACCCACGCTAAGTTATAAAGCCCTGATAAGTCGTAAACATAAAAGGAAAATAAAAGCGAAGCTAAAACTGAAACAGAAATTAAAAAAGAAAGGAAGTAAATAGGTATTTGAATTGGGTTGCCAAGCTTATTGGCAGCAAGCAAAATGATAGTAACTAAGACAAAGGCAATGATATAATAATGCCAATTGAAACGAATTATATTTAATACGCCTTGAAATGGTTTTCTCATGACCTCCATTTTTCTATCCTGCCTTTTTTCCAATAATAAGGAATATTATTGATGATAAAAGCATTTGCTAATACAGGGCTTTCAAGGGTTATTGATTTTAAAAATGAAAAATTATAGTCCAGAACCTTTATTGGATTTGGTATCCAGTTTTGCCGGACGCCTTCAATGATTAAAACCTCCTTTGTGACCGCATTGTACGTAAAGGTGAACGGCAGCGGCCCTGCAAATCTTCTCGCTTCTTTAAAATTCGCAAATACGGAGTTTTCAGGTAATGAAACCGCATCTTCCGAATTGTCAATTGAAACAAAAAAGTTTGATTTAGAAGATTTTATTTCTAGTTTTGATGCCGTCTTTTCCTGCGAAACGTCGGTTGTCGAATAATTGTACTGGGTAAAAATATTGCCCATGAATTCCATCTTCTTTTTGTCTGTCTCTGATTTCAGTATGTATAAACCCCGCAAATGCTTGCCTTCATGGGTTGTGTATCGAACAAATATACGGTAGCCAATCAGGAAAAAGTCGTTGCCCATAAATTTAGGGAAACCTTTCGGCCGCAAATCCTTTGTCTGAACCATTGCAACGGCAATAAAGGCATACTTGTCGTTAAAAGTGTCCAGTTGTAAGCATTCAGGTATGAGGCTTTGCAATGCTTCTTTTTGCACCGAAAAAGTCAAAACAAGCGAGCTTTTAAAAAACGCTTCAACCGCAAAGGGATGTTTTTTTAAAAAGGAAAGCATTATGTCTGTTGAGATAACTTTCTATTAAGGTAAAACTCGTTGTAGAATACGACCGAAATAAATAACAAAGCAAAAAATGAATTGAATTTACCCCAAAGCAACAAGTCAGGAGCAAGAATAAACTCAATCGTGTTCATGGTCGCCACAACTGCGATTTGAACCAGGGCATTTAACCGTGGCCTAAATCGACTTAAAATCCAAATAGCCATCAATATTTCTGCAAGCCCGATTAATAACGTCAATGGCCTGGAATAGGCGTCGCCTAAAATTCTTGCAACAATTTGTTCATGACGTGGCACTACGTTTAAAACTTTACATAAAAGTCCGTTCGCTGCCCATACTGCTGCGATGAGCCATGTTAGTATTTTAGGGTTGGTTCTATTTGTCATTTTCTTTGGGCATATACGTCATTGTACTGTAACTACCATAATGAGGCATACCTGATTGAGGCTGAAAAGGTGTTTTTGGCAGCGGAGTTTATTCATGGCGACTTTCTGATCTTGATGTTTTTATACCAAATTGGATCGCCGTGATCTTGCAGCGCGATTTTCCCTTTGGCAAACAAGCCGAAATCTGGTGCGGGCTGTTTCGGGAATTTGCTGCCGGCAATCAATTCCAGCCAGCGTTTAGTCGGTTTGCCGTTTTCAAACATCTGCAACTCCACCAGTTTGCGGTAATTGAGCCAATGCTCCACTTTCCCGTTTTTGAACACCAACTTGGCGTGGTTCCATTCGCCTGCCGGTTTCACGGTTACGTATTTTGCTTCTACCAGGTCGTACAAGTCGCCCGCACGGTGCTTGGGAAACTTGGCATCGGGGTGGCAGGCATTGTCGAGCACCTGCATTTCTGGGCCGGTTTTCCAAACGTAATCATACTTTGCAAGGTCTTCCTGGATATGATATATAATGCCGGAATTGCCGCAAGCGCCGATTTTCCAATCCAGGGTCAGTTCAAAATCGCCGTATTCCTCGGCTGTCACGATGTCGCCACCGTCGGAAGTTTGCCAGCCGCCAGCGGGGTTTGGCTTGGCATCAAGGTGGATGGAATTATCGGCAATGATCCAGGATTTTCCGATGCTGGTTTTGCCGTAATTATGCCAGCCAGTAATGTTTTGGCCGTCAAAAAGCAATTGCCAGCCGTCGCGTTTTTCCTTCTCCGTCAAGGTATTGTCTATTGGCACTGCCCGCGTTGGCGGAGTAGCAACTACGCCATTGTCGTCGGCAGGAATGGCGTTTAAGTTGTACCAGCCCTCCGTGGTCCAAATCTCATGGTCGAGGTCGGACAGGGGCAGGTTGCGCAGTTGGATGTGTACCAGGTGTTGTGGCTTCAAGCCCGGAATTTCCAGAAACACCTTTTTGCGGTCGGCTGAAACGGTGACTGATTGCACATTCATGGTTGTCTCGTCCATTTTTGGGCCGCCGTATTCAGCAGTTGGCTTGTACCACCATTGCTTGACGGCGTACGAATTGGCATCCCAGCCATCGCCTTCGCGCAACGGCTCGGTGAATTCGATTTCCATGCCGTTGGTTTTGGCGCGGATGGCCAGCATTTCAAACACGGAATTGCCGTTGTATTTCATGCGCTGGAGGCCGTACCAGAGTTTACCTGGTTGGCTCCAATTGCCGGGATTGCCGATCATGCCCATGTACAAGGCACCGTCAGGACCCCAGGCGAGTCGGTGCGTGGCACCTTCAAATCCCTGGGAAAAGCGGAACACACAGCCCTGGTAGTCGCCGTTTATTTTTTCCATAAATACGCGCTGCAAACCGCCATAGCAAACGTCGCCGGCCAGCAATTGGTTTTTGTAAGGGCCGTCGTTCAGCACAATCGGCTGGGTTGGCGAGTTGCCAATTTCATCCTGCGGATACCAGACAACGGGCTGGGTAATGGGCAATTGCGCCACCGTGGCGCTGTCGACCGAGAAGGAGCCATAGAAAGCACCTTGTTTTACATGCACCAGTTTAGAGGCGGGCAGCCAGTCGCCCTGGTTGTCGGTGATGAACACCTCGCCGTCGGGGCCAATGCCCACACCATCGGGCGTGCGCAAGCCGCGGGCGACAAACTCCACACTGCCATCTTTTTCGCTGATGCGTATTGCTTTGCCACGATCCAGCACCTGCGGGCGAGTACTGGCACCGCCGGGATTGATGGCCGTGGCCAGGGCGGCATAGAAATAGCCGTCTTTGTACGCCAGGCCGAATGCAAATTCGTGGAAATTGGCCGATGCCCGCCAACCCTTGGCAAAGCATTCGTACTCGTCAATCTGGTCGTCGCCGTTGGTATCAATGAGTTTTGTAAGCTCTTGTTTTTGAAGGACATATATAACGCCGTTCACGACTTTCAAGCCCAATGGCTCCGCCAATCCTTGTGCGATGCGTTTCACGGTAATCTTTTTCGGGTCGCCCGTTTCCACCTTGTCGAGCAGGTACACCGCGCCGGTAGCGTCCCAGGTGGAAACCACCAATCGACCGTCGGGCAGGAAATCCATGCCGGCCACTTTGGGTAAAAATCCTTCGGGGCGCGCCTGGGTGAGGTCGTAGGATGGGTGCACTTCGGCCAGGGAAGCACCGTCGCCGGGGATGGCGTTGACGGTTTTTGACATGGCGGGCAAGCCGCCGCTGTCGTCCGATTTTCTGTGGTAAAAATTGCTTTCCGGGATCACGGTAAACCCGAGGTTGCCAAAGCGCGTCCATTTCAACTCAATACCTGAGCCGCCGCCGCCCTGGAAATATTCGACGCGAATGGGGTGATATCCAGCGCGTAGGGCAATTTCAGCTTCCTTGGGTGCCATGCCGTGCGAGCCATCGTTGTCGATCCAAAGTTGGTTGTCGATGTATAGTTTGCTGCCGTCGTCGCTGCTGAGTTGGAATACGATGTTGTCGTCTTTTTCCAGGAAAAGATAGCCGGAAGCATGCAGCCCGAAGTCGCTTTTGTACTCGCCGAAATCCTGGGCGCTGGCTTCGATTTTGTTGGCAATGGCGGTGAGGGCGGGTTTCGATTCGCTGGGCAGGTCGCTGAGCTTGCTGAGGCTCTTGGTGGAAGTCCACAATTTTACCAAAAGGCCGGGCATGAGGTCGCGATCTCCCACAGCATTGTCGGCTTTGAGCCATTTGTCTTGCGGGATTTGATCCAGGCTTTTGGCCACGCCGCCGCCGCCTTCGCCATCGTCTTCTCCTTCATCGAGCGACAGCACGTACGAGATCATGGCTTTTGCGTCTTCGGGCATCAGGTCGGGGTGGGCGCTCATGGCGGCAATGCCCCACACGCCGGAGCCGCCTTTGATCACTTTTTGGGTGAGCATCTCCTGGTTTTCAGGGGTGTTTTTATAGCGCTCGGCGATATCGGTATAGCTCGGGCCGACGGTTTTCACCGTAGCATTGTGGCAGGTGCGGCAATCGCTTTTGGCCATCAGTTTTTCGCCGGGACTGACAGCTTTGCTGCCCGATCCGCCGGCTTCTTCGGCGGCGCGCTGGTCGTCGAATGGGTTGGCGATCAAAGGTTGATTGACGAACATGGCGGTAAAGCGGGTGCTACCGCTTGCGTTCAGGGCAAGGCTGCCGTCGATAGAGATGGCAGCAAGTCCTGCTTCATTTTCCAGGGGTTTTGACTCGGTGGTCGTCCAGGTGCCGTTTGTTTCCACGTTGCTAGGCACGGTGATGGAAGCCACATTCGACTTTAATTCGATGACGGCGCCAGCGGGTGCATTTTCCACGGAATAGCTGCGTTCAAAACCGGGTTGGTGGTCGCGCTCGATGTATTCGGGGCGTTCGTTGATGCGGATGCGTTGGCCGCTTTCCAACACGAGGTCGTACATGATTTCAGCTTGTCCATTTTTGGTATAGCGGTGCCCTTTGTAATCGGTGCGGGGCTGCTCCTTTTTGCCGCCGATGGTTACCGACCAAGGTTGGTGGTGCTTGTTTTCAAACCAGGCGCGGCCGATGCTCATAGGCTGCGGGCCGTGGCGCATGTTGTACACGGCGCCGGTGAAATCGGCACTGCCCGACCATGCCTTGTAGAGCGCGCAGGAGTCGGTGGAGTAGGATACCCAGAGTCTGTCGTTGAGGGCAAAGGTGATCATGCGGGGCTGTTTGTCGAGCACGGAGCGGAATACCCAAGGGTCGTTGGGGCGATCGCTGAGTATAGTGCCGTTTGATCTTGAGGCAAAATACCAGATGCCGAGTAGGGCGAGGATGAGGGCAAGGAAGAGGGTACGGGTTTTCATACTATGTGACTAATGTGATAATGAGGTAATTTGATAATGAGAGATGAGAGATGAGAGACGAGAGATGAGCGATGTGTCACGTCCTGACATAGGTTTACAGAATCAAACCTATTCAGCGTATGGTAAACAAAACACAAAAGGCAGCTAATGCTACCGGTTTAGGAGGGGCAAAAAATGTGCTTGTGGTGGAAAGGCAGGGCTAAGGTACTATTTCTGTCGGTACAGCAAAAATACAGCGGGCAACTTCTGCAATGGTTCAAGGTTCATTTTTTTCCAGGCGCTCACGGGCAGGGAAAGGTTAAATTCCGCAGCACCGGTAAGGTCTTGTGCCAAGCCAAAGATGGTATCCGCTTGCAAGGTTTCCAGGGCTACTTCCAGCACCATTTGGGCGCGGTAGGGAGTTTCGATAAAGAGCTGGGTCTGGTCGTGGTTGCGGGCGAGGTTTTCCAGGCGGCGCAGTTCTTTGGCCAGTTCGGGCCGTTTGGCCGGGAGGTAACCGTGGAAAGTAAAGGACTGGCCATTCATGCCGGAAGCCATAAGGGCCAGCAACAAAGAAGACGGCCCTACCAACGGCACCACTTTTACGCCTTCCCGATGCGCCAGGGCTACAATGACCGCCCCTGGATCGGCCACGCCGGGGCAGCCCGCTTCCGAGAGCAAGCCGATGTCTTTGCCTGCGGCCAGGGCTTCGCGAAAGGTGGCTTCAGCATCTTCCGGGGCATGGTGTTCGCCTATTTCCGTAAAAATCATTTCCTGCAAGGGCTTGCTGAGTCCCAGCGATTTCACAAAATGCCGGGCGGTTTTGGCGCGTTCTACGATGAAAACGTCGATTTTTTGCACGATTTCAATGGTATGCGCGGGCAGGGTGTGCAGGGCATTTTCGGCAATAGGGGTAGGGATGAGGTAAAGTGTCAAGGCGGATTGGATTTGCGGCAAAAGTAGGGAATTCGATGGAGGTTGTTTGTTGATAGTTGTTTGTTGATCGTTCGCGTTGGGTTTGGCATTGAGGTGTGTTTGGCCAAAGTATCTTGAAATACTTTAAGCAACGCGCTGGTAGCACCGCGTTCACGCGGTCTGGATGAGGGCCTTCAGGCCCGCGAAAAAGGGTATGGACATTATTTTTTACCTAACATTATTTTTTTTATGCTTTCCGAGCCCTAAAGTACCTCTTCCGGACCGCGTGAACGCGGTGCTACCTGCGCGTTAGTTTGGCGTTGTGGCCTATTTGGCTAAAATATCAAGATTTACCTTAGCTTTTGCGTGGAGGGGTTCGTCGATTTTCAATTGGCCGCAATAATATTTAGTTGCTTCACACCATTTCATTCCCCAAAAGATGCCATATTTGCTTCAATTTGAGCGAAAGAGGATAATTGTTGAAAAACAAAAGCACCCTTCACCCCAAAGCCAAGCAATACCCGAGCAAATGAGAACGAACAACGATCAACAATCAACCAGCAACTAAAAATGAAAAGACCCAAAAAAGGCGAATACGCCCCTTTCCACGAAACATACCTCAACATGGTGCCACCGCGCGGCGCAGCGCTCAGTTTGCTCCGAAAATCATTCCGGGAAACACAACTGTTGCTCTCCGGGCTACCCGAGGAAATGGGCGATTTCGCCTACGCTCCCGGCAAATGGACCATCAAACAATTGATGATGCACCTGATCGATACCGAACGGGTGTTTGCCTATCGCACCCTCTCGTTTATGCGGGCCGACCGGATCGGGCTGCCGGGGTTCAACCAGGATTTTTGGATGGAACAGGTGGATGTCTCTGGCCGTACGACCAAAGATTTGCTCAAAGAATGGAAGGCAGTGCGCGACAATACCATTTTCCTTTGCCAGCAGTGCAGCGAAGAGCAGTCCAAATTTACCGGTGTGGCCAGCAATTGGAAGGTTTCGGTGCGTGCCTATTTTTTCATTATTTTAGGGCACCATTTGCATCATTTGGCGGTAATACGGGAAAAATACCTGGTGGAAGCTGAAGGGTAATACTACCTGTCCTGATCAACGAATATTAATAAACCCTGCCCGCGATTTTTTCGCGCCCTCCATGGAAGTCGTGCGGTAGTGTTCCAATTCAATGATGTAATATTTCATTCCCGCCGTGGAAGAGAGCTTGAAAATGGAAGAAAAATCAATGGTGCCGTCGCCAACTTCAATCGACTCGCGTTTGTCCGTATCTGCCATATCTTTTACGTGGCAAAGCTCCCATCGGCCAGGGTACAGTTTCAACCAATCGATGGGATTGTGTTTGGCAAAAGCCACCCAATACATGTCCATTTCCATGGTGACGAGTTTCGGGTCGGTTTCATGTAGCAGCCACTCGATGAGCAGCCGCCCATCGGGACCACGTTTCGTGTATTCAAAATCGTGGTTGTGGTAGCCGAATTTCATGCCCGCTTTTCTGCAGTATTCGCCCACAGCGTTGAAAGCTTCTACCATTTTGGCGATGCGTCCGCGTTCATCATCACCCATCCAGGGGTTTATGACATAGCTTTGGCCAATACTTGCCATATCGTCAAGAGCCTTTTTCAGGCTGTCGGAAAGTATTTTCCCGTCCCAATCGCCGGAAGTCACTGGGTGGTGGCACGAAGGCGTTGACATGCCGTTGTCTTTCAACATCTTGGCATAATCGGCAATCGGCACGTTGAACATTTTCCCCTCTTTGTAGCCATAGCCTTCTACTTTGCGGTAGCCCATTTGCCCCAAAGCAACAATCGTAGAAGCCGCATCAATGCCCATAGCATCCCGGACGCTCCAAAGTTGGAGGCCTAAATTTGTGGTAGGGTAAGCCCCCATATCAAAAGGCAGTTTGTGCGCAGCCAGGGCAGTGCCAGCCAGGGCCAGGGAAGTGGTTTTGAGGAAATCGCGGCGATCAAGATGTTTCATGTTGAATATATTTTTCTGCAAAAAAAGCAAAGTTCCACCAATAGTTGGTGCTTCTGTATAAATTTGTTGGCTGTTGGCTGTTGGCTGTTGGCTGTTGGCTGTTGGCTGTTGGCTGTTGGCTGTTGGCTGTTGGCTGTTGGCTGTTGG
>JBBRWA010000245.1:0-9377 GCA_038246345.1 Chitinophagales bacterium
CGGGGGCATGGCTGCATACAGCAACGTTTAGGAAGCTGTTGACAGCCATGCAGAGTTAGCACATATTAATACTTCGTGTTAAAACTCCCATTTTTAAAGTTTATTCGCTCTGAATGTACGAAACCAAAACTTCCTTGTGTGGTTATTTTAAAGTGAACATTGAATTTTCCGGTTACGATCCTCGAAATTGTATCTAACTGGATCACCTCCAAAATATTATCCATTTCAGTATCAAGTTCCCATGACGCATTTACCACATCCCCATCGGAAAGCCATCTGCTGTAAGAACTAAAAGGCAAATATGTATCATTTTTGAGCCTGTTGCTTCCGATTGCAAGTGGAATATTTCGGAACGATAGCCGCTCTCGAGCATAGACATTGACCGAGTCTTCGTAAGTGATGAATGTAATGGACAACTTTCCCTCTCGAATCGCTCCTAGGATGTTAGCCGTCCAATGAATTGATCCCAAACCAGGAACTTCTTTCGTTGCCGTACAAATAAAACTGTCCGGTGAAAAATACAAGGGGATTAGATCGGTTTCTGTACTAAAGAACTCCGGCTCTTTTGATTTTTGGCAATTTTGGAAGATTGTGGCTGCACAAAGCAAAACAAGAAAAAATTTGATATCCATGACAATCTATATTGTTATAGACAATGCAAAGTGGTCGTGAAAATAAAATTTTGATATTAAGATGACAATCAATAGATTGTGTATTTTTGTTTTTCACAACTACTTTGCATTGGCTATAGTAAGGCCATAAAGCATTGAGATTTATGCCCTTATTGTTATCGAATAATGGTGAATTTTAGCGTTTGGCCTTTTTCAACGCCTTGCACATGCAAGAACCACAGTCCCGGCTGTAGAGCCGATACGTCCAACATGATCTCACCCTGGTTGCTGCCCAGATTGGCCATTGCCTTTGTTTTGCCCGTAATGTCTGTTACGGTTATGTTGGTTGCCTTCCCTATTCCATCGTACAATACCTTCAATAGATCATTAACTGGGTTGGGGATACAGCGAATGTTGCTATATACTTCGGTTGGCTTATTGCTGCCACGGTCGCAAACGACAAAAGGAGCGCAGTTGAAAAGCCTCGTTGAAGTCGTTGTCAATCCATTGGCGCTGACTACTGTTACCCGAAGGTAGAATGGACAGTATTGAATCGTAAAAGTGACACTCTGGGAATTGCCTATTATCTGGCTATTGTTAAAAGCCGGGGAATTGCTGATCCTCCATTCATACTGATAAGGGCCAGTAGCGCAATTGTTATAGGAGAGCGTAAATGGGTCTTCACAAATACCTTCAACGACATCGGCCCTAAACGTATGGGTTTCGCCTACACAAATTGGGCCAATTGTATTTTTTGAAATTAGTACAGAGTATTGATCTGGCAAGTTGTTGGCCACTTCGCAAAATGCACCCCGGATTTGGGCGGCGTTGTCACGGATACCAGCAACACCAGTTGCCTGTCCCCCAAATAAAACATCCGGATTGGAAAAATGTTGGATTCTTGTATTATTTGGTGCAAATGGCGCGGCAGGAGTCCCATTGGCCATAATTGTATTTCTGCCATTGGCCATGTTCATTCCATTTGGGCAACCTGAAATGGTGGGCGTGCTGTGCCAACATCCAAAATGGTGGGCAACTTCGTGCGCGAATGTGTAGCGGATAGGCCCGATGAAAGGCACGTCTACTATCCCGACTTTGTTTGTTGTAGTAGGGTCTCCTTGATCAGCAGGTATTGCACCAAATGCACCTGAGGTGTTGGCATAATCCTCATTAGTCAATAATATCCTGATATCTGCACCATTTTGTAGTGCAAGTTGCTGGGCATTTGAACTGTTCCTGAATGCAGTAAGATCTGTTGTAAGGTCTGAAATGAGATTAAAATCGGGCGAATAGTCCATTATTTTGACCCTTACTCTTTTGTCCGGCACCAAACTATTTATGAAAGCGCCATTGATATTGTGGGTCTCCACAAACAAGAACCAGTGCCCCAGCCAACCCCAGTTGTCGGCAGCCCATTGTCTGGCTCCGGGGGTAACTAGTGCCAAGATGTCAAGTACGGCTCGGCCGCAATCTTCGTCGCAATAATTCGCTGCCTCTTGATTGTTTTCTGTTTCGGTACCGCACAGCGGGATTTCAGCCCCGGTCTGGGCGAGCTCGACAAGCGTACCTTTTATCCCGCCAAGAGGGAAGATGCCGTAAACCTTACTGACAAGGTCAACTGTGCCACCTATACCCTGTGGAGTAACGTACAGGGATATATTTCCGAGATTTCCTTTTCCGTAAAGAGCATATTCAGTAGTAGAAGCAAAATCAGCATCAAGTATTTCAAAATTAATAGGCTGATCGTTATTCTCGTTGGGGAGGATAATGGAAATAGTTCCGTTATTGTTAACAAGACCTTGTGCATCCCAGTTTAAATACTTTAAACTTCCGTTTCGGGGGAGATTGGAAACATAAGCCAGCACCTTGTTTTGGTCGGCATCCAACCCTGTATGGGCGGTTGTCAGGGTAAATGCCGAAGTCTGTGTGTAGGCTTTACTCGCGTAAGCCAAAAAGAAAAGGAGAATGAAAAACGATTGTTTCATGCTGGATGGATGGTTTAGACCTTTTTAGGTCAGTAAATAATGCCTCAACTTGTAAGGTGGCTGAGGATTTCCACCGTTATGCCGGCAAATTAGAATCAATTGTTGCCCAAGATCAGACCTGATGGTTTTTGCCAAAAGCTGGCCTTCTTTGTCTGGTTGGGTATTTATTTTACTCTAATTTGTGCCAACGGGGGCATGACTGCGCACCGCCGCGTATAGCGAGCGGTTGGCAGCCATGCAGAGTTATCTCTCTTATTTACACATTACATTATCAAAATACTCCTTTCCATTTCCTGCTGTTTTAGTGTAACCTATTTGTTTTGACCAACGATACTGATATATAAAATCGCTTTCTTGTGAATAGTCGTAATAGTCGTGAGGGTTTTTTTTAATATTTTCGTTGTTTATGTGTTTGCTTTTTTTGTAAACCAGAATTAGACATTGAGCATAATTAGCCCATGTCGAATCCCGAATTGCGCATACGAAACTATCAAGTTTGGCTTCATGTGCTGCGGAACTTTGGTAACCCTCAACCAAATATGAAATTACATTATACGTAAATATTTTGTTGTTATTAATTAGTGTGTCAACTCGGCACTTTGGTTCAAACAAAGTTATCTCCATTTTATTAGGGTCATTCAATACGCATGAGGAATACAATAGGGCTATGCCTATGTAAAACGTAGCAAGATGAATGGTGTTAAATAAATATTGCTGAGTGGTCATATTTGCCCTTTTAAAGTTGCGAATAGGGTAATTTTGGTCCTAAAAGGCAGATAATTCCTTTTGTGCTGTAAGGCCCACCAAGCGGCAAATCCTGTATGGTAGCCTTGGTATAAAATTGCATCATGTTTATCCAATCCAAAATGATCGGTAACTTCAAAATAAAAATCTGCTGACCAAACCTTTGTGCTGTTGTCGAGATTAAAATTGCCCATATACCAAATCTCCGCTGTTTCTGTATTGTTCATCGTAATCGTATACCCCCGCCACCTGTTCTCCCAACCCGTAAAATGCGGAGGCTTATCTCCCAAATTTAATGCTTCACTTAGGTAAATATTTCCATTGTTGTTTTTCAACGCTTTATTTAACTCGGCTCCAAAGCCAGTCATGTAGTTTAGCATAACCGGATTCCATCTGACATGTTCGCTCAAATCCGTAGCGTAGTGATCGGACGAAATTTTATTGAAGAAGCGTTCCGCAAACGATACTGCAATACCCTCTATCGGATCCAGACTGAAAAAAGTCATCAGGCTACGCATTTGGTTTTTTAGGTCTTCATCAGTCAAGGTATGGTTGGCTGTTCCCCCTGTATTGGTCATGCAGTTGAACATAATCCCAGAGCAATCGCCATTAGTCCCATGTTGCATGTCTTCAACATTGGGCGGATTTCGGCGACTGAAACCAATCAAAGTCCCTGTCGTGGGAACGGTAGATGCGACCGAAGTGCTTACGACCGTGATGCCATTTTGTATTATCACATAGCCTGGGTCTGTTCCCGTTCCCTCGCCCCCAAAATCCTTATATCCTTCAATCAAATCAAAAATGCTTACTCCCGCGTTCAGGCTATGAACATATACGGCATAAATAAAGTCAAATTCAGGCATATCGTTCATATTCGCTGTCCAAGGTGGAATGGACAGGATGTTGAAGCAGTCTTCTGAACTCACACCCAAAAACCTATTGATTTTGCACTTTAACAAACTGATGATGATATCAGCAGTACTGGCATCTTTGATCCACGAGCCCGCCTTTTTGTTCCAAGTGATTTTAATGTCGGATGGTTTCAGCCCCTCGCCCGATGGATAATTTATCTGGCAATTAAAGTCTTCCTTGTACTTGAATGCATCAAGATTGCTCCCTGAAATTGAATCAACGCAAAGTGATGGATATGAGGTGACCAAAAGATTAAAGGAAAACCACTGGTTAAACTCTTCTACTTGGCCACTCATAATTTCACCAAGGTAGTCGGTTTGGCCGCTAACAGCGACTTTGTGAAAAGAATAGTCCTTTACCTTTGCTGTGTTGATATTGGCGAACACAGCGGTAGAAATGTTAAGGCTGACCTTTTCAAAGCCTTGAAGTTGAAAGAATTGACTTGCGACCTCGTCGCTACACCCGTCGCAGCCCGCCGACCTTTCTGCCACTCCATTTCGATTGGCTACGCAGCAGTCCTTTATCTCGGCGATGATTTTCATAAGTTCTTGTATCCCCGCGATTTCGGCCTCATGGTAGGTAAAATAGGCATTTTGCTTTACCGCATATTTTTCATTCGTTTTTGCCTCAACTCTTTTTTTGTAAACCTCCCGTTGCAAGGCGGTCATACATGAAAATTGTGCAGTAGTGGGCATCTTTAAGGCATACCAAAATTTGGTGTAAATCCCTGATTTGTCCGTTTGCTTTCCGAAAAGCAGGTAGTATTGGCTCTGGGTTTCTACCTGAGTAATAGCCGCCTGAAACATCTCCGGGTATCCGCCAATCATGTTTTCATTATGTAGATAGAAGCCAAAATCGTACACCTTGAACGAACTCTGAAAAGCCGTCGGCATACTGTCTCGAAGTCGGCAGGCAGCAGTTTCCAATGCGGTTAGTTGAAACTGGTTTGGCTCAATGCCCGAAGCGTCAAAAAGTCGAATGTAGCAACTTTGGGCATAAAGTCTGCTTGTAAGGAAGACATTTAAGCCCAAAAGAAGGGCGAGTATTAGAATTTTTTGGTACCGTTTCTCCATTTTTGATATTTATTTTTTTGTTTTATGATTTGAGATAACGGGCGCACTCACGCCGTGCCGCCCTGCGTTGGCATTGCGGGTGTGGCTCTGGGCGGCATGGTCGGGAGTGCGTTGTTAGTCGCTTTTATTCCTGAATCCGTGAAGGGTTTTTATAACTCATTGATAATCAGTTCATAGCAAAAAAGAAAGAAACTGTCTTTACTTTTCATAATGAATTGATTTCAGCAACTTGTGAAAATGCTTCACGGATTCAGGTTTATTCTTTTGATGGAATTTTACTCATCGGTAGGCTTCAAAGCAATAAGCATTCATCGGGGTGAGAGCGATGACTTTCCCTTTCTCTCCATTTCTTCCCGGGACAACGTAGATGTCTCCTTTCCAGAAATCAGCCCCATCGCCCATCTTGGCGGGGTCGAGCTTCCATAGTGTCTTGCCGTTCCGGGCATCAACGGCATGGATATATCCACTGCTGCTGCCACTGAAATAGACCACTTCATTGAGGTATCTGTCCTTCAAGCGACTGCTTGTCCCAGCGCCTTCCCCTGTCCACAAAAGGTTGCCTGTTGCAGCGTCGTAGCAGTAAAGTATTTTATTCTCGTTGTTGGCAATCACCCGCCCATCTGCCACAACAAACCCGGAGAAAAAGATTTCGCTCGAGTATTGCTTTTTCCAAATCAACTCGCCAGTCCAAACGTCGTGGCATATGAGTTCATAGCCAACGCTCATATATGCTCTGCCATCATAAATGGTGATAGGGGTCAGCAACCCACCGTTCCAAGTGGGCTCGTTCAATACCGACTTCTCGTAAACCCATTCCTTTTTGCTCAAATTGTACAGGCCAAGGTAGGACTGGAAATGATTTTCAGGAAAAACATCTTGCCAAGCTAAAAGTAGCATAGTATCGCTGCCTTCCATGAAACAACTAATAGAAGTTACCCCAGTTCTGAGTATTTTTTGTTGATTGGGGATATTGACATTGACATTTGGCATCAGAATGGGCTGAAGGTCACCTGTCTCAAAATTGCCTTGGAATACAGAATAAACTGCATAATCATCTAATGTATCAGTGGGCTGACCCATAGCAAAATAATCATTACTGATACCCACTATTTCATCATCAAAAGAACTAATTCTTTTTATTTTCCAATGCGTTTTGCCCGTCTCAAGGTCAATGGAATAATGCCGGCTGCCAACTATATAACCCATCTTGCCGTTGTATTCATAGAAATAATTGACGTGCATCATTTCCGTGGGTGGCTGATAAATATCGTTCCACTTCCAAAGTTCTTTTCCGGTCTCAATGTCTACGGCATTCAGCCAGTTGTCCCCCTGCCCTTCTGTAGTCCCGACAAGTACCTTGTTGTCAAATAACAGGTTTGCCTTTATCTGGCTGTTGCTGTGAAACTTTCCGTCCTTGTGCAAGGAATACTTCCAGAGATGGGGCAGATGGGTAATCTCTCCCTTGGAATTGGTAGTTGGAGAAAGCATCTCCTTCTTGCAAGAAGGAGATGCTAAAATCAAAAACAAGCCCAAACTGGGCATAAAATTTTT
The DNA here is from genome assembly GCA_038246345.1 of Chitinophagales bacterium. Lineage (GTDB taxonomy): Bacteria > Bacteroidota > Bacteroidia > Chitinophagales > Saprospiraceae > M3007. Next base: position 6,877 of record JBBRWA010000245.1, read on the forward strand.
CATTTTCGACTATTATGTATTATGTTATTGAGGGATAAAGAATATGTCGGTCCTGTCACCAAAAATCCCCCTAAACTTATCTGCCACCTCATCGTTCCCACTATTCGTCGTCCCGTTGGTAGTATTGGTCTCCTCCATGTGGTTCACGCCCTTTGCCTCGTAATAGTTACCGCTGGGCAGACCATTAATCAACTGCGTCTGGTCGCAGAAAAGCCCGTCCGACGAGTTGTTCACCGCTATCGAAGTCGTATAAGTCACGGTCTGCCAACAGCCATTCAACGAGCCGCCACACATGTTCATCACGCAGTCAATCCATGGTTGTGAGCCTGTGTAGCCGAAACAGTTGCAGTTCACCACTTGGGTAGTGTAAGACACGGTTACGTCCTGGAATCCTCCCGTGCAGCCTATCAACCCGTTCCAGATACTTTCGCTCTGGTCAAACCATTTTTTCCCTTTGTGCCATTGTGAAGCCTTCCACGCATGGATTGCCGCTGCAATCCATGCGGCTGGGTTGATAAAACCGAAAATCCCTCCTACTACCGCTGCTGAAAGATGATAGATATAGAAACCGTTGTAGATGTTCCTCATCAGATTGGCAATCTCAACATATTTGGTATCGTCGCTGTTGCCCGTATCGAACGAGCTCAACAACCGCCAATGCACAGGGCTGTTTTCGTTGCCCCTAATGGATATTGCCGGGATATTGGGAGCGCTGCCGTTCAGCGTTGTCAACAACCCACTGCCTTCCACAACGTCATCGAACGAAGGCCCGGTAGCCTGGTTCTGAAAAATACCATCCAGCACTTCATTGGCCAAGATGTTGCAGATTATGTTGTTGCTAACCCCCTGCACAACTACCCCCACGTATGGGATTGCCGTGAACGGCCCAGCCGAGAGCCTTTCGCAGGCATCGTTCATCACGTCCGTTACATCGCCATTCCGGATGGAAGCAACGATAGGGGCACCGTCGTTGGGGGTTCCAATGGTAATCAATCCGCCAAGCCGACGGGTTGTCCCTGTCCTCGTCCTGTCAAGTTCCCGTACTGCCAAGCCTCCCAAGCTGTGACCAATGCCGATGTTGGTTGTATTCGTTCCGGAAGTGCCCGGGAAATCCGTAGTTATCCCACCGCTGACCGATGTGGCAAAAGCGGCAACTCCTGAGCCGTCGTTATAAGGACGGCTTCTCCCGTCAATCTGCCGTTCTGCGTCAAATAGGTTGTCGTATATGTCCCATGTCGTGCCATCTTCGCCCAGTCCGTGTACCCAGATAACAGGCCGGTCTTGGGCGGAAGCAAGCAGCCAAGAAATTGTAATGCCAAAAAGCAAGAGCGATTTTATGATGATGGTCTTGATTTTCATTTTTATTCATTTTTAGTTTTGAAATTAGTTGATGGTCAACTCTAAGTTCGTAAAGGTAGAAACCATTTCGACGAGTGCCTGTGCCCCCGACGGCAGCGTTTCCATTACTTCCTGCCGAATCCGCTTGATTACGGGGACTGCCCCGTCGCCGTACTGTATCATCATGCACATCTGCGCATCCCCGTTGCCCTTGTAGGTCTTTGCCCCCAACAGGAGGTTTCGCTGCCTGTCAACCAACAGCACGACATCTCCACCGGATTGGTTCAGCCCGTTTGCCGTTGGTGGGATAGTGACGCTTGTGGCAGTTTGGTTCAGGTTGCTCACCGTTACCCCAAAAGCCGCCGGGTAGGCCAGCATGGAGTCCAGCTTCGCCCGGTATGTTTGGGACTGCATACCAATAATGGCCTCGTTGATAAGTTCCGATGACTTTTCATGCCTTACAATCTTTATCATGGAAGCCAACTCCTTCATTTTGAAGGTCTCTACTGGTGTGCTGTAAAGCTCAGTCCCGGTTGCTGAAAACAGCGTAAGCGTCCCGTTCTCGAATACCGACTTGTGTGGCGAGGGCAGGTTGTTCGGCAGGTTGTTGCCCGGGACGTTCAAGTTTATCCCGGGGGTCATGTTCTCGATTTCCATGTTCACATCCCCGTCTTCGCTGACGGACATGCTGACCTTTTGCTGCCCAACCAGCGGCTGGGCAGTCAACTTGTCGATATCGCTGGTTGTCGCACCCTGCGGCTTTATCCTCGTGAAGGTTTCCACCTCGTAGCTCATCTCAAATAGCTGGTTGCCAAAGATTGAGAGAAATGCCGGTTGGTTGTTCACGATTGTCCCATCAGGGAGTGTCTGCTCTTTTGAGCATCCAAAGTAGATTGTAGCCACCAAAACCAAGGGCACAATCAACAATTTTGGCAAAAAAAGCCGTTGTCGTTTCATTGTAAAAGTTTTTAGTGAAGGAATATGGTTGATTTCATTTTTTATATTTCAATTTTATTGCGACTAACTTTTAGCAAAGCTCCCGCAGCCAAGCCCCGCACGCCCTTTCCCCTACCGAGCCGCCCAAGGGCTTGGTTGCGGGAGCTTTGAGTTGAACGAAGCCGCGGGGTCAGGAACGGCAGCCAAGAAAATCTATGGGAATTGAA
>JBBRWA010000246.1:0-9261 GCA_038246345.1 Chitinophagales bacterium
AATCATCGCCCGCGTACTGAATGTTCAAAGTGGCGGCTGGGCAGGCGTTACCCTGCGCGAAAGCTTAGCGCCAGGCTCGAAAAAAGTGGCGCTGAAAACGCAACTCACCAGCATTGTCCGCCGCGAAATCAGAAACGCCACCAACGGACCGGCAAGCATCCTGAATTTTAACCGCCCGGCACACGTGTGGCTGCGCTTGGTGCGCAACGGCCCTAATTTTACCGGTTATACTTCTACCGATGGCTCGAACTGGGATTTTGCCTTTTCGGCAACGATCAGCATGAGCGGCTGCATCTACGCCGGCTTGTTTGCGGAAAGCATCAATGTGAATGTGACCACAAATGCCAGTTTCGACAACGTGAGCATCAGTGGCACACAAAACTTAGCCATAGGTGGCCAGCTTACTGAGGCATTAAACGGTTTGAGCGTATCGGTTTACCCGAACCCAAGCAGCGGCGAAATGACCTTGTCGGTAGCCGGCGCGCCGGAACGCAACCTGCAACTGGAAGTAATGGATATGATGGGCAAAATGGTGCGCAGCATCGCCTTGCCGGAAGGTTCCGTTTTCACTTATCCGCTTGACTTGAGCGACCAGCCTGCCGGGGTGTATTTCCTCCGCCTGCGCTCAGAAAACGGCGTGGAAAGTGTGCAACGGATTGTGGTACAGCACTAAGTAAATCAGATTTCAACCTTGCTTATCTCAAAAGATGAGCAAGGTTTTTAAAAGTAAATATCAGGCGGCATCGCGAAATTCGGGATGTCGCCCGTTTTCATTCAAGCCCGGGCTATCTCCTTAATCCTCAACGTTGATTGGGTGATCTATGCTCAGGGAGCGACCATCTGGAAAGGCGCCACGCCGGGGCGGGAAACCGATTGGCATTGCCCGTCTAATTGGAGTACCCATGCTGCGCCCAATGAGTTTTCGGATGTTGTCATTCCCGATGTAGCTACCAGTACGTGCGCTTTGCCGGTTATCTTTGCGGGCGAAGTAGAAGTGAATGCGCTGTACATCCATCCCAATGCCGGACTGACTCAAACGCAATTTGAAAAACGAGGCCATATTCCGTACCTTGCTGCCGCAATTTGCCCTAGAGCGACGACTGGCTTTGCTTCATGAACAACACATAATGACGATGAGAAAAACCTACCCTGTTTTTGCCATGCTTTTTTATGCTGGCATGGCCGTTGCACAAGATAATAACCCGGTCGAGTTGGTAAAACAGCTGCGACAAACAACCGACCCCGCTCGTAAAATGGAATTGTTGGACAAGCTGACCGAGGCAGCTTTTTCGACCGACATGGAGCAGGCTCGCGCTTATGCGATGGAGGCGCTTCGCGTGGCAGAAGACAATGGAGCCAAATCGCTCCGCGCCACGGCCAACCTGATGGCGGGCAAGGCTTATGCGGAACTTACCCGGTACGATTCGGCAGGCTTGTTCCTGGATCGCGCGCAGGCCGATTTGGAAACGTTGAACCGCCCGGATCAAAGGGCTGAGGTTTACTATTGGAAGGGATTTATGGCGGCCAACAGCCGCGAATTCAGCACGGCCACCGAAAGTTATTTCAAAGCCATTGAGTTATGGGAGCAGTTGGGCGACCGCAAAAAATTAGCCCGGGTACACATCGGGCTATCGGATGTGTATGCCACGCAAAATATTTACGATAAAGGCATCACCTATTCAGAAAAGGCCATTGAACTGTTGGAAGCAATCGGCGACGATAAACAATTGGGCGCTGCTGTCATTAACCTGGCATACACCTACACGATGATGCAAGATTATGAAAAAGCGCTGGTGTACGCCACGCGTGCCGTTTCAATATACGAACAGCTCGGTAGCTCCGCAGAAAAAGAGCTGGCCAGGGCACTGAACTCCAGAGGCAATGCGTATAAATTTTTGGCCAGATACGATGAAGCCATTCAGGACTACGAAAAATGCCGGAGTATCAGCGAAAAAATAGGCTTTGTGAGGGGAGTGGTGGCCAGTACCGCCAATACAGGGCACACCTTGCTGCTCAAAAAAAAATATGCCGAGGCCCTGCCTTATACCCTGCGGGCCATTGAGATGATGACAGTAGCCGGCGATTTGCGCAACCTCGAAGAAAACCTCATGAACGCCTCCAATAGCTACGTCGGTCTGGGCGATTATAAAAACGCCCACCTCTACTTAGAACGGCAACTGCGGGAAGTAGAACGGCAGCACGAAGAGCGGGTAGCGCAACTCGAACAGGGGCTGACCGAAAAATACGAGGCCGGGCAACGAGCTGCCACCATCGTATTGCAAGCGCAGCGCATCGAGCAGCAAAATACCATCCAAATGCTGCTGGCCGGTTCGGCGGTAATTTTGACTGTCTTGTTGCTGCTGATTTACAGAGGCTTGCGTGCCAAGCAGAAGATCAACCGGCTATTAGGCAGCACCAATGCACTCCTCGAAAAAAAGAACCGCGACAACGAGCTCCTCCTCAAGGAAATACACCACCGCGTAAAAAATAACCTCGAAGTGGTATCCAGCCTGCTGGCTTTGCAGGGCGCTCACATTCACGATCCCGAAGTGCTGAACGCCATCACCGAAAGCCAAAACCGCGTACATTCTATGGGCATGATACACCAAAGGCTGTATCAGGGCGAAAATCTCGCCGCCATTGAAATGAAAGACTATTTTGTACACCTGGGCGAGGGCATCCTCGACTCCTTCGGCGCGGAGAGCCGCATTCAGGTGGAATGCGCCATGGAAGAACTCGAACTGGATGTGGATACCGCAGTGCCCATCGGACTCATTGTCAATGAATTGCTCACCAATGCACTCAAGTATGCCTTCCCTGGCGAGCGCAGCGGCGAGATCAAAATCAGTTTGCGCGAAAGCGCCGATGATACCCTGCATCTGGAAATTGCCGACAATGGCGTGGGCAAAACGACAGGGGAAACGGCAAAAGGCACAGGATTTGGCACGCAGTTGGTACAATTGCTCACCCGCCAGTTAGCCGGCCAAATAAGCGAGCGCACCGACCATGGAACTATTGTATCTTTGACGCTTAGAAAAAGCAAAGCTGCATGACGGAATCGGGGGTTAAAATTCTCATCGTAGAAGATGACATGCTCATCGCCGCCAACATCTCCCTCCAACTCACCAAACTGGGCTACGAGGTAGCGGGCATCATACCCACCGGAGAAGAGGCTATCCATTACCTCGAAGAAACCCGGCCCGATATACTCTTGTTAGACATCAGCCTTCGCGGTGCCGTGGATGGCATAGAAGTAGCCAACGTGGCCAAAATGCAAGGCAATATACCCGTTATTTTCCTCACCGCCAACGCGGATGAAGCGACCTTCAATAGAGCCAAAACCACCCAGCCGTATGCATTTATTTCCAAGCCATTCAAGAAATTAGACTTGCAGCGCGCCATCGAACTCACCATCAGCCAGATGGCAGAACAACAGGCACAGAAGCTGTCCTTGCAAGATAAAGAAGAACAATTGGAGGAAGGCCCTTTTATCCTCAGCGACCGCATCTTTGTGCGCCAAAAGGAAAAAATGGTTAAAATCTACATCCAGGACATCCTCTTTGCCGAGGCCGATCGCAACTACTGCCGCATTTACACCCCCGGCAAAGAGTACCTCCTCGCCACCCCGCTCAAAAGTTTGGAAGAAAAACTCCCCGCAGCCCTTTTCCTGCGCATCCACCGTTCTCACGTCATCAATGTGAGTAAAATTGACAGTATCGGCGAACAATTCGCATACGTCAGCATTGGCCAACAAACCCTCGCGGTGAGCAACTCCTGCCAGGATGCACTGGCCCAACGCTTGAAGACGATTTGATGGGTTTGGGTTTTACTCATCCCTTAGCTACCCATAGCTCTCATTAAGCAATCCTTTTCCCGCCGCACCCGCTGCCAATTAAAATGAGCCGTCCAACGGCAGTACCCATATCTTCTCCGTCAGTTGGTACTTACGATCGCCGGGATAGACAATCCACAGTTCGTCCAGGCCCAAATCGGCGATGGCTTGGTGCATGGATTTCGTGGTTTTTGGAGCATCCATATATTTGAATTCGGCACCCATTTTTTTGCCTTTGTCTTGCCAGTAAAGGTCGATTTCTACGCCGCTATGGGCAGCATAAAAGAATACTTCGCTGTCCCGCTTGCCTAGTGTGGATACCAGTTGCTCTATTGCAAATCCTTCCCACGAAGCTCCAATTTTAGGATTCGTCCTTAGTTGATCCATGAAATGGATGGATTGGAGCGCGTGGAAAATGCCTGAATCCCGCAAGTATATTTTCGGGCTTTTTACTAAGCGCTTGCCCACGTTGGCATGCCAGGGCATGAGTTGGCGCACCATGAACGTATCCTCCAGGATGGATAAATAAAGTTTTGCCGTCTTGTCATTGATGCCGAACGACCTACCGAGTTCACTGTAATTGATGATCTGACCGTGATAATGGCTGAGCATTGTCCAGAACCGGTACATCGCGGAGGCAGGCACATTCACGCCCAAAACACTTAGGTCTTTTTCCAAAAAAGTAGCGATGAAATTGGTGCGCCAAATCATGCTCTGACTGTCTGTTTCGGTCAGGAATGAGCGAGGGAAACCGCCCCGGAGCCACAGCCTTCCCAGGCTGCCTTCTCCAGCTTCGGCCAAGTTCAGCCCCGTCAGGTAGTGATAGCCAATACGCCCTGCCAGCGACTCGCCGCTCTGCTGCCGGAGACTGGAAGAAGCACTGCCCAAAATCAGATACCGTTGTTTGGGATAGCTGTCCACGAGATAGCGGAGCAAGGGGAACAACTCGGCTTTTCGCTGTATCTCATCAATCATGATAAGCCCCTCCAGTTTCTCTAAGGCTAGTTGCGGGTTGTCCAGCACAGCAAAATCACGCGGGTTCTCCAAGTCAAACACATGATCGGGCTGGAACATCTTGGCTAAGGTGGTTTTGCCCACCTGCCTCGGCCCGAGGATGGCGGTGACGGGGAAAATATCCAGCAGATCCGCTACGGCTTTCTGGTCCCTTTGCCTTTCGATGATTTTGGTGGACATGGCATCAATTTGTGCAAAAATACAAAATTACCCTTGAAAACTCGGATTTATATTCCGAATTTTCAAGGATAATTTTTTGCCCTTGCTTCCTACCCAAATGGCGCTCCTCATCAGCACCGGAGCATCACTCTTTTCCTTCGGACAGCCAAACCCGCCATTCGGACAGCCAAACCCGCCATTCGGACAACCAAACGGGGCATTCGGACAATAGCGCTTGCTCCGCTCATGGCATGCGTTGCATCTTTAAGCTTTTGATGGTGCTAAGAAGGCCACTGCTTCGCCAGGTTGGCATCTTCTGAGTGGGCCTCACAGTGCCTTGAAGATGCAGGCTAAACGCACCGGATTTTTACTTTCTAACTATATAATTTATACAAACATGAGAAACATACTTTTCCTCGCGGCCCTGCTCTGCGTCGCAACCCTCAGCAACCTGCAAGCCCAATCGGTATCGGATGAAGCCGAGATGCAGGACTTCACCCGAAATTTCATGGCCGCCTACAACCGGCAAGACCATGCTGCCCTCCAAAAAATGTACACCTCCGATGCCGTTCGGGTGGGTGAGCAGGGCAAAGAAACCAGTGGTGCAGACCAGATCGCAGCCTTCTTTTCCGATCAATTTATTTACAACAATACCACGCTTCTGCTCCGCCAATCAATTATCGGCTGGTCGGACGCTCAACACGCCTTTCTGGCAAGGGGAACCTACGAGATATACGGCAAAACCCATGTGTATGATATAAAAATTAACCGCTCCGGCGCTTACGTCAACACGATGATAAAGGAAAACGGCGAGTGGAAAATAGCCAAATCCGTGCTGAGCTCGGTCGTAAAAACCATCGCCTGGCAGAAGGTGGGCGATGCTGCCGCATGGCAGTCTGCTTTGAGCGGCGAGCTGAACAGGAGCCAGATCATGAACTACGAAATCGGCACGATGCACAGCGACCCCAAGACCGCGTATGTCATCTGCGAATGGGCGTCGGTTGCCGCCGCGCAGGCTTTTTTCGCAAGCCCCGATTTAAAAAAGGCTCTGCAACAGGCCGGTGTGACCAAAAAACCTATGCTCCTGGTCATTGACGCGGAATAACCTCTGACTATTCTCCAAAAACCGGCCATTCATTTAACAAGTTAAACCTTCAAACACCAAACAGCAGTTTTAAAAAGCTGCGAATCAACATCATTACATCAACTAAAGAATTAGGAAATTTATGTTATCAACACTTGCTTTATCGGACACACGAAGCCTCAAACTACAGTTCTCCGATTGGAACTTCACTTATGGACATAACAGGCGTTACACTTTTCTCCTGATTGCATTACTTTGCTTTAGCGGTGTCACTTGGGCGCAAATTTCTATCCCCAACACCGGTTTCACCTATACCGAAAACTTCAACACCCTCGCCATTTCAGGTACCGGGCATACTGCCGTTCCTGCTGGCTGGGCTTTCTTCGAAACATCATTTTTCGGTAGTGCCAATACGACTTATCGGGCCGGAGACGCATCAGGGTCAGCCTTCTTCCAAGCCTATGACACCTACAGTTTTGGAGCGACCGGGGATTCAGACCGGGCATTTGGAAGTATAACCAGCGTAAATCATGATACGCTAACCTCAACGATCGGTGCCTGCTTCACCAACAATACCGGTGCCACCATTACTTGGTTCACCGTAACCTATACCGGAGAAACCTGGCGAATCGGCTCCACCAACAGACAAGACGGCCTTCGGTTTCAGTATAACCAAAATACTACGGCCATCAATGGCACCGGTACATGGACATCGTTTTCGGCATTAGACTATTTCAATCCTGGCTCTCCGACCTTAGGCGGCGGTTCCATCCGGCATTCGGCGGTGGTTTCAGCAACCATTTCCGGTTTAAGCATTGCACCAGGCAATACCTTTTGCCTCAGGTGGTTGAATTTTAATGCCACTCCTGTAACGATTACTTCTCAGGAAGACGGCCTCGGTGTTGATGATTTTTCTTTGAACAATATTGTTGTTTGTACCCCGCCTGTCATCACGGCTCCCACCGTCGCGCAACCAAATTGCAATGCACCATCTGGCGGATCCATCACCGTAAACGCTACAGGCATCAGTACCTTGCAATACAGCATCAACAATGGCAGCACCTGGAGTACCGATCCTGCGTTTAGTGGCCTTGCCGCAGGAAATTACCAGATCAAAGTGCGCCTGCAAGCCAGCCCGGCCTGCGAGGCGGCCTACGCCGGCAACCCGGTGACGCTCACATCGCCCTTCACCGCAACCGCTACCGACACCTGGACGGGCTGCGTCTCTACCGATTGGGCTACGCCCGGCAACTGGGCGGATGGCTCCGTACCTACCGCTACTGATGAAGTAACGATACCTAATGTGGCCAATGATCCTGTCATTATGGGCGGCACGGCGGCATTGGCCAAGTCGGTAGTTGTACAGGCTGGTGCGCTACTTACCATCAATAATACCGGTAGTTTGACAATCAATGGCTCCACGGGGTTTGCCTTCGAGAATTTCGGCACTTTAGACAATAGCGGTGCCATCCGAATAGGGAACATCGCCTCCATTGCCAACCAAGGCATTGTGCATCGCAACGGCGGTACCTTGAACAACAAACCGGGCGGCTTGATCCAAATTGACCGCACGTCTGCTGCCGAAGCATTTTATACTTCGGGGGTAGTGAACAACGAAGCCACTATCGAGATTGGTAGCAATGCGACGGTTACGGGAAATGGTGTGTCAGTTGATGGCGGTACTTTCAATAACAATGCGGGCGGATCGATCCAAATTGAACAGACAACCGGCAATGGCATTTTTACTTTCGGTGGAGGAGTTTTTAACAACAATGCGGGAGGTGACATCAGCATTAAGCAAACAGCAGTGGATGGCGTGCAAAATAGCGCAAATTCCACTTTCAACAACAACGCCTGCGCTACGCTCAGCATCTTTGACAACCTCAACAACATCGGTACGTTTACCAACGCAGGCCTGTTTACGGTCAATACGGCGCAAGCGCATACCAATACAGCCTTGACCAACACCGGTATCATCGCCTACCCGCAAGGCAACCCCATCCCGAACGTGACCAACAATGAAATCATCATCGCCCCCACCACGGCCAATACCTGTGATGTCATCAGCCCGGCTTTTGGTCTGGGCAGCCCGGTGGACTTTACGATAGTGGGCATCTTCACCGACCAAGCCGCTACGATGTCGGCAGGAACGTATGTGACGGCCACCAATACATTTACGCCTACGGCCACACTGGCCGAGGGTACTTACAGCTTTTTTGTCAAAATACAAGACGGCAATGGCGGCTGCACCCGCATCGTGCTCTGGCAACTGACGACGCAGAACTGCTGCGATGCACCGGAGGCCATTTGCAAAACAGCCACCGCCGTGTTGGTCGGCAACTCCGCCACCATCACCGCTACCGATGTGGACAACGGCAGCACCGCCGACTGCGGTCTGCAAAGCATGACCGTATCTCCGAATACCTTCAATTGCAGCCACGTCGGCACCCCTCAAACGGTAACGCTGACCGTGACCGATGTGAACGGCAACAGCAGCACCTGTACCACTACCGTGACGGCGCTGGACAATACCCCGCCGAGCATCACCTGCCCGGCTACACAGACACTGACGCTTGGTGCCAATTGTACAGCTACCCTGCCCAATTACACCAGCTTGGCCACCACGAGCGACAACTGCGGCGTACAGGGCGTGACCCAGTCTCCGGTAGCGGGCACGACCGTTTCCGGTGCGGGCAACATGACGGTGACCCTGACGGTGACGGACGTAAACGGACTGACCAATTCCTGTACCTTCACGGTGACGAAAGTGGATAATACCGCGCCAACGATTACTTGTCCGGCCACGCAAACCGTCGTACTGGGTGCCAATTGTACGACTACCCTGCCCAACTACACCAGCTTCGCCACCACGGGCGACAACTGCGGCGTACAGGGCGTAACCCAGTCTCCGGTAGCGGGAACGACCGTCTCTGGCGCTGGCAACATGACGGTGACCCTGACGGTAACGGATGTGAACGGACTGACCAATTCCTGTACCTTCACGGTGACGAAAGTAGATAATACGCCGCCGACGGTAGTTTGCAAAAATGCACCCGTATTTCTTGGAAACACGGGTGCTTACACCCTCCAAGCCAGCGATGTTTTTGACGCAACGGCTTCTTCCGACAACTGCTCCGGCGCACTGACGGTGACGAATATTTCGCCAGCGGTA
>JBBRWA010000247.1:0-9258 GCA_038246345.1 Chitinophagales bacterium
AACTCTTGCCCGTCTTTCAAATCAGCAGCCATCGTTTTTCCGCTTACAACATGGTAAGTCAAAATTTTGGAAAGATTTGATTTGTTTTCAGGTTTCAATAATTTGTCCACCTCAGACTGGATAGCTTCAAAAGCGGCATCAGTTGGCGCAAAAACTGTGAAAGGCCCATTGCCTTGCAAAGTTTCTGTCAAGCCAGCAGCTTTTACTGCAGCTGCAAGCGTTTTGGCATCTGTTGCGGCAATTGCAACAATGTCCTTGTTCATTAGATGTTCCATTTTATATTAAGTTTATGCAGAAAATGAATTTTATCTGCTTGCAAAGTTCAGTTTAATCGGAAGTAGAATTGTTACATAATTTATTAATAAAGTTACATCATTCACACTTATTTTTAATAGATATTAAAATCTAAAAAGTCCGATAAACGGGAATTGAAATCGATTTCAATTCCCGTCCTGCAAACCTTTCTATTTGAAAGGAACGAAACAGTCTCTTACCGGTACCTGCTGACAGCATTTTAAATTTTTTATTTACTTTCCTCTTGCTTTACAAGTTTGTTGTAAACTCCCATTATTAAAATTGGAGCTACCCATTGCCCTACAAACGTTGCGTTTCTATCGTTGCCCATAACTTTAAACGCTAATGAAACTGCTGCTGCGCCCATAGCCGCAAATAAAAATGTGTCAGATGGCAACTTGACTGTTTGCTTTTCAATTGACTTGGTAATCATGTCCTCTTTAGTTGCTGAATTTTCCATTGTGTTTTTTTATTGATGAATTGAATTGATTATCTTATAAATTTTTATTGCGTAAATTTTACATTAAGACATCATGCTTTAAAATGGTAGCAAAATCACTCAATGCATCAATGAATTTTTTTAAAAACGCTTTTGTTTTTTCATCAGTCAAATTTCCACCTTCATCGAACTTTGTATCTACCTGTGTTATCACTACCTCAGGGACGTTCATAGTCATTGCATTTACCGCTACCAATATTTGACGCAAGTGGTATTGTGCCCTAACGCCTCCCAGCAAACTGGGGCTTGCGCTCATAATGCCCACCGCTTTTTTATCAAATGGTTTTAATGGATGTTTGGAAATAAAATCAATTACATTTTTAAGCGCTCCAGGAACAGAGTAGTTGTATTCCGGTGTAACGATAATTACTCCATCGGCAGTTTTTATCGCAGTGCACAGTTTTTCTACCGCTTCAGGAAATATTTTTTCATGCAAATCAAAATTGTACATGGGTATGTCGGCTATGGACATGTGTTCAATAACAATGTTAGCCTGTGCGAGCTTTTGTGTCGCTTTTACCACCATTGTGTTAAAAGACTTTTTTCTCAAACTTCCAGAAATAGCTATAAAGCGATGGTTCTCTTTCATGATATATTTTATAAATCGATTTTTCCATGCTCGCCTTCTGCATATTCTTTTCCGGTAACAATTGCTTTAAGTATGTTGAAAAGAACTGCCATTTTACTTGAATTGCTGTCCCAATAATTTACTTCGTTGGGGGTTACTTTTATAAGTCTCATATCGGGGTCGTCCAATCCAAGGGGAAACCAGGCTTTCGTAATAAAACTCCACAACTCTTTCATTTTTGCTTTGTCGTTTACTAAAGTTGCAGTGCCGTGTATCATTAAATAATTTTGGCTGCTTTCGTTTGTAATCGCAATGGAAACTTTTTTACTTTCTTCAATTTCGTCCACTTTCTCTGAAGGCGCTTTTGTAAAAAACCACATAGTTCCATCTTCATCAATTTTATTCATGGCCATTGGCCTTCCTGAAATATTGTCATTATCTTTTTCTTGAGTGATCAGCATGCAGACGCGAGCGTCTTTTAACATTTCCACTAATTTTTCTGTATGTTGATTTTTTATTTCTCTCATCTTTTTTTTGATTTAAATTGTTAACAATAAAATCATGCCACACAGGTGGCATATTCATTTGGGGTATACCATTCACACAAAGGGAAATAAGTTGCACAATTCACACTTTTGCCACCGCACTGTAGTCGTCACCGTTCCAGGCCCTATCACCACTGCTACACGTTTCCGTTTCTGCGCCGAAGCTTCTGCCGACGATGACGTAGTATACACTGACTATGTGGTGATTTCTGGCTGCAAAACTAGTTTTAGCGGTGGCGGCGATTCCAATATCGTCACCGATGAAACACAGAGGGCTGCTCAGGCGATACCGGGCATTTATGACATCAAAAAAGGCCAAATCCCGCTTCTAACCTGTTTTGGGTTGCGTTTATGGCCCAATCATCGGGCGCTTTGGAATATGCGATCATTGACATGACTGACCAACTGGTATTGCAGGGTAAGTACGAAAGTGTTGCAGGCTACAATTAGTTCAATATAGCGGTAAATGACCTTGCAAATGGTGTCTATTTGGTAGACCTGGGACGGCCAATGGCAGTTTCACTCAAAAATTAATTCTTTCGAAATAAGACACAGGTACAGCAGCGTTTTTGGCCAGTTATTGTCAAAATCTCATTAAAATTCACCTAAATTGCGAAAAATGCCGTATATTGACTCTCTAAAATGCATAAGTTGCTTCCGATTGTTAATTTAGTATGAAGCTATTTTGTATTTTTGCCACGATTACTGATTTTCCATTCAATACATTTAACTAGATTTTCTGCAATGAGACTAAGATTTAACAAACTTTTTTCTGCGGCCGTGATGGCCCTTCTGTTTGTCGCCTCCACGACGACAACCAACGCACAAGGAACAGATGGTTCCGGCATCATCCTCCGGGTAACCATTGATGGTGTTGCGTCCGACTACTATGCCGGCTCATGCGGCTACGGTACTGCCAACTGGGGCGGTGTTTTCGGTGACAATGTGCTGTGCGGCAATGGCTCATGGGGCTACGATATCACGCCAGACTCACTTGGATGTGATTCTATTCCAGCTGGTCAACTCACGGGTAAAGTGGCGATGATTCGTCGCGGAGCTTGTGGCTTTAGTATCAAATCCTTCAATGCCCAAAAAGCAGGCGCTGTTGCTGTGCTGATTGCGCAATTGGCAAACGCCCCTACGACGGACGATTGTTTTGTACAAAACATGGGCCCAACTGAACCACAAGCTAGTGGCACGACTGTCCCGGTGTTGTTTATTTGCCGCAATATTGCAAACCAGATTGATGCTGCCATTAAGGCGGGCAAAGTAGCAAACATTTGCTTCGTGCGCCCAGATGTTAAACTGGCGAGCAGCTTTTTCCCGGTATCGCACATCCAAACGCCACTGACGCAAATTGCCGTCGATACTTTTGGCTTTGGCGCTTCGCTGACCAATATTGGTACTACCGTCCGCACCAATGCTTCGGTAACGGCCAAGGTGGAAAAAGCTGACGGCACCGTGTTGTTCACAGAAACACAAACAGTTGCTTCGCTGGCACCTGGTGATACTGCCGTTGTTGATTTCCTCAATCAGTTCGTTCCAAACCTGGCACTCGGTTCCTATGCAGTTAAGTATAGCACTTCCGCAGATCCAGTAGGCGGTGTTGCACCAGTTCAAGATCGGAAGGATGGTATCTTCTTGATCACAACCAACCTTTTCGCACAAGAAAATGGCGCAGGTGGCGGCTTCCGTCCTGGTACCTTGACTGACACATGGGCTGTAGGTGCAGCATATTCCATTGCTCCTGGCACCATCGAAAAATACAAATGCAACACCACAGAATTCAACTTTGCTACGAATGCGGATGACTATCCTGTGACTACTGTTGAGGCGGCACACTACATCTTTAAAGTAAACGACGATGTAGCGGCCGATTTTTCAAACTTTGAAGACGACGGATTTTTCTCTTCCAGCCTGGAATGGTTAGGCTTCGGTCAGTATGCTGCCAATCCAGCTGCTGTTGCTTACCAGCTTGAAAAAGTAGCTATTGAAGATATCAATTCCTCAACACCTGGTATTAATCTGGTTGCTGGAGGCCGGTATTTTGTAATGATAGAATACGCAAGTCCACTTTTCAACACTTTTAACGGCTTCAACACGACTGTTGACCTTCCTGGTATTTCTACCATGATTTTCAATGGTGGCTGGTTCTTGGGTGGCTTCGGCGCTGGTACCGAAGCTGTTGCGCGCATGTACCTCGACCTGCAAAGCAAAACAGACGAGCAACCACTTCCGGTGAATTCGATGAAAATCGTACCGAACCCAGTAGTAGATGTACTGAACCTGGCGATCGAATTCGATGAGCCAACAAATGCAACCATCACCATCGCTGATATCAATGGCCGTGTCATTATCTACGAAAACCGTAAGGCGCTGACCAACGAGTTGTTGCACTATCCATTGTCCGTAGCTACAGGCACTTACCTGGCGCGTATTGCTACAGAAAAAGGAACTTTGACGAAGAAATTTGTCGTAGTGAAGTAACTCCTTTGATGGAATAAAATTTATGTGTGAGGGGGAGCAGTCAAACTGCTTCCCCTCTTTTCTTTTGCCCAAAATAGAAAAAGCCGCAGTGCTCGTTTGCACCGCGGCTTTTTCCCTTGTATAATCTCATGAAAGATGTCGAATCTGTAGTCAATATTTTCCGCCTTTTTCGCTTTCGTTCTCGCTTATTGACAGTACAAAGGTGCGGCGATATGCTTCAGCTTAAAAGGACAGTAATCAGCCTAGGATCGCCCACTTTATTTTTGGCGATATTCAGGCACTATTTGCATAATTTATTGAAAATCTGCGATTTATCATCCATTAATATACCATGTTTAGGCACAAAAAATACTGAACCCTCCCAAAAACAAGTTGGGAGGGTTCAATATTTCAAGGCATACGAAGTTTATCCGTTAATTTTCACACTTACTTACACCCCATTTCAATCCTTGAAAGGTCATCATTGTTCGGGAAACAATTCCCCGACATCGTATGTGTTGGCGCATAACGCTCTAGATACGGGTCAAACAGGCCGTTTTCCAAAAACTCGACCAAATCGTCCATCTCTTGGTTGCTGAGCCCAAGTGGGCGGAAAAAGCGCGAGATTTGATCCATTGGCACATCCGGGTTTTCAGGGATGGCATTGTTGAAATATTCCACTACTTCCCGCAAGGATGTTTTGCTGGCACCGTGGAAATAAAACCCTACGTTTTTCAAGTTGTACAATTGTGGCACCTTGTATTTGTGCATGTCTTCTTGCAAGCCTGTAAATCCACCGCGCCCAAAATTGCGCTTGTCACTTGGATCTGTGCGGAAAACTTCGTGTCCGCTTTGGAAAAGGTTTTTCACGCCAAGGGCAAAAAACTCGTGCGGAATGCTGTTAAACGATGGGCTGTTGTGACAATTCACACAACCAGCCTTGTCAAAGAACAGAATTGCGCCCCTTTTTTGTTGATCGCTCATAGCCGTATTATCCCCCTTCAGGTATTGTTGAAATGGCGCCCTGTTGGTCAGAATCGTGCGGAAATAAGCAGCGATTGCGAATGCCCCAGTTTCCAAAGTATAGCGATCCTGTACCGGAATTTCAGGAAACGCAGCATCAAACATGGCGGTATAACCTAAAGAGTCGGTCACGGCCTTGTTGATCACTTGACGGTGCACGATCAAAGCCCGCGCATTGTTGGCTTCTAGGCCCTGCAGGCCCTTGAAATTGATGGCAATCAAAGTATCCTGATTCCAAACAGATTCAGTGCCAACATTGGAATGAAAAGACCCAAAGGTGCCCGACCACAAGGCATTGGTAACATAAGTCAGGTTGATGGTTGGCAGTGGCCTTGCGCCCTGAGCATCAACTTCATCACCTTCGTAGAGCGGGTGCTTGGTACGCAATTCACCACTTTCCCCAAAACCAAGTGCGCCATCTGCAATGCCTTGAAAGCGGCCAGCAGTGAAGCCTCGGGATGGAACATGGCAACTACTGCAAGAATAGGTGCTTTTAGAAATTGGATATTTAGGATCCAAGCCAATGCCCGTTTCAAAAAAGAGCATTTTGCCCAGTTCAACCTTGGCAGCCGTTACAGGATTTTTTGCATCTTGAAATGGGAGTGAAGCATACTCCGTGCTTTCGGGCATTCGATACCCTGAAAACGATCCGGTTTTTGAATGATTGTCCAGCAATTCCACAAGTTCGCGGTCAATCGTCACAATAGGGTCGTGTACACAAGCCAGAAAATAGCTCATGGTCGCAATAAGCAAAAATAATGTAAATGGTTTTTTCATCCGCTAAGATTAATGTTGATAGGTGAATGGTAAACAAGACAGATGCAACCCCTCCCCTTGGGAGAAGCAAGCACAGAGGTCTAGAAAAAGGCGGGGGGTACCAGCAGTTAGCTGTTACTTGGTAAATGGAATGCAAACTTAATGCCATGATGGCAAAAACCGTTCACATTCTTAGTTTATTAAGGGTATTCTAAGGAATAAAGTGCGAAAATGTAATTTTCCTTACAATCAGCGGCGCAAAACCAGGGTTTCGAAAGCCAATAATTCCACAGAATCGCCCGCTACCACTTTGCGGGAACCCAGATTACAATGCGCCACAAATCGGTTTTCATTGTTCGTGAAATGGATATGGTATACATCAGGTTGTGCCATGCTAACGTCCTGAACAACGCTGCCGCGCAGGTCGAGCGCCGATTCCAATTCCAACAGCTGTTCTGGCGAATAAGTGCCCAAATCATCCGAAGTGAACAGCAAGCCGCCAAGCAAAGCATTGATTGTCAAAATAGTATGTTGCTGCGCTGGCGAGAGTTGTTGTTTTTCTTTTCGCAGGATAAATACGTCCGGGTCGTTGAGGAATCCTTTTCCGTTGAGCTGCCAACGCCCCAGCGTGCTGCGCAGCGAAGCAATACTGCTCACCCGCTCCCGGTGCCGCAGCCAAGCCAGCAGCTGGTGCTCCCATTGGAGGTGAATGTCCCCGCCGATGCGGCAGTAATCTACCTGACCGAAACAAGCGCCCAGTGGTACCCCACAGGCTAATATTTTACGGTTTCCTACCAGCGTTCGAAGGAACTCCATCGCTTCCCACATCACCGCGCCCCTGGTTTTCCCCTTTGGTGGAGCCAGGCAAACAGCAAATAGAAAATCGAGTTTCAAGAGGTCAAAGCCCCATTTGTCGAGCACGGTGTGAAATACCCCGCTCAGGTAATCCCGAACGCCCGTATTGTAAAAATCAAGGGCATAGTACCAACCGCCCCACATGGGGTTCCAACCGACTTTGATGGGCTTTCCCTGCACATCTTTGAGTAGCCATTCAGGGTTACGGCGTACCAATTCAGATGTTGCCGCCGCCACAAAAGGCGCGAGCCATAGCCCGGGTGTCATGCCTTTTTCCCTGATTTTTGCCGCCATGCTACCCATACCCTGCGGAAAGTCGGGTTTCACGGAAAACCAGTCGCCGACCGCTGTTTGCCAACCATCATCAATTTGAAAATGCTGAAACGGCAACCCGCTATTGCTGAGGGTTTCCAGATTTTGCGTAAGTATTTCCGCGGAAATATGGGTAAAATGTTGGTACCAACTGGTCCAACCCAAGGCCGCTTCGGCATTCGGTTTCGGCACCTCCATCGTTTGAAACCAGGCATCAAACACATCCTGCTCCGTACTTTCTCCCAGCCAAACATCAAGCGCCGGAAAGGAATGCCCCAGCGCCAATGCATCTAAATCCTTGCGCACAGTCAAAATATTGGTCGCGGCATCAAACAAGAAAAGAGTAAATCCGGTGCGCTCGCTCAACGAACCAGCCAAAATAGTGGAACCCGGCTTCTTTATATAGGTGTAAGTCCAGGAATGCAGCTTCCCGCGCCCGCGCGGAATGCCTGAAATGTGTTCGTCGCCGGAATAGCCCAGGTGTTTTCGCGCAAACCTCCGCAACCGCGGCATGGATTCATCCAAATCATATAGTCGGCTTTCGCTCCAGGATTGGTAACCGTTGGCAAAAAATCGCGTGCCAACAGGTGCCGGAACATCAAACTGCAGCTCCAGGCCTTCCATCAGAATATCCTGTTTCGGGTGTAAAAACACCGACCATTGTTGCCCGCCGTTCACAGCCTCCTGCCTAAAATCGACAAAAATCTCGTCAAAAGAGTTCGACTTGTCCGGGTAGAGCAGCTGCGTTTTACCGTTGTAGGAAAGGATAGCTTGCCGAAATTTCATAATAATCACATTATTTGATAGGGAAACTTCCGAATCAGCTTCTTCATCCCAGCATCAATTTCCGCATAAGGCAGCGGTTCCTTGGCAATATAAGTAATCATCATGGAAACGTGCTTTTGCTGTTTTGACAGTTCCTGGTAAAACGCCGCCTTGTGCAAACGATAGGCTTCCCGCATTTGTCGTTTGAGCCGGTTGCGCTGCACAGCCGTTTTGAAAGTGCGTTTGGAAGCGGAGATGGCCACAGTGGCCATGCCCTGTTCTCCGGCCAACGACACCGTCCAGACCACGCGCAAGGGGTAGGCCACGAAGGATTGCCCACCCTTAAAAAGGGAGGCAATGATCTTGCGGCTCTTCAGGCGCTCATGTCGATCGAATGTATAGGTTGCTTTGGTTTCCACGATGTGCGCAAAAGTATCTATTTCAATCGGTTATAGGAACAACAAAAACCCGTCCTGTAGTGTGACACCACAGGACGGGTATGGAATAAAGGGTTTAAAATGAGACGGCCCTGAATTACTTGAGACGACGCTCGTCAGAAACCGTGAGTTTTTTGCGACCTTGTTTCCGGCGGCGAGAAATTATCTTACGGCCGTTCTTGGTGGCCATGCGCTCCCTGAAACCGAGCTTATTTTTACGGCTGCGCCGTGATGGTTGGAATGTGCGTTTCATCGCTATCTCTTCTAATTGATGTCCTGTTCGAAAATGGGAGCGCAAAGGTAATTCTCTTTCTTGAAAATCATAGTACGAGGTTTGTATTTTTCTAAAATTTGATCAAATGTGCTGGGATGGCAACTGTATTAACAAAAAATTTGCCTTAACGCGGACAATTAATGGGGTTAAAGTTGTTTTAATACCCCTACTTCTGCGGAACAGCCGCGACTTTCCTTGTTTCTTTGCAGTCCAAAATATTTATGTAATGATGCGCAACAAGCTCTACACCCTCCACACCTTCGTCCTAGCCCTTTTTATTTCTGCAAACATATTTGCTCAAAATCCGGTTAAATGGACTTTCGCGGCAAAAGATGCCGGCAACTGCCAGGTCGACCTGATTTTCACAGGCGATATTCAAGATGGCTGGTACACCTATTCCCAATTCCTTGAAAGCGAAGACGGACCGGTGGCGACTACCCTTACATTCAGCCCAGGGGCCAATT
>JBBRWA010000248.1:0-9228 GCA_038246345.1 Chitinophagales bacterium
ACAGAGTTGCGCAGAGTTTCACAGAGGAAAACACAGAGTTTACTTCTATAATTTTCCTCTGTGAAACTCCGCGCAACTCTGTGGTGATCCTGTATAGTGAAAAACTACATTTCCTTATTCCGCTCCCAATAATTCTGATCTTCAATTTCCTCCAACATCCCCAAATAGGTGCTGAAGCGAATCTCGCTTACCTCGCCATTGCGCAGGGCTTCATGCACCGCACATCCTGGTTCGTTGCGGTGTAAACAACTGCCACCAAAGCGGCATTTGTCGGAAAGCGCGAAAAACTCCCGGAAACTGTGGGCAAGATTGGATTTGTCTTTGTTGTTGAAACTCAAAGTTTTTATACCTGGTGTATCGATTAATCGCCCACCAAAGTCCAGTTCAAACATCTCCGCAAATGTTGTTGTGTGCTGCCCCTTGCCGGAATAGTCGCTGATTTCGCCCGTGCGCAGGTCGAGTTGCGGTTGAATGGCATTTACCAGGCTGCTTTTACCTACACCTGATTGCCCACTCATTAAAGTAGTTTTGCCTTGTAGCAGGCTTCTGAATTCCTCCAGGCCTTGTGGTGTCACAATGGAGGTGAGCAGGGTGTCGTAGCCAATTTTTTCGTAAACCCGCTTCATTTCCAGGTATAATTCCATGTCTTCGTCGTCGTACACATCGGACTTGTTAAAAACGATGGTCGCGGGAATTTCTTCACGCTCGATCATGACCAAAAAGCGGTCGATGAAGCCGGGCTTGATGGTCGGCTCCACGATGGTGACAATGACGATGGCTTGATCTATATTGGCTGCAAGCAGGTGTAAGTCGTGTTTGCGGCGCGGCGATTGGCGCACCACGTAGTTGCGGCGTGGCAGGATTTTATTGATCATGCCACGCCCCTCTCCATCTGGTGTCACTTCCACCCGATCACCCACGCCGACGGGGTTGGTGAGCACGACATTTTCCAGACGGAATTTGCCCACGATGCGGCATTGCAAAGTGGTGTCCTGTCCTTCGAGGCGCACGTTGTACCAACTGCCGGTTGATTTTGTTACTGTTCCGATTTCCATAATTTGTTTACTTCGACCCTAACCCTAAAAACTTCAAAAGTGTTCCACATTCTAAGTGATTAAAAGAAAAACACGGAAAAATCAATCGTTGTAATGCCCTTTGAGGCTAGTCACGAAGATCGTTTGCTGTTCAAATTTGTAAATTAGCAGATGTCAGATGTTATTCTACGTGACCAGTATCGTTTACAGGTATATTTCAAAGGCTCAGGTTTCCCTAAGCCTTTGAAAGGATCACGACTAATATCGCGAAGAAGTCGGTCTATTTTCAAAAAAAATATCGAAGTCAGATTCAGCCCATTCTACAAACTGTTCATAAGCAGAACCTTCAAACACAACGCTCTTCATTTTTCACTCATGTCTTTTACCATTGAATCATATTCGTTGGAGGAAAAGGATATCAGGTTTTCTCCTTTTTCAAGATTTTCAATGGATTGTTCAATCCGTTTTTTGGCCTCAATAGGAGTTTCTTTCGTTTTTACACGAATAAAGATTTCGATATCTTGGCTCTTTTTCCTTTAAACATCGACTGAATAGTCTCTAGGAACTCTTGAGTAAGTTCTGAACCAGAAATAGTGAATGTTGCCTGTTGCATATCCAGGTATTTTTCACAAAGATACTAGCTAAAATTAATGCTACAGCACTTTAAGCCAATACACCCTAACTTTGCAACTTCAAATCAACCTTTTCCTGATAAAAACGGGACACCATACATTATGCCACACTTAGTTGAATTGGTACTGCTGCCGCAGGAACGGCACGACGAAAACCTGATTCGTCAAAAAGCCGCCCGCCAGACGGGTCTTGCTGCCCACCAAATTTCCCATATAGAAATCCTGAAATCATCACTCGATGCGCGTTCGCGGCAGCCGATATTTCGCTTGCGCGTAGAGGTATTTGGCGCCGGTGAAATCTTTTCGCCCGAGCCAGCCATTCTCGACAGCTTTAAACCATTGCAGGGCGGCAAAAAAGTAATTATCGTGGGCGCTGGGCCAGCCGGGTATTTTGCAGCCCTGGAATTGTTGGAGGCCGGTATCAAGCCAATAGTGCTGGATCGTGGTAAAGATGCCCAGGCGCGGCGGCGCGATTTGCGGGCCATTCAGCAGTTTGGCGAAGTAAACCCGCATTCCAATTATTGCTTTGGAGAAGGCGGGGCAGGCACCTATTCCGATGGGAAACTGTACACCCGCTCGGTGAAGCGCGGAAGCGTGCAAAAAGCCCTGCGCCTGTTCGTAGAACACGGGGCAAAATCAGATATACTGACGGAGGCGCACCCACATATCGGCTCCAACAAACTACCTGGCGTGGTACAGAATATGCGCCAAACCATCTTGAAATACGGCGGTGAAGTACATTTTGAACAATGCGTAGTCGACCTCATCCTGAAAGACGGAAAAATTCTGGGTGTTGAAACAGAGCCTACCGGAAGTGGGAAAGGCGGCAGCTGGTTGGGCGATGCGGTCATTTTGGCTACCGGACATTCAGCCCGCGATATTTACACGCTCTTGCACAAAAAAGGCATCCTGATCGAAGCCAAACCGTTCGCGTTTGGCGTGCGCGTAGAGCATCCACAGGCGCTCATCGACAGCATTCAATACAAACAAAACCAGCGGGTGGAAGAATTGCCTGCGGCAAGCTACAGCCTGGTTTGCCAGACTGCCGGGCGAGGCGTTTTTTCGTTTTGCATGTGTCCGGGCGGATTGATTGTGCCCGCTGCGACCAGTCCGGGCGAGATTGTTATAAACGGCATGAGCATGAGCCGCCGCGATTCTCCGTATGCCAATTCCGGCGTGGTAACTTCGGTGGAAATGGACGACCTGCTACCATGGGCACAACACGGTCCGTTTACAGCCATGGCGTTTCAAGCGGAAGCAGAGCAACGCCTTTTCAAAGCAGGCGATGGAAGTCAAAAAGCACCAGCCCTGCGCTTACCCGATTTTATACAGGGGAAATTGTCTGCTGATTTGCCAAAAACCTCCTACATTCCAGGCCTTCATGCAGCACCCTTGTTTGATTTGTTGCCCGACTTTATTTTCCAACGCTTGCGGGAAGGCTTATTGGATTTTGGGAAACAAATGCGGGGTTACTATACCGAAGAAGCTATTGTTGTGGCCACGGAGAGCCGTACGAGCGCGCCCGTGCGCATACCACGCGACCCGGAAACACTCATGCACCCGGAAGTTGAAGGTCTGTACCCTTGTGGTGAAGGGGCGGGTTATGCGGGGGGCATTATTTCTGCCGCCATGGATGGGCAAAAAATTGTTGGTTTCATGGTTTCAAGGTTACATGGTTAAAGGGTTTGCGCAATCTGTTGTTGATATTGAAATGGTATTTCAAAGACAAGTCCAAATCGCGTAAACCATGAAACCTTTAAACTATGAAACCATGAAACCCCTTATCTGATTATATTTTTCAACTGCTCCTCTATCTCTCTTAGCCGTACCTTTTTGATCGAATCTACCAATTGGGGCAATTCCGTTTTTTCCGCAGCGGTGCAGAGGCTATCAAGTTCTTGTCGGGCCAGGCTTATCTGGGAGGTTGCGGTCGAATCAATGGTTGCTCTGGTGTCGGCATCGATGGGCGCCTCGCCGCCGCAAGCCGAAAGAGCGGCAGCAATGAAGCTCCCATACAGGAGGTGGCGCATGGAATATTTGTATTTTCTATTGTTCATCAGCGTTGCACGGCGATGCGTTGTTTCATTTCATTGGCTTTTGCCGTATCACCAACAGCCGTATACACTTCAGCCATGCCTTCCAGGATGCGGAAGTCTTCAGTGTGGCGGTCTAAGCCGTATTGCAGGAAGCGTAAGGCCGTACCATTGTCTTTTTTCTTCTTGAAAAAAAACTCGTAGCCTACCCGGTGACAAAATGAGACGTATTTGTCGGAGTTAGACCCATCCAGGTAAACCATGTATTGATCCAGGAAAGACCTGAAGTTGGTGTTATACGGGATCTTTTCTATGATATATTCAAACTCATGGAATAGCTTGTCCAATTGATGGTCCTGTTCAAATTGGGCGGTCGCCACAGCACTTTTCATGATCAATGCCGCGCTGTAGTTGGGGTTGATTCGCAATGCCTCTTTGATGTGATAATCCATTTCCGCAATCAAAGGCTTTTTTGCTTCCATATTCTTGATGGCCCTGTATTTATTGTCATAAAGACCGGTCACATAGAAGGTATGTGAGCGGGCACTTCCAGGCGATACTTTTACCGCAGCGGCATTGATGGTAAGACCGTCTTGCCAATCGGGAATTCGTTGCACCACAACAAAAGCATACAATGCTGCAATGGCAGCCAGCGAGATCATACCTAAAGGATAATTTGCATCTGGTTTCTCTTTTAACCATTCGGGTAATTTTCGGGCAAAAAACCAACCTACCAACAAACAGAACGCTACAGAAGGCATGTAGACAAACCTTTCATTCATAAAAGTGCCGACCGAAACAAACAAATTGCTTACAATACTCAAGGTGATGAGGTAAAACAAAATGCAGTATGCTGGAATGCTTTTCTTTCGCAGATTGAGCAGCGCCCAAACACCCATAATCAAGTAACCCGCCAGCGAAACCAAAGCTCTCCAATCGCTCCAACCCACTTTTGGCACGTGGTAAGGATAGTAGTCGATGGTAAGCGGATACGGGACAAACAGTAATTTCACATACCAGCCCAAGGTCAGAAAAATGGTGGCGTATTTCTCAGATCCGGTCATTTCGAGGAACGGATTGTTCATGATATCTGTATTCGTCTGGCCATGGTTGAGCATGTAGCCCAAGGCATTGTAGCGGATATAAATAAAGAGCAATACCGCAGCCAGCAATGGCAGCGCAGCACTTATAGCCCTAGAGGTAGACACCTTGGTAAACAGCGCCACGGTAAGTGGAATAACCGCCAGGAAAGTGATGGTGTTTTCTTTTGCGAGCATTCCCAGGAGCAAAAAGACCGCGGAAGCAAACAACCACAAACCTTTATTGGTGTCAAAATATTTTAAAGTAGCCCATAGTGCCGCAAGTCCTCCAAGCAGCGCCAAAATTTCGTCGCGGCCCTTGATATTGGCAACACACTCAACGTGCAGTGGGTGCAGGACGAATACAGCTGCAGTAATAAAAGGAAGGCTGAAATACCAGCGTCCGCCTTCGTTAACAGGAAACAAACCCAGTAAAATACGGTATAGGAAGATACCCGTCAGGCCATATAGAAGGATGTTGATGCTGTGGCTTATGGTACTATGGCCTTCGCCGAACATACCCACCTCTATGGCAAACGTTGCCAATGACAAGGGACGGTAGCGGCCACCTTCCAGCAAGAATTTTTGTTCTTTGAAATAACCCATGAAACTATCGGACGCAAAAATTTTGCGCAAACCACCAAAACCATCCTTAACATAGTCGTTTTTCCAGAAAGTCATTTCATCGTCGAGCACATATCCGTACTTCACACCGATGAAATAAAGTGCTATGGACAGGGCCATAAGGCAAGCTGCCGGGATCCAGTGTTCGATCCAAAAACCGGACGAAAACGTGCTGGTGGATACTACAGAGGCTCTTTCTGCCTTCTTTTCAACGGGTACGCGCTTGGCGGATCGGTTGCTTGATTTACTTTTTGCTGCCATCGTTTGTTTGATTAATCCTGCAAAAGTAGCACGATCGTAAAAAGAGTAGTATAAAGAATGCACACCTTTGTGCCGAAAACCAACGAAGGCTATTTTTGTTACCCTCCAGTGCCCCCTTTATTGGGTCACCTTTTAACCCGCAATATCCTCGGTGAAGGCGGGAACCATCTACCATCAACCCTCCTTTGCTTTTACCTGCAGTAGTTTTAACAAAGGCAGGAAAGCTTCGGCGGGTAAAGTATCCAGCATGGAATTCCAACCCATATTCAACGCCCAAAAACGCCCAATTCTCATTGCAGGCCCTTGTTCAGCGGAAACGGAAGAACAAGTACTTACCACCGCGCACGGATTAAAAGATCAAGGCATTGATCTTTACCGCGCAGGTATATGGAAGCCACGCACCCGACCAGGTGCATTTGAAGGTATTGGCTCAAAAGGGCTTCCCTGGTTAAAACGGGTGAAACAAGAGACGGGCATGAAGGTCACCACGGAGGTTGCCACGGCCCAGCACGTATACGAATGCCTTAAATACGGCATCGACGTTTTCTGGATTGGTGCCCGTACCACTGTAAATCCGTTTTCGGTGCAAGAAATAGCCGATGCGATGGCCGGCACTGATATTCCAGTTATCATCAAAAACCCGGTCAACCCGGATTACAAACTTTGGGTAGGGGCCATTGAGCGTTTGCACAAAGCAGGTGTACGGCGCATTGCCGCGATACATCGCGGGTTTTCTACTTATGGCGACTCTAAATACCGAAATGTGCCGCGTTGGCAAATGGCCATCGACCTGATGCAGGAGTTTCCTGACCTGGAGGTGATTTGCGATATTTCCCATATCTGTGGCCGCCGCGATATTCTAGCAGAAACGGCGCAAAAAGCTTACGAGTTGAATTTCGACGGCCTGATGGTGGAGGTGCACCCTACGCCTGACACTGCTTGGAGTGATGCTGCACAACAAATCACCCCAGTTCAATTTGGAGAAATGATCGGTTCTTTGGTGCGTCGCAGCATCAGTTCCGACGACCCAAGCTATCAATCAAGTATTGAAAATTTCCGCCAGCAAATTGATGAATTAGATGAGGAAATCATACACCTCATCGCCCAGCGCATGCGGCTGGTGCGCGATATTGGCTACGTGAAAAAAGATAAAAACATCGCTATTTTTCAGCCAGAACGCTGGCGGGCGCTGGCTGATGCCTGCCGCCGCAGGGCCGAGAAAAACGAGCTCAGCCAACAGTTTGTCGATATGTTTCTGGAAGCAATTCACCAGGAAGGCATCGACCAGCAGGAACATGTGATCAATGGTGGGGTGTCAGCGCCAGTGGCAACGTCGGATCTTTGGATCAATGATTAGTTTGGTTGTTCGTTGATAGTTGTTCGTTGTTCGTTTCCGAGCGTTTGGGTGACTGAGCCTAACTTGGCCAGAGAAGGTGGTGTAACGCTATTTTTGTTCGCCTGATTCTAAATTGGCTGCACATTACGGGTTGGCCATACATCAGGGCGACCACAAGGGGCGCCCCTGCGGCGGTGTTCGTATGGGCGACCCTCGTGGTCGCCCCGATGCCCGACCGCCAAACAAAATTTGAGCGAATGTGAACGAACAACTATCAACGAACAACTATCAACGAACAACTCTATCAACGAACAACGAATTCCTTACCTTTGCCTTGCTAATGAAAAAACTTATACTGTTTCTCACTTTTGCCTGCTTGATGTTTCGGCTTTCGGCGCAGGAGGTTCAGGTCAATGAAGACCCGAAAATCACCCTGCTGTACAAATCCTGGACCAACAACAACCGTGCAGTATCCAAAATAGACGGGTGGCGGGTACAGATCATGGCTTCAACGGATCGTTTGCAGGTAGAATCAGGCAGAAACAAGTTTCGGACTGAATATCCTGAGGTATCGGCAGAATGGGTACACGAACCGCCGTATTACAAATTGCGTGTTGGTGCCTTTCGCAGCAAACAAGAGGCCTTGGCATTTATCCCGGAACTCCGCGGCTGGCCAGGCGCCTATCCCACCAAGGATGCCGCTATACACCCCCGCGACTTCCTGGAACAGTAGCCCACTCATCTCTCATCGCTCATCATTCATCGCTCATCTCTCCCTTGTCGACTCAGCAATCATCACTCAAACTGCAAGAAATAGACCGCCGACTACTTGGCATCTACATTGCGTTGACATCTTTGGGGTGGTTTATGATCTATTCGGTGACGTACAATCCCGACACGCCATATTCTTTTCTTGACTTGAGTACGTTGGCGGGCAAGCAGTTATTTTTTATCGTGTTTTGCTTCGCGTTCATTTTCGTGATCTTGCTCACCGACTGGACGATTTGGCGGACATTTGCCTTGCCTATTTATATTATTACGCTGTTGCTGTTGCCCGGCACCTTGATTTTTGGTCGGGAGGTAAATGGCGCACAAGCTTGGTATCAGTTTGGCGGATTTACCTTTCAGCCTTCCGAATTGGCCAAGTTTGGCACTTGTCTGGCCATGGCCGGGTACCTGAGCTCTACGGGTGTTGATTTACGGGAATGGCGTACACGCATCATTGCCGTGCTGATATTTTTGCTTCCCGTGGCGATGATCATGCTGCAAAGCGATACAGGTTCTGCCCTGGTTTTTTTCTCTTTCATGTTGGTATTATACCGCGAAGGCTTGACGGGTTCCTGGTATATCTTGGGCTTTAGTACGGCGGCTTTGGTGATTTTGGGCCTGATGTTCGATCAGCCCGCTTATGTAGTAGCCTTTTTGATTGCCATTGTCAACTACTTGCTCATCGCCCGTTTCAAGGGTGAAAAAAGGCCTTGGTGGGCTGCATTTGCCCTGCTTTTTCCAGTCACCTATTTTTGGCCAGAAATTGTAAGCTGGTTTTTGGAGACGAATCATATTAGCCCAGAACAGGTTTCAAACCCGCATTTATATGTTCTGGTGCCGCATTTGATATTCTTTTTAGCTGCTTTTTTGCCCAATTATTTAAAAAAGAACAACATCATACAACGGCAAATGCAGGTATGGGTTATCATGCTTGGACTTGCTGGCACGATGGTATTTGCCGCCAACTTCGCCTGCTATTCCATCTTAGCGCCGCACCAACAAACGCGTATCAAGATATGGCTGCGTCCGGGTGAAGCGGAGGCCAATGCCCGCGGGTCCGGCTACAACTTGATTCACTCCAAAATGGCCATTGGCGCAGGGGGATTCTTTGGAAAAGGCCCCTTGCAGGGAAACATGACCAAGCTGAAATACGTGCCAAAACAAAGTACCGACTATATTTTTTGTACGGTTGGTGAAGAACACGGCTTCATTGGCACAGCATCTTTGATTGCTTTGTTTTTATGGCTTCTTGTACGTATAACCATTATCGCTGAACGACAGCGATCTAATTTCTCCCGCATCTATGCTTACAGCGTGGCAGGAATTATATTTGTGCACTTTATTGTAAACGTAGGCATGACCATGGGTCTATTGCCCACTATTGGGATTCCTTTGCCCTTTTTCAGCTACGGCGGCTCTTCGCTTATTGGATTTACATTGCTGATCGCGGTGCTGTTGAAA
>JBBRWA010000249.1:0-9194 GCA_038246345.1 Chitinophagales bacterium
GTACATATTGCAACAACTTCCCTATTTGCAAATCCAACCACGGGAACTTCACCATCCGGTTTTTCAGAAACTATTCGAAGCTCCCGAGATCGCTAATCTTACGCCGGATGAAAAACATAAATATGAAGCGAGCCTGAAATATTACCGCGATTTGAAAAACATGGTGGATACCGCGTTCGAGGAGGGAAAAGCATTAGCAAAGAAAGAATACAATATTGGAATCGCCCGCCAAATGAAAATGGGAGATGAACCGATAGAGAACATAATTCAGTTTACCGGCCTGGCTAAAGAGGAAATAGAAAAGCTATAATAATATCGCCACTTTCTATGCACTGCCGCCAATGGCCACTAAACGCTGCGACGTCGGCAATGCTCGAGATAGATTTAGCCGAAAGCCTGACCCGATAAATAAAAATCGCCCACACTCCTGAGCGTCGTGCCTTCGCCCATGCCCACGTTAAGCCGAAACAACCCCCTCAATCACCCGCATCTGCCCCAAAACCTCCTCCAATCGGATCAACGCCTCCCCATCCCGCAACAGCACATCCGCAATATTCTGAAACAACAACTGCCAATTCCCAGGCAGGGTCTCAACTTTCCCCCGAAAGCCCAAGCCCTCGATTTCCGTATTTACCCTCCCCTGAAAATCAGCCGACTCAATGCCAAAACCAGGATCCCCTGGCAACATACCCGCCTTTAGATGATCCTCCTGCACATCAATTCCATATTTGACAAAAGTGCCTTTCGTGCCCTGCACCAAATAGCGCGGCGTTGGTTCCCGCATCAATAAACTGGCAGAAAGCTGGACCTTCAACTTGCCATAGTCAAGCCTCAAATCAAAGGCATCTTCAATGGACGAGCCTTCCCGCTGGGTGTATATCTCCCCCCAAACGGCCTGCGGTGCCCCAAACAAGCCGATGCTTTGGTCGATCAGGTGCGCACCAAGGTCATACAAGATGCCGTTGCCAGCAGCCGAAGTTTCCTTCCATTTTTTTACATTGAGCAAGGGTTTAAACCGATCGAATCGGGCTTCATAACGCAACAAATCCCCCAAACTTCCACTTTCTATCACTTTTTTGACGGTCAAAAAATCACTGTCAAAACGCCGATTTTGGAACACGAAAAGGTGACGCTTCTGGGCTGCTGCAAGGCTTACGAGTGTCTCCGCTTCTGCTACGGTAACCGTGAAAGGCTTTTCCACCAAAACATGCTTGCCCGCCAACAGGCTTTGCCGCGCATAATCGAAATGGGTGTTATTGGGCGATGAAATGCTTACCAGGTCAATGGATGCATCCGTAAGAACATCGGAGAGGCTGTCCGCCCTTGTCACATGCGGGTAGGTTTCCTGCAAGGCTTGCTGGCTCGTCACCACCATTTTGAGCTGGAAATCGGGGTTGGTTTCAAAAAATGGGGATTGGAGGTATCGGCCGGATAAACCGAAGCCGATGATGGCTACATTGATTTTTTTCATGGAACATGGATTTTTTTAACCGCACAAAAGGCTTTCAAATAGCGATCAATATAAGTTTGCTTGGTTTTTGACTTGTACTGCATGACAAAACGCGGGTGATCTAACGGAATGACACGGCCAAAAAATGCATGCTCCTGGTTTAGCTTAACCAAAAAACGGAAATTTTGGCTGGTTCCAAGGCAAAAACAAATGTCTGTTTGTACGCCCAAAGCAATTTGCTGCCGGATGCTGGCAATGATGAATGACTTCATGGTGGCTGTCAACTCTCGACTGTCGTAGTAGTTGTAATTGACTGCTGCTTTTTCAGTTTTTTTGACAAAACCCAATGGGCAAACAGCGTTGATGTAAAAGCGCTGGCAAAAAGATTCGGGCCCTCCAAACGCTTCAATAACTTCATATACGAACACAGATGAAGGTTCATGCGTCTTTTGCCCTGGAAACTCAATACCGCATTTTTCTTCCAATCGCTTCGGATCCGTAAAGGGTATCCCTGTAAGCCCGGCTCCAAATCGTCCGGGATTTATACCCAGAATGAGGTGACGCGTTAAGTGGTCATTGTAGTATTTGCGGTAAAATTTTGACGATATTTCCAGCACATTGGCGGTGTCGCGAAATGGATTCATGATTTCAATCCCAGCGGGCAAGGTGCCCGTGAAAGAAAGATTTTGATTAAATGCTATGATGCGATCAGCGAAGGTGGACATCTCTAACGTGGGTTTTTGATAGTATTTAGCTTTGAACAACTTAAGTTTTTACCAGAATTGCGTATTGATGGCATTTTCGAAAGGCCCAAATTCACGTTATTTATGGGTACAATTCCTACCTTCGCCCCTCAAAAATTACAACAACATGCGCTACCTTATTATGCTCCTGGCCTTCACTGGCCTTACCCTGTTTTCCTGCGATAAAAATCGCTGCAATCCAGACAACAATCTGAGTGATACAGAGAGAATCGAACAATACCTGGCCGACAATAACCTGACGGCCACCTCAACGGCTTCGGGTCTGCACTACATTATTACCCAGGAAGGTACGGGTGGGCATCCAAATATTAATTCCACAGTGACCGTGCGGTACAAAGGCTACTGCCTCAAAGGACGGGTTTTTGATCAAACCCAGGGCGATGAAACAGCAACTTTCCCCCTTAAAAACCTTATTGACGGCTGGATAGAAGGCATCCCACTCCTGAAAAAGGGCGGCAAAGGCACCTTTTTTGTCCCTTCTAATATTGGCTACGGACCATACGAAACGGGCGATATTCCAGCCAACTCTGTACTTATTTTTGAAATTGAGTTGGTTAACTTTTGAGTAAAGTCGGGTAGGAGGCACTCCCAGGGCAAACGCACGAACGCAGCCTAGTGCCGAGCCCACCTAGTTGGCGTATGAATATGCGAAGGCAGATTTTTCACTCATTAAGGCGCGATACCCTCCTTCGCCAAGGCTATGGCGGGTAAAATGGCGATCCCGAAAGCGTTCGGGATTAACCGACGAGCAGCGAAGATGCGTGGAAAATATGGCCGCCAGATTCATACGCCAACTGGTGGACTCAGCACTAGGCACTACTTCCAGCTCGGTGTCAGCCCCCGCAAACCCATGTCCACAATCTGCTCCGAGGGCGTTACCCCATCTGCATAGAAATCAAGTTTGCCATTTCCATTCGTGTCTTTCCATTCAAAACTTTTATTGATGGAAAATGACAGGGTCACGGTGATGTCTCCGGTTTCATTGCCGGTGATGACCAGGGGTTGTGCAAATTTACCGGTTACGACACAAGAACCTGCGGGAATGGGGCTGCTGGCAAACAGTGGATTGACTACCGTGGTAGCGCCAGCCGGAGCATCGCCGGAATACACCTGACTGTAAGCATTGTAAGGTGCGCTCAGGTTGGTTTCAAACGCCCAGAACCCCTGCTTTTTATCATTATTCACCGCGATGCTTTTTTCTCTGGGCTTTACGGTGGTCAAATAGGTATTGAAGCCAACAAAGGATGCAATGGTTCCTTTCTGATTCAGCAAATCTCCCGCCCCTGGCACGCTGTTGATGTTGAATGTCACATCGTAGTTTTGGTACGTCACGCTGGCACGCAACCACTCGTAAGTGCCGGGAGGGACGTTTTTTAAGCTTATTTTGGTAAATGCTTCACCCTCAGCGCCTTTGGCAGCCTGGTCAAAATCTACGGCTGTTTCACCGCCTTTGCTGGTTTCGGTGGCATGGTAAACGATGGCGCCGTTGCCAAGCGGGGTGAGCGCGCCAGATGCCAGTTCAATGTAGTGGACGCTCATTTCATGGAATTCGGGCGTTTGTGCCGCGTTGCCTGCGGGAATGGTAGAAGGCAGTCCGATGTTGTTCAGACGCACTTGTGTTGCATCAAATTTGAACTTGAACGCAAGCGATGCGGGATCTGTGCTGGCCTCTTTTTTACAATTTGAAAAGGCGAAGGCAACAAGTGCCATGGAAGCAATGAGATGGAAGGAGCGGATGGTCATGTGCTGTTTTTTTATGCCCAAACGAACAGACCCTATGGCAAAGTGTGCAGGCACTTATTCCTTTTTCCTTTGGCCCTTGGTTTCTGACTGGCCGACAGGGTTGGTGCCAACGGGCTGATCGGTTGGAACATCCTCTGGATTGGGCAGGCTGTCGCGCTTGGGGGCAGGCGCCTTTAATTTGACTTTTGCCGTTTCTTTGTTCGCCAGAAACTTTTCGATCAGGTTCGCCGCCGCCATTCTGTCCTCTATAGGTTTACGGGCCGTGGATATGGTGTCGTTTAAGAAATGCTCGATCATAAGGCCAGCGATCGGCGCTGCATAAGAAGCGCCCCAGCCGGCATTCTCTACATATACGGCAATGGCAATTTGGGGGTTGTCTTTTGGCGCAAACGCAAAAAACACCGAGTGATCATCGCCATGAGGGTTTTGGCTGGTGCCTGTTTTTCCACAAACATCAACACCCGGAACCTGGGCGATACGCGCAGTGCCGCGAATAACACATTGGGACATACCTTCCACCACGGTATCAAAGTGCCGTCTATCTACATGAACTTCGTGTTTCACAAAAAAACGATCCGGTATGGGTGTGCCATCTTTGAATTTCATGGCCAAGTGCGGTGCATACCAATAGCCACGGTTGGCAATACAGGCTGCGAAATTGGCCATTTGCAAGGTAGTTAACTGCAATTCTCCCTGGCCAATACCGCAAGACATTATAGTAGGAGAATGCCATCCACCCAGTCTTTTGGGGTAGAGCTTGTCGTAGTAAGCTGACGTAGGAAACCCGCCCGGGCTTTCATTGGGATAGTCGATGCCCAACTTTTGGCCAAAGCCAAACTCTGCCAGGTAACCATTGAAATTATCAAGCCCTTGTTGGGGATTTGAGTACCCAAATTGGTCGATGATGTCTCGGTATTTGTTCATGTAGTAAGTGTTGCAAGATTGCGCTATGGCATCTACAACACCATTGAGGTGGCCGCTGTGGTGGCATTTATACAACCTGCCAGCATAAAAATAACCGCCGCTGCAATTGAATCCACCATCCGGTTGGATGACGCCCTGCTGCATGCCTGCGAGGGAAACAGCAGGTTTAAAAATGGAACCGGGAGGGTATTTGGCCATGACCGTTCGGTCAAAAAAATACTTGAGCGGGTGGGTTAGCAGACGGCTGAATTCCTGGCCGCGCTCCTGGGTCATTACCAACAAATTAGGATCGTAGGTAGGCCCACTGATCATACAAAGTATTTGGCCTGTTTTTGGGTCAATGGCCACAACACTACCTGTTTTGTTTTGCATCAGGTATTCGCCATATTCCTGTAGGCGAATATCAATGGACGATATCAGGTCATGGCCAGCAATGGCAGCGGTGTCAAGCTCCCCATTTTGGTATTTACCGACAATACGACCTAAGTTGTCGCGAAGCAAGGCGGTTACCCCTTTTTTTCCCCTTAAATAATCTTCGTACTCAGCCTCAAGCCCTGCAGCACCAATATAGTCGCCTGTTTCATACATGCCATTGCTTCGCGCGATGTCGCGCGGGTCGACCTCGTTGATATATCCCAGCACATGCGCGCCAACACTGTGTGGGTAGCCCCGGATATTGCGCACCTGCACAAAAAAGCCAGGGAATTCATACAAGCTTTCTTGCAAGCGGGCATAAGTGTGTGGCGCTAGTTTTTTCATAAAAACGAAGGGCACCGACCGGGAAAACTTTCCACTGCTAAAATCTTTCTTCAAGTACAGCCTGAATTCCTCTTCTGTAATGTTCAATGTGCCACAGAACTTGGCAATATCCATGGTTTTCTGGTTCACCTGGTTGTAGGTGACCATGAGGTCGTAAGTCGCTTCATTGTTGATGATAAGTTCGCCATTGCGGTCATACACCAGACCTCTCGGTGGGTACACCGTCAGATTTTCAATAGCGGTTGCATCTGCCCGGCGACGGAAGGAATCGTCAAATATCTGTAGGTGCGCTGCTTTGGCCACTAGGATAATGGCACAAATCAGGAACACAAGCTGGATATTTTTTTGAAGATCTAAACCGGATTTCATACTTTAAAAAAGGTTTCAAGTTTCAGGTTTCAAGGTTTCAGGTTTACGCGATCTGTTATTGATTTTGGTATGCAGTTTCAAGGATACGAACCAATCGCGTAAACCTGAAACCTGAAACCCTTTGAAACCTGAAACCTCAATTCTTGGGATTAAACATAGCGCCGTAAAGTACCACAAATATCATGGTTAATCCCCAGGATGCGGCGGTTCGGCCAATAATTGACCCAAAATAGACAAATGTGAAAGCATCTACCGAAAAATACCAGAAAAGGTGCAGGAAAAAAAAGATGGCTGCACCCCTCAGGTAGGTGGGCCAGGAAACATGTGCTGGTGAAAAAATAAGCTCTTTTGATGAAAACCCACCTTTGGGGGAAAACATACCAATAACTACGCCGCGCATAAATCCTGAAAAAGCACCTGCGCTCGCATGGACTCCCGGGGAAGCGTAAAAAACATCAACAGCTCCGCCAATCAGCGCCCCAAGCAACACCACATACGGCGCGGGCATTTGCAAGGGTAATAACAGGATAAATAGCGGGTAAAGCAACACATTGAAATAGGTCAAATCGACCGCCATACCCATCTGCTTCAACAGAAGGCCTTGAACGGCCACAAGACCTAAAAAGCGCCAAATGATGGGGAGTATGCTGCTGTTCATTGTTTTACTTTTGCTTTCAGGCTATCTATTTCAACAGAATATAGATTGCGGACAATGGAAACGTCATTTAAATCTGACATGTCCTGGCTCAATTGGACCTTGACGACTAAAAAGTGGGGGTTTTCTGGGTCGGGTGTTGCTTTGCTCAGCACCTTCCCAACCGGGATGTCTTTGGGAAACATGACGGAGTAACCACTTGTTACCACAGGGTCGCCAGGTTTGATCACATCTTCAAAGTGTTTGGAGATGTCTTTCAAGATCATTACTTGCGGGTCGCCGCCTTCCCACACCAACGAACCGAATGTTTTTTGTTTTTGAAGCGCGGCCGTAATTTTTGTTTGGCGGTGCAGTGCCGACATTGCGATGGAAAAGTTGGGGCTAACGTGTCTTATGATGCCCACAATCCCATTTGCGCTTACTACAGCCATGTGTGGTGCCACCAAATCATTGCTTCCACGGTTGATAATGAGCCAGTTGTTGGCGCTGGTGATGGAATTGCCGATCACTTTGGCGGTAATAAATTCGTATTCTGGCCGAATCGTTTTGTGCCGGATGGAGTCACGCAGTGACAGCGAATCATACGAGACCAAAAAATGCGTGTCCCGAACTGAAACCTGCATCACACGGGCATTGGCAAGGCGCGATTGCAGGCTGTCCATGACATGGTTCAGGCTGTCAATACGCTCGCTCAAACTAAAATAGTCGGAGATATTTTGCCTTTTTTCGAGTATTCTACCACCAAATATCTCCGTCGTGTTGGCCCATACGGCTCCTTGTGTGTTGTTGTACTGCACTATAGCGACGAAGCAAAACAACTCCACAAATATCCAGGTAACAAAGCCCCCATTTCGGAGCAGGAGTTGAAATAGCCGACCCATTTAAAGAGTTATGAGTTATGAGTTATGAGTATTGCACAATATCCGATTAACTTTTTATAAGGTGTTTCAGCACCTAAACGCTGAAACCCCTTCAATAAGGATAATTCTGTGATAAGAGTGCTGAAAAACTAAATTCTAGCCAAAGCACGAGTGTCGTGCCTACTCATCACTCATCACTCATATCTCACCACTCAAAATTATACGCTTTTGCGATCAATCAGGAAAGAGTACCTATCTGAGTGCTTTAATGCCAGGCCTGTGCCACGCACAACGGCACGGAGTGGATCATCTGCAACTTGAACCTGAAGTTTTGTTTTTGCCTCTAAGCGCTTATCCAAACCACGCAACAAAGCGCCACCTCCAGTGAGGTAAAGTCCGGTTTTGTAAATGTCGGAAGCAAGTTCCGGTGGTGTAAGCTCCAGTGCTTTCAATACTGCATCTTCAATTTTGCTGATGCTTTTATCGAGCGCATAAGCTACTTCCTGATAACTGATTTTGATTTGTTTTGGAATGCCCGTCATCAAATCGCGACCATTTACCGGGAAATCTGGCGGCGGGTTCTCTAATTCGTGCAACGCAGAACCTACATGTATCTTTACTTGCTCGGCTGTGCGCTCGCCAATTAGAATATTGTGCTCGCGCTTCAGGTAATTCATAATATCATTGGTGAGTTCGTCACCAGCAATGCGAATACTTTGGTCACATACGATTCCCGACAAAGCAATTACCGCGATTTCAGTGGTACCACCGCCAATATCAATAATCATGTTGCCAATAGGTTCTTCTACATTTAATCCAATACCCAAGGCTGCAGCCATCGGCTCATGAATCAAATAGGTTTCTTTACTGTCAACGTGATCGGCAGAATCAAATACGGCACGTTTTTCTACTTCTGTGATACCGCTGGGGATACAAATCACCATTTTCAGGTGGCTGAAAAAGTTGTTGCGCCGCCCCACCATTTTGATCATGCTCTGAATCATGGCCTCGGCAGCCTGAAAATCGGCAATAACGCCGTCTTTGAGCGGGCGTATAGTTTTTATGTTTTCGTGGGTTTTTTCGTGCATTTGCATGGCACGGTGCCCAGTTGCAATGGTTAATCCGGTACGACGGTCAATGGCTATAATGGAGGGCT
This sequence comes from Chitinophagales bacterium, assembly GCA_038246345.1. Taxonomy (GTDB): domain Bacteria; phylum Bacteroidota; class Bacteroidia; order Chitinophagales; family Saprospiraceae; genus M3007. The sequence goes on from JBBRWA010000249.1 coordinate 8,681, forward strand.
CATCTACCACGACCACATCGTCAACCATGATGAGCGTATTTGCGGTGCCTAAGTCTACTGCTAATTCCTGCTTGAAAAATTTTAGAAAATTGAACACAACGGTCTGTTTAGAAAGTGAGGCAAGTCGAAATTGGGGTGGGGTATAATGATCGGCAAGTTGGGGCTATTGCATTAAAGCGGGCAAAATTACGCATGTTTTAGCGGATTTTTATCCAAAATTGAAAGATTGAAAATTTTATTTCACATTAATTTCAGATGAACAACCAAGATTCCGGGTAAACCCCTATGAAATTGCGGATTGCTGATTGCGGATTGCGGAATAAGCACATCATTTGTTGGAGCCTCTGGTATTTTTCGCTGGCAGCTTTGGCAAAAAATATTCGGTTTGGGCCAGTTTAACCGCCAAGCCAAAATAATCCGCACTCCCCACTCCCCACTCCGCACTCCGCACTCCGCACTCCGCACTCCCCACTCCCCACTCCCCACTCCCCACTCCCCACTCCCCACTCCCCAC
>JBBRWA010000250.1:0-9177 GCA_038246345.1 Chitinophagales bacterium
CAATGCAACGGAACGCCGCCCTCCCTGTTTGGCACTTTCCAGCCTAGTGAATCACTGGCTGTTTTGAATGGTAAAAATGCCCAAGGCACCTGGAAACTGCTGGTTACCGATAATTTCGCTGAAGACGGAGGTTCACTTACTGCCTGGAGCATTTCATTGTGTTTTCCTGCTTCAATCCCCAGCGGCAGCATGTTGGCCAACAACCCATTATCGGTCCCTGCAAATGGAAGCGGCGATATTGTGACGGCCCTTTTGGAAGTAACAACTACAGGTACGAGCCTTCAGGGACAATACATTGTTACAAGCTTACCAGCATTCGGGGTGATTATGTTGAATGGCGCACCGCTTGTTATTGGCGCTGTATTTACCCAGGCTGACATCAATGCCGGGTTGCTTGTCTACACCAACAATGGCGATCCTTCCGCTACAGATAATTTCCACTTTGATGTGCTGGACGCGAATAACTTCGCCTGGATTCACGATGGTATTTTCAACATCAACGTTGTTCAAAATAACCTGGCGGCAACAGCGGTTCAGACTGCTAATGTGCTTTGTTTTAATGGTACGGGTGGCGAAATCACCGTGGATGCCAGCGGATTGGACAACATGTACCTGTACAGCCTCAATGGTGGCATGGCCCAAAGTTCCAACGTGTTTAGCGGATTAGCTGCCGGAACCTACACCGTTGTGGTGACTGGCCAATTTGGCTTCACCATTTCTGCCAACGAAGTGGTTATTGCTGATGCCATTGTAATTACGATGAGCGCTGCTGCTGTTGGCCAAGAAGTTACGGTAACTGCTGCTGGCGGTACTGGCATATTTGAATACAGTATAAATGGTGTTGATTTCCAGACCGACAATATGTTTGTTGGTGTGGCTAACGGCGTGTACACCGTCACGGTACAAGACGAAAATGGCTGTACGGCTACTACTGAAGTGATTGTTGCATTTAACACACTGCTTATCACCTCCAACATCCAAACTACCATAAAGTGTGCAGGAGCAGCTACCGGTGTTATTGCTGTCAACGTTGGCGGCGGCCAAAGTCCATTTACCTACAGCATAAACGGCGGCATGCCACAATCAAGCAATATTTTCATGGGCCTGGTTGCTGGCACCTATACAGTCGTTGTCACAGACGGTTCGGGCTTCACTGCTGAAACTACGCCCATTGTTTTGGACGAGCCATCAGCCATCTTAGCTTCGGCAAGTGCCGCGCTGAATGTGGTGACCGTGACGGCTTCTGGTGGTACGGGAGCTTTGCAATATAGCCAGAATGGCGGTATGTTCCAATCATCCAATATTTTCCCTGCGCTTGCCAATGGCAATTACACCTTGACCGTGCGCGATGCGAACGGTTGTACAAATACGGTAATGGTGACGGTTGATGTGCCCACTTTGGCGCTCACTGCGGCTGGCACCGCGACGCTCAACTGTTTTGGCGCTGCCGATGGCAGCATCACAGCCACTGTTACTGGTGGTATTCCACCATATCAATACAAGCTCAACAACGGCATGTTCCAGGCAAGCAATGTTTTTGCTGGACTTGCAGCAGGTGCTTATACCGTAACGGTGCGCGACGCATTTGGAACCGAAGTAATGTCCATGCTCAGCATTGGACAGCCAACACAGGTTGTTGCAAGCATAACCGTAGTATTAAATGACGGCACAGCTACCTTCTCTGGCGGCACAACACCTTACGCTTACACCACCAATGCGCCAAACATTGATTTGCAAAACCTGCCAAACGGAACCTACGCTCTGGTAGTTACCGACGCGAATGGCTGCACAGGCACGACAAGCTTCACGGTAAACGTGCCGCCACTGTCATGGTCGTCCGTCATTTCAAATGTTACCTGTTTTGGTGCAGGAAACGGCACTATTGCCATAAATTCCACGGGGGGTATTCCGCCTTACCAATACAGTGTAAACGGAGGCGTGTTTCAATCCAGCAACCTATTCATAGGACTAAGTGCTGGCCCATACACGGTAATCATTCGTGATTCTGAAGGCGGCCAGGTAAACGGAACCTTTACGATTACGGCACCAACGCCTGTCGTGGTAACAGCTACTTCCACGGGCAGCATCATTACGGCTGTAGCAACTGGCGGTATTATGCCCTACCAGTACAGCCTTAATAATGGCCCATTGCAATCGAGCGGCATCTTCAGTGGTTTGAACGCTGGCTCGACCTACACCGTGGTGGCAACCGATGCCAACGGCTGCACCGCTACCCTGGTAGCGATGACCAGCGCTGTTATTGAGCCTACTGAAGTTTGGGGATTGACGGTGTCGCCGAATCCAGGCAGTGGTTTATTCCAACTGACCATGCAACATGCACCAGCTGTTTTGCGTGCGGAAGTATTCGATGGCGCCGGCCGTTTGCTGCGTTCCTTGAATTTTGCGCCCAATGGCGGGCAGTTCACGACGACGCTTGATTTACAGGACTTACCCAATGGAACATATATCCTGCGTTTGACCGATGGTCAGCAGTGGGGCGGGGTTCGCTTGAGTAAGATGCAGTAATTTGGCACTTTCAAAAAAAGACACCCAACTTGTTGATCAACAATGAGTTGGGTGTCTTTTTTTGAGGGTGTTTATTTCCCAGCCTTATTTGGCAACCCCGTCATAGCCATAGGAGTTGGCAATCCCTATGAGACAGCAGCAGCTTCCGCGTGTTCTACCAACGATGGAGATATACAATGTAGTAAATCTTGGTCATCAAGTATGTATAGCGCAAAAATATGTCTTCTTGTCTGCTCGTTTACTGTTTCCCAAAGAATTGCCAATAGGATATCCAATGCCTCACTACATGAGCCTAAGTCGTCAACCCATAAAGCTACTACCTTTACAATAAATGAGGAAGAAGCTACACCAGGGTAAGCCTCTTCAAGGCAAAGGTCTTTTAGTGGGTATCCTTGTTTTTCACAAGCCGCAATGAAGGGCTGTAACTTATTTGTTAATTCTGTTTGATCCATTGTAATAGTCCATTTTCATCTTTTAATAAAAGAATGAGCGTATGCACAACAGTTGATTTCATAAATCCACAAGGTTTATAACGACTATTCTCATTCCAATTACTAAAAAGTAAAGAGTTGGCTTTGAAAAGGTGCTGATTCGTGCTTTTATCTGCATCGAATTTTTCTTTTAACCCACTCAAAATAAGTAAAACAATGAGATTATGAGTTTTAATGGACTTTCTGATTTCGCTGATTCCAGGAATTGATTTGAGTACCTTATCGTCTTCGTCGAACAAATTTGGAACACCCATTCGAATACAAATTTTCGCTTTTAACATTAATTCAGCACTATACCCTGCCAAATAAAACGCACCATCGAACTTCTTATTTTGATACAAGATTTCGGCTTCACCAAGTCGTTCCAATGCAAGAGCCTTGATTTCAATAGGGTTTTTCATTCACTAAAAGTAAATGTTTTTTTCAAATATACAAGCGTTGCTCACTTTTTTCCCAACAACGCAAACATATTTTTCTTGTACGCTTCCACGCCCGGCTGGTCAAAAGGATTGACGCCCAGCATGTACCCGCTCACCGCGCAGGCCTTTTCAAAAAAGAAAAACAATTGCCCTAAATAATAAGCCGAAGCCTCGGGGATGCGAATGGTCAAGTTTGGTACGCCACCATCGACATGGGCCATACGTGTACCCTCGGCAGCTTTTTTGTTGATGTAGTCCAGTGTTTTTCCTGATAGGTAATTCAAGCCATCAAGGTCGTCGTCGGTTTGGAACATGGAAAGGTCGTACTGCGGGCTTTCAATTTCCAACACGGTTTCAAACAAAAAGCGTTGCCCATCCTGGATGTACTGGCCCATGGAATGCAAGTCGCAGGTAAAATCGACGGCAGCCGGGAAAATGCCCTTGCCATCTTTACCTTCGCTTTCTCCGAAGAGTTGTTTCCACCATTCAGCGATGTAATGGCAGCGGGGCTCGTAGTTCACCAGCAATTCGATGTCTTTTCCTTTGCGGTGCAGCAGGTTGCGCATCGCAGCGTATTGCAAGCAGGGATTTTCCGCAAAAGGCTTTTGGCACAATTCCACGCCATCAGCAGCGCCACGCATCAAATCATCAATACTGATGCCTGCAACAGCAATAGGCAATAGACCGACGGCAGTTAGCACAGAGAAGCGACCGCCTACATCGTCCGGTACGACAAAGGTTTCGTAGCCTTTCTGGGTCGCGAGGGTTTTCAGCGCACCGCGTGCCTTGTCGGTAGTCGCGTAGATGCGCGTTTGCGCGCCCGCGACACCGTATTTCTCCTCCAGTTTTTGCTTGAAAATTCGGAACGCAATGGCGGGCTCGGTGGTTGTGCCCGATTTTGAAATGACGTTAACCGAAAAATCTCGATCGCCAATGACATCCATCAACTGCGTCAGGTAAGTGCCTGAAATATTGGTACCGGCAAAGTAAATCTCCGGCAAGCCGCGCTGCTTTTTAGTCAGGTTGTTGTAAAAGCTGTGCTGGCAAAATTCAATGGCCGCTTTCGAGCCCAGGTATGAGCCCCCAATGCCAATAACCACCAACACCTCGCTTTGCTGCTGAATCATTTTTGCCGCTGCTTTGATGCGCTCAAATTCAGCGCGGTCAAAGTTGCCGGGCAAGTCAAGCCAGCCCAGGAAGTCATTTCCCGGCCCCTGGCGAGATTCGAGCAGTTCGGCGGCGGCGTTCACTTCCGGTTCAATGGCTGCCACTTCCTGGCTGGAAACAAACTTTTTGCTGTAGGTATAATCTAGTTGTAGCATGATACGGTGGACGGTGGACGGTGGACGGTGGGCTGTTGGCAGCCGGAGATGCAGCATATTTGACTTGAGCTGCAAAAATACGATTGAATGATGGTGGGAACCGTTTAGGAGGGTTAAAATAATTATTATGGACGTTTTTTCTATTTTTCCGACCAAAAACACGCAATTTTACGGGTATTCCAATAACTATTACATGAGATTATCAAAACACCTATCAATATCCACATTGGGGATATTTTTTGGTCTGACAACATTCCTACTCAATATGTGGGCGCACCGCCACCCTGCTTTCGTGGAGCATTGGTACAGCCGAGGACTTTTTCAAGCTATTCGAGGCTGCCTTGATTACACGCTGGGATTACTGCCGTTTCCTTCCTTTTATTTGTTTTGGATCGCACTGATTGTTTCGGCGGTATTGTTTTACCGAAATAGACCGAAACAAGGCAGTCTTCTGTCAAAGCTTGGCAACTGGCTGTTTCGCTTGCTCGGTTTTTCCGGGCTGTTGTTCGGCTTGTTTTTCTGGCTCTGGGGTTTCAATTACGCCCGAATCCCCCTAGAAAAGCAAATGGGACTACAAGTACAAGCATTGGATTCTACCACACTTTGGCAAGCATTTGAAACAGAAACCCAGTGTTTGGACTCTTTGCGGACAATGTTGGTGGGCAACAACACCAGCGCACTGGACGATAAACGATTTTGGCCCGTTCACGCAGAAGACACCATCCGGGAGGCTTTGACAAAATGGCTGGCCCAGGAAGGCTTTCCAGTCACTGGCCGAGTTCGGGGGCGAATTATTTATCCAGCAGGCACCCTTTTTGGTTTTGGAGCAGCAGGCATTTATTGGCCATTTGTGGGTGAAGGGAACATAGAAGCAGGGCTACACCCGCTGCGAAAACTACCCGCCATGGCCCATGAGATGAGCCACGGTTATGGCTTTAGCGATGAAGGCGTGTGCAATTTTACTGCTTATGCTGCGCTATGCGAGCACCCAAACACCTATATCGCCTATTGTTCCCGTTTGGATTATTGGAACACGCTTGCCAAGGCGTGCCGCCAAAACAATCCAAGGCAATTTGAAAATCAGCTTCAAGCGCATATTCCAAAAGGCATTATCGCGGATGAGCTGGCAATTGAGCGGCAAAACAGTAAATTCGGTGAGCTTGCCCCAGCCATCCGCTATGAGGTGTACGACAACTACTTGAAGGCGCAGGGGGTGTCGGCGGGTATGATGAGTTATGAGGAGGTGTTGATGTTGGTGGCGGCTTGGCGGAGGAGGTAGGGGGATTGGGTCACGGCTGAAAATTGTTGGCCACAGTGATTTTTAGGTCTTTCTTTATCACCAATTGATCGACCTCTTCAACTTCTACTGCTTCACCTTTCGCTTTTGGCCATAGGTGAAATCCGCCTGTAAAATTACTGCCGATTGACCAGGTGCCCCAAATGCCATTTTCATCTACATATCCGTTATACAACACGGTATGACTTGGGTAAAATTTGACCATGTTGCAAATTAATATCTTTGTATCATAGGTACCCTTCCAATGGAAAGGCGCCACATCATCAGTGCCCCTTCCCAGAACTGTTCCATTGTTAAAATTCAGTTGAAAATCCATCATGTGCTTATCCTTGGACCAACTGAAATTATAAAATCCTGTCCAATCACCACTTGGAAAAAGGGGATGTGTTTCTGCTACAGTATTCAGGGATTCCATGGCTCATTTTTCTCACAAAAATGGTGGTTCTTTTTGAAATAGGAAAAATATTTAAGGCTTTGGGTGCTGGGGGGTATTGATCGACAATGACTTGTTTTCAAAATTTAGCGCGTTGAAGTTGCAGCACTTCGCTAGAAATACAATGTCTGACCTTCCAGCCACAGCCAAACATTATTTACCGCTGACAAAATTACTGACTGCATAAATTGGGAATATGCCAATGCCATTAACAGCAGAAAAGTTTTCCATAGAGAATCTCACGCCGTGTACGCGGCCTTTTTCTTTTAGAAATTGATACATGCTTTGCATCGAGCCCTTATTTGAGGATTTTACTTCTACAGCGGAGATAAATTGCTTTGAAAGAGCGTATGGATATCCTTGGTTTCTCCGAAATTTATTTCAATGAAATGGTCAAATTCCCCAGACAAGTGTCTTACGACCGAGGATTTCCCCACTTGCCTTGCCCCACGCAGAAGCAAGGGCTTTCTATCTGGCTCTTTTCTCCAATCTAACAAAACAGCGTCGATGGAGCGCCTAAAGTAAATACTTTCTTTTTTCACAGGCGTAAATTTATTAGCACAAAAAAACCGCCGCAACTGCTTCTCCAGCAATTACGGCGGTTTTAATTTCCAGAGGTTTCCAGCGGATTCGAACCGCTGTAGCAGCTTTTGCAGAGCTGTGCCTAACCGCTCGGCCAGGAAACCTTTATGTTCCGTTTTCCAACGGGCTGCAAAGAAACGGGTTTTTTCTTAAACCAACCAAGAATCAAGCCAACTTCATTATTATTTTTTCAAAAATAGGGAAAGCGTGCTGCCTTGTATATATTTGGCCGTCCTTAGCCATACACCATAGTTGTCATACGGAGCATTGCTACCCTATTATTCAGGCGAAAGCCTTTCTGCGACGCGAAGTACCTTTTTTCACTTCAATCAAATCTTGACCTAAACTTATGGGCAATTCATTACAAACGCTTGATTATGTAGTGTTTATCACCTACTTTTTCATTGTATCAGGCTACGGCTATTGGATTTATCAGCGCAAAAAGAACCCTAATGCCAGCGTGAACGATTTTTTCCTCGCAGAAGGTTCCCTCACCTGGTGGGCTATTGGTGCTTCTCTAATCGCCTCCAACATTAGCGCGGAGCAGTTTGTTGGTATGTCTGGCTCCGGTTTCGCGATGGGCTTGGCCATTGCTTCATACGAATGGATGGCAGCGCTGACCCTTATCGTGGTCGCAGTGTTCTTTATGCCCGGCTACATCAAAAATAGAATTTTCACCATGCCGCAGTTCCTGGAGAAGCGTTACAGCCCCTTGGTCGCTACCATGATGGCCGTTTTCTGGCTGCTGGTGTATGTTTTCGTCAACTTGACTTCAATTCTATACCTCGGTGCCATTGCCGTTTCCACGATTTCAGGGTTCAGTTTCACGCTCTGCTCGATTTTCCTGGCCATTTTCGCCATCTTTATCACCCTGGGCGGCATGAAGGTTATTGGCTACACCGACGTGATTCAGGTAGCCATCCTCGTTTTGGGAGGCTTGGCAACAGCGTATCTAGCCCTAGACCTGGTGGCACAACAAAGCGGCACAGAAGGCGCTATGGCGGGCTTGAGCCTATTGCGCGTGGAGGCACCAAGCCATTTTCACATGATTTTCGATGAGTCAAATAAGTATTACAAGGATTTGCCGGGCCTCACAGTGCTTTTCGGTGCCATGTGGATCGCCAACCTCAACTACTGGGGCTGCAACCAATACATTACCCAGCGTGCGCTCGGTGCAAAGCTGGAAACGGCCCGCAGTGGTTTGCTGTTTGCAGCTTTCCTGAAACTGCTGATGCCCCTGATCGTTGTTATTCCGGGCATCGCTGCATACGTACTGCACCAAAAAGGTATGTTCCAGGCTGAAATGATGAACGCAGCTGGCGAGGTAAAACCCGACAAGGCGTATCCAGTGCTGCTCAATCTGCTTGGCCCAGGCTTGAAAGGACTTTCTTTTGCAGCACTAACGGCAGCCATTGTCGCTTCTTTAGCGGGCAAAGCCAATTCCATTGCCACCATATTTACCCTTGATATTTACAAAAAGTACATCAACAAGGGTGCGGATGAAGCCACGCAGGTGCGCATGGGCCGCTGGGTCATCATTGGTGCCATGTTTATCGGCCTTATTGTAGCGCCGCAGCTACAGCGCCTGGAACAAGGATTCCAGTTTATTCAAGAATTTACTGGTCTGATTTCTCCGGGTGTAGTAGCCATTTTCTTATTGGGCTTTTTCTGGAAACGCGCTACGGCCAATGCAGCATTTGTGGCAGCGCTCCTGACTATTCCAATGGGGCTATTTTTCAAAAGCTGGAAGCACGAGATGCCTTTCCTCGATCAAATGGGATATGTATTCCTGATTCTGGTCGGCTTAATGGTCGTTATCAGTCTTGCCGATCCGAAGAGCAAAGACAATCCTAAAGCGATGAAGGTGGATATAGATTCCTTCAAGACGTCGACAGCCTTTGCTGTGGGGGCGTTGTTGGTGACGGGTGTTCTGGCAGCGTTGTACATTGTCTTCTGGTAGAACCTTGCGGAATGCGGAATGCGGAATGCGGAATGCGGAATGCGGAATGCGGAATGCGGAATGCGGAATGCGGAATGCGGAATGCGGAATGCGGAATGCGGAATGCGGAGTGCGGAATGCGGAATGAGGAATGCGGAATCAGGAATG
>JBBRWA010000251.1:0-9123 GCA_038246345.1 Chitinophagales bacterium
AAGAATACCTCTACTGGACTTCCCGTGTTTACGGTGAAACCTATCCAGAAGTTTGGAGGCGCGCACTTCCCGACACTTTGGTGTGGCGCGAAGAGCTCGCCTACAACGAGCCGATGGTAGAAAATTACTTCCGTTCACCTGACTATTACCAGTACCCTGTAGTCGGTATCAGCTGGCACCAAGCCAACGACTACTGCAAATGGCGTACAAACCGGGTAAACGAGATGATCCTTATCAAACGGGGCATCATCGACCCGAACCCAGACCAGAAAAACGAGAACAACTTCGATTCAGAAGCTTACCTCGTGGGTCAGTATGAGCCAAGTGTTCGCAAAAACCTGCCAGATCAGCGCACTGGCGGTGAGCGTCGTGTACGCCTCGAAGATGGTATCCTGCTGCCTGCATACCGCCTGCCAACTGAGGCAGAGTGGGAGTACGCTGCTTTGGGCCTGTTGGGCAACCAAGCCACGACAAAAGATGAGCTGATCACAGATCGCCGCATCTATCCTTGGAATGGCAACACTGTACGCTACCAAAAGCGCAATAAAAATCAAGGTAAGATCCTTGCCAACTTCAAGCGGAGTGGTGGTGACTACGGTGGTATGGCTGGCGCTTTGAACGACAGAGCATTCTATACTGCTGATGTTGTTTCCGGTTGGCCAAACGATTACGGCCTGTACAACATGGCCGGCAACGTCAACGAATGGACATCCGACCTGTACCGTCCCATGACTTCCGCTGACTTGGAAGATACAGGCAACGAAGACTTGAACTCTTACCGTGGTAACGTATTCATGACCAAGAAGATTGACCCAGAAACGGGCGCTCCTGAAGTAAAAGACAGCCTTGGTCACCTGAAATATGAGTTGATGGATACTACATCCACAGCCCTCCGCGACAACTACAAGCGCCCAGAGGTGTACAACTACCTTGACGGTGACAAAGAGTCTTTGGTGGAGTATTTCTACGGCAAAAGCACACTCATCAACGATAGCACCCGTGTAATCAAGGGTGGTTCATGGGCCGATCGCGCTTTTTGGCTTGCTCCAGGTACACGCCGTTTCTTGCAGGAAAGCAAATCCAGCAAAACGGTGGGCTTCCGCTGCGCCATGGTGCGTAAAGGTGCTGTAATGGGAAACGGCAACAAAGACGGCAACTACTTTAAGTCGAAGAAGAAAAAGGAAAAGCGTCGCTACGATTAATCGTTTGACGCAATAGATATCAAAAATGAGCCTTTCCGAATATTCGGGAAGGCTCATTTTTTTTGAATGGGTCTGGTTAATGGCGCATTTGCCCGATATTTACACCAGAAATATATCGCCTATGCCCACACCAGATTTTTCGACTTTAAAATTCGACGCAAACCTTCGACCAGCATCGAATGCCCATTCCGAAATCCGCATTCCGAAATCCGCATTCGAGAAATCCGCATTCGAGAATTCCGAAATCCGCATTCAGAAATCCGCACTCGAGAATTCCGCACTCGAGAATTCCGAAATCCGCATTCCGAAATCCGCATTCGTAGCCGGTCTTCCTCCCTACCTCGGCGGCCCCTACTCCACCATGTACCTTTCCCAGCCCTGGACGATCCGCCAGTACGCAGGCTTTTCCACGGCGGAAGAAAGCAATGCCTTTTATCGCCGAAACCTGGCGGCAGGCCAAAAGGGACTGTCGGTGGCTTTTGACCTTGCCACGCACCGGGGCTACGATTCCGATCACCCGCGGGTGCTGGGCGACGTGGGCAAAGCTGGCGTCGCCATTGACACGGTGGAAGACATGAAAATCCTGTTTGATCAGATTCCCATGGGCGAGATGTCGGTATCCATGACCATGAACGGGGCGGTGGTTCCGATCATGGCATTTTACATTGTCGCCGCCGAAGAGCAGGGTGTTTCGCCAGAAAAGTTATCCGGCACCATCCAGAACGACATCCTCAAGGAGTTCATGGTGCGCAATACCTACATCTATCCGCCAGGGCCGAGCATGCGCATCATCAGCGATATTTTCACCTATTGCGCCGGGAACATGCCCAAGTTCAACTTCATTTCCATATCTGGCTATCACATGCACGAGGCGGGCGCGCCGGCGGAAATCGAATTGGCGTACACCTTGGCCGATGGACTGGAATACATCCGCGCTGGCATTGCAGCGGGCTTGGACATCGACGACTTCGCGCCCAGGCTTTCATTTTTCTGGGGTATCGGCATGAACCATTTCACCGAAATCGCGAAACTGCGGGCCGGGCGCATGCTTTGGGCAAAACTGGTGAAACAATTCGAACCCAAGGGCGACAAATCGCTGATGCTGCGCACCCATTGCCAAACCTCCGGCTGGAGCCTTACGGAACAAGACCCGTTCAACAATGTGGCGCGCACCACCATCGAAGCCTTGTCGGCCGTGCTGGGTGGAACACAGAGCCTGCACACCAACTCCTTCGACGAAGCCATGGCGCTGCCCACCGATTTTTCGGCGAAAATTGCCCGCGACACCCAATTGTACATCCAAAAAGAAACAGACATCACCCGCGCCATCGACCCCTGGGCAGGCTCCTATTACGTAGAGAACCTGACCATGGAACTGGTGGAAAAAGCCTGGGCACTCATGCAAGAGGTGGAAGCATTGGGCGGCATGGCCAAAGCCATTGAGCAGGGCCTGCCCAAGCTTCGCATCGAAGAAGCCGCAGCGCGCAAGCAAGCGCGCATAGACTCCGGCGAAGAAAAAATCGTAGGGGTCAATATTTTTCAGGTAGAAGACAATGAAAAATTTGACATTCTGGATGTGGACAATACGGCAGTGCGGGAAAGCCAGGTAGCGCGATTGAAACATGTGAAAGAAACCCGCGACGAAGCCAAGACCCAATCAGCACTTACTGCTTTGGAACGCGCTGCCGAAACAGGCGAAGGCAACCTGCTTGAATGTGCCATCTCCGCCGCCCGCGCCCGCGCCACTCTCGGCGAAATATCCTCCGCAATGGAAAAACCCTTCGGACGCTATGCCGCCACAACCAAAACCATTTCAGGTGTATACGCCGCCAACATGCGCAATAACGAAGATTTCGACAATGCCCGCCGCCTGGCCGATGCCTTCGCCGAGCAGGAGGGCCGCCGCCCCCGCATCATGGTGGCCAAACTGGGGCAGGACGGCCACGACCGCGGTGCCAAAATCATCGCCACCGCCTTCGCCGACCTCGGCTTCGACGTGGACATTGGCCCCTTGTTTCAAACGCCCGCCGAAGCAGCCCGACAAGCAGCGGAAAACGACGTGCACATTTTGGGCATTTCCAGTCTGGCAGCAGGCCATAAAACGCTGGTGCCGCAAACCCTGGCCGAGCTAAAAGCCCTGGGCCGTGAGGATATTCTCGTGGTAGTGGGCGGCGTGATACCGCAGCAGGACTATGAATTTCTGCGGGAAGCGGGTGCTGCTGCGATTTTTGGGCCGGGGACGGTGGTGGCGAAGGCGGCGGCAGAACTGATTCAAAAGTTGGTTTCAGGGTTTCATGGTTAAATGGTTTCAAGGTTTCTGGTTTCTGGTTGGCGCTGCGCTTGGTCAAAAGGGTTTCAGGTTTCAAGGTTTCAGGTTTCAGGTTCGCGTTGCTTTTGGTCAAAAGGGTTTCAGGTTTGAAAAAATATTCGTCCTTGCGCTGTGCACGAGTGCCAAGCGTGACTTCCCGAAAGTTTCCAACTTTCGGGAAGTTCAACAGCGAATGCAGAAGAAAGGACGTATTTTGTACGGGTACAAGAGTAAGATGGAAGTGAGGTTTCCCTTAATTTATCACCCAGGCAAATACTTCCAACAATCCCCCAAACCACACACCCTGATATCCTTATCCAAAGGATAGCCGGCATCAGAAGGCGTAATTACAAGTAAAGGAGGGTTTCCGATATCGTCAATTGCGTTTCTGTTGCCCCTGCTCAGCATTGGAGATGCTGACATCTTAGCCTCTATGGCTAATACGGCCTGGTTTCCTTTTATCAAAACAATATCCAGTTCTGAGCCATCTTTAGTGCTGTAATAATAAGGCAACACATTTTGTGGCAGATTGGCAATTATCTGTTGCACCACATACCCTTCCCACGAAGCGCCAGCAATTTGATTGCCCAACAACTGGCTCATGTCTTCAATGCCTGCCAAATGGTGGAGCACTCCACTGTCTTGGAAAAACAGTTTTGGCGTTTTGACCAGTCGCTTGCCAATATTGACGTGCCAAGGAAGTAAGTAGCGGATGAAATATGACCTTTCAAAATAAGACAAATAACGCGTGATCGTGGGCATGGTCAAGCCCAAAGAATTTGCCAGATTGCTTTGGTTGAGCATATTCCCATGCACACCAGTCAACATTTGAATCAGGGTGCGGAGGGTTTGAGCTGGCGCGCTCAGCCCAAATTGTGGTAAGTCTCGCTCAATAAAGGTCGTGGTAAAGTCGGTCAATCACTGAAAAGCCGTCGCGTCCCTTTCTGCAAAAAGTGCGGGCGGGAATCCTCCTCGCAACCAATGCTGCTTGAACGATATGTCTGGTAACTCTCGGAAGTGGAACGGGGTCAGTTCCAAATAGGAAATACGCCCGGCAAGGGTTTCTGAACTTTGCCGAAGCATTTCCGGTGAGGCGGAACCTAGAATAAGAAATCTGGCTGGGTCACGTCGCTGATCCACCAAAGCGCGCAACAGTGGAAAAAGCTCTGGTTTTCGCTGCACCTCATCAATAATCACCAACTTTCCCTCATTTTCCTTGAAATAAAGCTCTGCGTTTTGAAGGCGACTAAGATCGGAAGGCAGCTCCAAATCAAGATATAGGGTATCTTTGTTCAAGCCTTGCGCTATTGATTTTGCCAAGGTGGTTTTTCCTGCCTGCCTTGGCCCAGTAATGGCCACGATGGGGAAAACCGTTAGCCGCTGAAGCAGGCTTTGTTGAATATGTCGTGGATAAAGTTTCATTTACCCGGCAAATTTAAATTTTATTTTTAAATTTGTCTTGTTAATCTTGTTTTTTTGCGAATCGGTATCTAGTGCCGCATCCAGTGAATGCCGCGTGACTTCCCGAAAGTTTCCAACTTTCGGGAAGTTCAACAGCGAACGAAATGCAAAAGAAAGGACGTATTTTGTACGGGTGCAACAGTGACCTGCACCAGGATGTAATTCCCCCCCCCATTTGTTTCGTACCCATATCCCCAAAAATGCGCTCAAAAGGCACAATACATCTACCTTGCAGATAATAAGAGAAACTTAAAAAGCATCTTACGCATCACTTATAACTCATAACTTATAACGCATCTCTCATCACTAAAATGCACATCCGTCCCGCCACCCCTACCGACATCCCCGCCATCCACGCCCTCGTCTACGAACTCGCCGTGTACGAAAAAGAACCCGATGCCGTGTTCACCACCCCGGAAGAGTACCTGCGCGACTTCCAAGCCGGGCGCTTTGAGAGCTTTGTCGCTGAAATGGACGGCGAAGTGGTCGGCATGGTGTTGTTCTACGAAGCCTATTCCACCTGGAAAGGCCGCATGTTGTACCTCGACGATTTTGTGGTGAAGGAATCGCACCGCCGTTATGGCGTGGGGCAAAAGCTCTTCGATACGTTTGTGGCAGAAGGCCGCCGCCGGGAATGCCGATTGGTGAAATGGCAAGTGCTGGACTGGAATGAGCCCGCGATCAAGTTTTATGAAAAGAATGACGCGATTATTGAAAAGGGATGGTGGAACGTGAAGCTGTTTTTGTTTGAATGACGCGCAGCAAGTAATGGAGTGCCGATTGTTGCGGTAAAGGCGGATTGACTGATTGTTGATTTGAGTGCCTGGCAATCGTTTTGCTAAAATCAGCCATTACTTCAACAGTCAATTCATGTAATCATTTGTCAATTATGTAAAGTGAAGCGCAATTAAAGTCGCCCTTTTTGGCGTTCGTGTCAATTGAAATGCCCCGAGTCCCGCCCACGCCATTATCTTTGGGCAGAATTTTCCCCAAAACCCGGCATCGTAATTATTATCTTTGCCTGCACCATTCATTTTATCACCAAAACTGATTTCAACATGAACAGAACTCTCCCCTTACTTCTTATTCTTGCTTGCTCAAGTGCAATATTTGCCCAAAAAGGTAAAGTAGCACCGAATTTCAAGGGCACCCAAGCGCCAGAATCGATGCACCTGAACTGGCAGAACAAAATGAACGTGCCCGTTGCTGAAAACCCTTTCAACCTGGAAACCCCTGTCAGGATACCCATAACTTCCCTGGCACCACGTGCCACCAACAGCGATGTGCAACCCACCATGGGCGAAAACGGCCTGCCCATCATGCTGGAAGGCAAAACCGCCGCTTCCGGCAACGCTGCTGATAGCAAGCCAATGGCCGAGCGCGCGCTGGATTATCTCGCCAGCCTACAGCCTATGAGCCTGACGGTACCTTCCGAGGAGTTTGTCGTCAAAACGGTACAGACCGACGAGCAAGGCAACAACCATATCCGCATGGAGCAAGTGTTTCAGGGGATTCCCGTTTGGGGCGGCGAACTCATTGCCCACACCAAAAACGGCGCTTTTGAACGCGTCAACGGCCGCTATTTTCCTACGCCAAAACTCGCTTCCACCATACCAACACTGGATAAAACGGCAGCTTTAAACGTGGTAAAAACCAGCATTGGCCTCGAAAAAATAAAAACCACCTGGAGCCCGGAAGACCTGAAATTGATTGATGGTGCACCATTTTCAGCCGAATTATTGATTTTTCACCGCAATGGCGCACTCAACAACGAGCGCCTTGCCTACCATATCATCGCCCACCCAAACCTGCTGAGCCGTATGGTTTACTTCGTGGATGCCACCACCGGTGAAATCCTCGACACCTACGACAATACTTGCAACTTCTCCGGTCATCGCCACAGCAGCGCAGAAGTAAGTAAGGTTGCAACGGGTATTCCGCACTCCGAATTCCGAATTCCGCAATCCAACGCCCTGTCCGGTTCTGCAGCGACCGTGCAAGGCCAGGACCTTTTCAATACCAATCGCTCCTTTACCCTCGGCGGCTGGCAGGTTGGCTCCACCTACTATTTGGAAAATTCCAACACATCCATGTTCAACCCGACCGGCTCTAACATGCCGAGCGATCCGGTAGGCGTTATTGTGACGTTGGATGGATTGAACAAATCGCCAGAAAACAACAACTTTGATTACACGCTGGTGACTTCCAATTCGAGCACTTTTACCAACCAAAAAGCGGCTATTAGTGGCCATTACAACGCAGGTCTCAGTTTCGCTTATTTTAAATCAAAATTCAACCGCAACTCCATTGATGGCGGCGGTGGCAACATATTGTCTTTTATAAACATCACGGAGAGTGATGGCAGTTCCATGGAAAATGCGTTCTGGAATGGTGCAGCGATGTGGTATGGCAATGGTGGCAGCACCTTTAAACCACTGGCCCGCGGCCTCGACGTTGGCGGCCACGAAATGACCCATGGTGTGGTGGAAAAAACAGCCAACCTGGTGTATCAAAACGAAAGCGGTGCCCTCAACGAATCTTTTGCTGATGTGTTCGGCGTGTTGATAGAGAACGATACGGATTGGAAAATTGGGGAAGATGTCATGCAGGTTGGCGCTGGTTTGCCCGCTTCGCTGCGCGACTTATCGAACCCACACAATGGTGTTTCTTCCAACAGTCCCTGGTGGCAGCCCAACCACGTCAACGAAAAATATACCGGCACCCAAGATAATGGCGGGGTGCACATCAACAGCGGCATCCCGAACTACGCGTTTTACCTGTTTACCACCAATGCTGCGGTGGGTAAAGTCAAAGCCGAACAAGTTTATTACAAGGCTTTGCGCGATTACCTCACCAAATCCAGCAAATTTGTGGATTGCCGCATCGCGGTGATTCAGGCGGCGACGGATTTGTATGGAGCAACGGTGGCCAATGCCGCAGCGAGTGCATTTTCTACCGTTGGCATCGGCGGCAGCGTACCAAGTGGCAACTACCTTGGGCAGCTCACCCCGAATCCTGGTACCGATTATGTGCTTTGTGTTTCCAACGACCTGCAAAAGCTTGACCTGGCGAACGGCTCAGGCGCTATTTTAGGCAATTTATACAACCAAGGCCTTCAAAGTCGCCCAAGTATTACCGACAATGGACAGGAGATTGTGTTTGTCAACAACGCTGGTCATATTATTTATCAGGGACTAAGTTATAGCCCCAATCCTGCACTGGTTACCGAATTTGAACTGAGTACCTTGCCAGAATGGCGCCAGGCGGCTATTTCCAAAGATGGGCGTTATGTGGCTGCACTGAGCAATACTCAGGAGCCTTATATTTTCATTTTCGATTTTACGGGTAATACGCAGCAAAAATTCAAGCTTTACAACCCGACCTATTCGACGGGGCAGATAACAGGTGACGTTGGATATGCCGATGTCCTGGAGTTTGACTACTCCGGCAAAAACCTGATGTACGATGCCTATAACGACCTCATTAACACCCAGGGCCAAGACCTTAGCTACTGGGATATTGGCTTCCTGGAGTTTTGGAAAAACGGACAGTTTGCGCCAGCCAACACGGCCTTTATTTCCAAATTGTTCACGGGCATCCCTGAAAACACCAGCATCGCTGACCCTGCTTTCTCGAAGAACTCACCCTACATCATAGCTTTTGATTTTATCGATCAAACGACGAACACGACGCGCTATGACATTTATGGCGCTAACAGTGAAACAGGTGATTACAATACCATCGTGACCAACAACGGCGCGCAAGGCTGGCCCAATTACAACCGCCTGGACAGCAGGTTGTTGTATGAAACCAATCCTAGCAGCGGCATCTACAACATCCGCACGCAGGGCCTGAATGCCAACAAGATTCTGCCTTCTGGGAGCAGCACGGCATTGGTCAGCAACCACTCCTGGGGAGTTTGGTACGGCAATGGCACCCGCAGCCTCAAAGTAAGCAACAATGAACCAACAATGGCGTCGCTGCGCATCAGCGTTGCACCAAACCCGGTGCTCGATTTTACACAAATCAGCCTTACGGCACAGAAAGGCGGCGATGCACAAGTGAGCGTATGCAATATGTTAGGTCAGGTACTCATGACGCGGAATGTGACCTTGCAGGAAGGTGAAAACGTGCTGGACTTTGATATGAGCA
>JBBRWA010000252.1:0-9102 GCA_038246345.1 Chitinophagales bacterium
ACTGATCTTCTCCCGCTAATCACATTGAACAATACCGCAATAATTGCGATAACAAGGAGGATGTGGATAATGCCACCGGTGCCGTATCCAACGAAACCAACCAACCATCCAATGATCAGTATTACTGCGATAATATAAAGTATGTTTCCCATAATGATTGAGTTAAATTGTTTAAAAAATGGTTAAAATTCAATTACTTTTTATTGTCAACTGTTAGGTCTTTCATTGCCTTTCCGAGTTCATCCATGTCGTGGTTGAATTCGCGTTTGAATGACTCCCAGTTGCTTTGATTCTTGTCATATCCGTCCAACTTGGATTTGATATCCTTGTTCTTGAGTTCGATCTCGTCAATGGTTTTTGCGTAAGCTGCGCTGAGTTTCTTGCCAGACGACTTCATTTTTGCCCTTAAATCGGCTATATCGTCTTCGTTGCGCTTGATTTTCATTTCCGCATCGGCTTTGAACATCCTCCACTCTTCCGCTGCTGCTGTTTTCTGCGCTTCTGCATTTGCATCTTTCTGCGCTTCATTTAAATCTTGTTTGGCATCCTTAACATTGGCTTTGGCATCGTCCACTTTGTCAGCGGGGGACTGACAGTTGGTAAAAATTGTTCCAGCAATAAACGTTGCTGCTACAGCGAGGGCAAAAATTGATTTTTTCATGTTTTTTATGTTGTAAATTTTTATTTTTTTCGAGTTTTCTTACGCGATTGATGAAGGGTACCGTTTAACAAAAATGCTGCTAAACGGTACCTTATACAAATTCAGGGGATTAAAGTGATGCGATAAATTCGTGCAATTCTTCTTTAGTTTTGCCAAGTTTGATTTGAAGCCTTCCAAACATTTCGTCTTTCTTGCCTTCTTCAAACATCAGGTCATCGTCAGTTAAAGTTGCAAATTTTTGTTTGAGCTTGCCTTTTTGCTCATTCCAGTTTCCTTTTACTTCTGTCGTGTTCATTGTTTTTTATTTTGTCCCTGCAACTGGCGGGTCAGCTGTGAAAAAATTTTCTACTACAAAGATGGGCATCTGGTTGCCCAAGAATATTACACAATTCCAGAATAGAGTTACATGATTCACGCATTTTGGCACCGGGTGCCGCACTAGAACCTATACCCAACTGTAAGGGCGACTCCGCGCGTTTGCAACACGGGTTTGCTGTCGTTTCCGTTATTGGCGTCTTTGTCGAGCAAGTTGTTCAAGCCGAAGTTGTACCGAAGATCCAATACCATGTGACCAAAGCTAAGACCTGCCGCAGCGATCAACCCGTAATTTACGCGTTCGGCGTTGTCCTGATCGTCGAATGAATAGTCGCGGTCTTGTTCAAATATCACCATTTCACCCACAGTCGTTTTGGTACTGCTGTGGCCTTTCAGCGCATAACCAAGCCAAGGACCCGCTGCAACATGGATGCCCACGCCACTTTCGTCTTTGTTGCCGAATTTCAGCTTTGCCAATACGGGCAGTTCCAGGTAATTTATCTTATACGTTGATTTTGTGTAAGCGGTGCCAACCGTGTAGCTGTTGCTGCCGCCGCTTTGAGAAAACAGTAGTTCAGGCTGGATATAGAAGACATCTGCAACAGGTATTTCAGCGGTAATGCCCAGTATAGCCCCGAGCACCGATTTATTGTCAATATCCTTACGGGTCACATCCTTCCCTTCTTCAGCTATCGTGGCGATGTTTACGCCTGCTTTGAAACTGATTTGAGCGCTGGCTGTGGTGGCTAAAAGCACACCGAATATTACTATTAATATTGAATTTTTCAAAATAGAGTGGATTTGCTGCGGCAGATATGACCGCATTTTGAGAAGAGTGGATTAAAAGTGAGTAGGGTGAAACTGCAGTGCTGCATAACACGGCAGCTTCACTGTTGCTTTACCCCTTTCCGTGAAGTTTTTCATCCAATTTTGCCTTGCCATTTTCGGCGATTTGGAGGGTTTTTTCTTTCACTGTTTCATACTTTTGGGAGATACCGCTGATTAAGTCGTTGAATTTAGCTTCAATTTCCTCTACATAGTCGTCTCCTTTTTTGACAATTTTCTTCCGGGTGGAAGTTCCTTTATCTGGTGCAAAAAGGATCCCCAAAGTGGCGCCGGCGGCGATGCCTGCCAATAATCCTAATACTACTTTTCCTGTGCTCATAATTGTTATTTTTAGTTGTGGTGAATGGTTGTGTGAATATACAGGGGCCTGTCCCCCAGGGCAGACGCATGCAAATAGAAAGTCGGCAATTAGTCCCCTTGATCTTCTTCCAGATCATTGTGGTTATCCCCTCCTAAACTGTAATAGTTGTTTTCTTCATCCTCGTTTCCAATATCCTCTTGCTCATCATCCAATTCTCCGCCAGGAATGTCGAGGTCGTCGCCGGAAAAATCGTCGCTAAAGTCCTTTTCATTGCGGGATTCAATCGATTCATACACCGTTGAAGTCTTCCTTCGCGAAATGTTTGCCGGGTCTATTTCAGTTTCCTCCTTCGATTTGTTATAGATGTCTTCGCTATCCGGGTACATGGGGTATCCTTCAAGGTTTGTGTTGGCATCATTGTCTGTCTTTGGGTAAGGCTGGTTCTTCTTGATATTAACTTTTGACATGGTTTTGTTTGTAATTAAAAATGAATAGGAAGTATAGGTTGTTCTATCAGGTTAACAATCAAATCGCCCTTTAAAACCAAGGTTTTGATCTTTCCTTTTAACCGGGAAAGTTCATCGGCAAAAATGCCTTCCGTGAGGAACATCTCCGTTGATTTTTGTGTCAGGCTGTTTAATTCCAACTCCGCAATAGGTGTCGTATCCAACTAGGCACCAGGCAATATAAACTCATCTACATGGACAGCCATGATGGTGACGTACAGTGTTTCTGCCAACCGGATGGCATAAAGAAAAGCGTTGCGTGCCACGCCATAGAAGTCGGTTGGGAGCAGTATGGTTTTTGTCTTTTTCACGTGCCTTATGATGGTAAAAGCAATTTTTCAGCGTATTTTTAGTGCGCGAAATATTCTCTCACAAATGCCTGCTGTTGCGTTTCCGTCATTTTATCCGCCGGTTTAATGTCAATTTGTATTTTTGAAAACAGAAAATCCTTTCTCAACAGGTTGAATAATTCCACTTTGGCACTGGTGGGGCCGAAGAGTACAACAGAATCATATTCTTTTATGACATCACCCAATTCATTGTAATATTCAGCTTGTTGGTGTTGCTCTTTCTGGTGCATTAGTCTTTCACTCTTGCTGAGACTTTCTTGTTTCACCTGATGCGTAAAATTGGATTCAATAACCGTCGTCTCCATGGGATCCGAAGTGAAATCCGTTAGATGTGCACTTGCGTGATCCATCCAAATACCTAAATTGTTTGCTGTAGTCATCTTTTGAAATGTTGTTTGTACAGTAGAAAGACCCCCTCAAAATGCAGCCAACCGGATTAAAAATTGAAGCGTGCATGATGTGGTTTGATTGCCTATGTTTTAAATGCGCATACTTTTCAGCGAATCCAGAAGCCCAAAAGCGTTCAATAGCCAGAGTATGACTACTATCACAACCACCCCGTTAAGGATGCTTTTGATTTTGCGGTCCATTGGGATGTAGGTGTTTACAAGCCAGAGCAGCACACCTACAACTATTAGGGTGATCAACAAATTGAATAGTGACATAAGAAATCATTTTAGAATGTAGTACAAAGTTCAGCCATATCGTCCTGACAAGTGTTACACAATTACCAGTAAAAGTTACATGATTCACACATTCTGACAGCGCTAAATCTCCTCTAGCCCGCCCTTGCGTATCTGCTTTAGTTTCCTGAAGTGAGAGGGTGTTAGCCCGGTCACTTTTTTAAACTGGTTGGACAGGTGCGCCACGCTGCTATAGTTCAACAGGTAGGATATCTCGGTCAGGTTGAGTTCATCATAGACAATCAATTCCTTGACGCGCTCTATTTTATGGGCGATGATAAAATGCTCAACGGTGGTGCCCGTGACTTCCGAAAAAAGATTGGAGAGATATGTGTAGTCGTAGTGTACTTTTTCGGCCAAAAAGTTCGAAAAGTTGATTTTTATCGGGGCTTCGCTGTAGTGCACCATTTCGACAATCACGTTTTTTACTTTTTCAATCAGAATGGCTTTTTTATCATCCATGAGCTCCAACCCAGATTTATGCAGTGCCATTCTGAGCTGCTCACGCTGCTCCACTGTGATGTCTTCCAAAACTTCTATTTCCCCCAAATCCACATGGACAAAATGCATCCCGAGTTTCTTCAACACTGCTTTCACCATCATTTTGCAGCGGATACTCACCATGTTTTTGACGAACAATTTCATTGAAGATTTGGGCTGGGAAGACGGAAGTGGTTTTAGCACACTGGTGGGTGTTACCACAACGCTGTTTGAAAGTATGTTTTGCATAGTTGATACTTCTGGTTAACAATAAAGCCATGCACAAAAACTGAGTGCCACTTTATTTTTGGGGAATCTATACCGCAGCTAGAGCATTTTGGGTATTTTATGCCCCATTCCTACAGTGTACTAACTGCGAATTGTGTAAGATTTTAAGTAAATGGTGTAACAAGCGTCCCCAAAAGCCGCTGTATTTTTATATTCTTTGCGCACTCCATACGAATAGCCTTTCAAAGAATGCCTGAAACCCATGAGCAAAACAGCATTGTATCTTTTGAAATTACCCCCATTTACCAATATCGGTTTTGGGGGTAGGCTACGCCCCGCCAACCTGCATTCAGGTTAGCAATCCGGATGAGACGAAAAGGTTTAATGAGGCCACAACAAACTGTTTGGAAAATTGATCCTTAAGTATCATTTCCATTTCACTGCTGTATTCGCCCCGGCGCGCCGCCTGATTACATTTTGCCCTGTGGTTCAAAGCTTGCTGCGCTATTGAAACATTAGCTGCTTCGCCATGCCAGATGTCCATGGCCGGTTGCTGAATGGCCCGGGCAAACGAAAAGGTCAATGGCCAGGGAAGTCGTGCGCCAAACTGGACATGCATGGAATTCAAATGTGCCGATGCCAATTCCCCGGCTTGACCACCCGATAAAAATGCGATCCCGGCAACAGCGGCGGGGACGGCTTGCAGGAGGCAATTTACCGTAGCCACGGCAACCTCTGCTACAGTTGCCTGATCGGGGCAGTCTGAGCCCGGTATCACCATATTTGGTTTCAGGATCATCCCTTCCAGCATAACCCCTTGCTGGTAAAGCTGGCTGAAAACAATGCGTAACACCTCCAATGTAACATCAAAACAATGCTTCAAATCATGCGAGCCGTCCATCAGCACTTCAGGCTCCACAATCGGCACCAACCCTGCTTCCTGGCACAATGCGGCGTAGCGGGCCAGCGCATGGGCATTCGCTTCGATACAAGCACGGCTGGGGGTACCCGAACCGATCTCAATAACGGCGCGCCACTTGGCAAACCGGGCACCCAGACGGGCATATTCCTGGAGCCGGTCGCGCAGCCCATCCAGCCCTTCCGTCACTTTCTCCCCAGGATAACCCGCCATCGGTTTGGCGCCCATGTCTACCTTGATTCCGGGGATGATCCCGGCATCGCTGATGACGTTAATAATGGGCGTTCCGTCCTTTGTATTTTGGCGAATTGTTTCACCATACAAGATTGCTCCACTGATGCAGTCACCAAGATGCGGGGTCGTCACAATCAACTCCCGCCAATCACGCCGTGCGGCTTCCGTTTGTGGAATACCAATTTTGGCAAACCGTTTATTACAGGTCGGATTGCTTTCATCCATGGCCAGCAGCCCCTTGCCGGGAGCCATCATTTTGTAGGCAATCGCATTAAGTTCTTTCCTATTCATGTTTTTTCGATTTCCAATTGAGTATTTCCGGCAAGTCCTTGCCGTGTTCCGCTACGTAATGTTTGTGATCAATCAGTTTGTTTGGATATACCTCGCTCCAGGTGCCTTCCAGGTAAACATTGCCCACGATGGCCGGGACCGGCAATGTAAAGCATGTTGAGGTCGTACTTTTTTATGATGCGGTTCAAATGCACATAGATGAAGTTTTGACCCGGAGTAGTACCCCAATGCCCCACCACCAGCGGTTTTACGTGCTCCAGTTTCAGGGGCTTCCGGAGCAGCGGGTTGTCGTATAAATAAATTTGGCCAACAGACAGGTAATTGGCGGCCCGCCAATAGGCATCTATTTTCTGTAGTAATTCGGGCGATAAGGTTTCATGCGCCGTATCGATATGTTGCGTTTTCATAACAAGTATTATTTTAGTGAACTGACAGGAGTCTCAATGATTTCCCAAGCGCCCCATTGTAGTATCAAGCACCGTTTTTAACTTATCAATGGCGCTGTTTAAAGCAATTTCATACGTGTCTGCCATGCCTTTAACAGCAATCGGCTGCAGACCTTCAAGACGGGCTTCAAGCATACACCTTTTGTCTTTTGTCCCGTTTTTAGAGCCGTTTTCGTCAGAGAAATGCACTTCCAACCTTGTTATCTGTTCGCTGTACCTGCTTAATTCTTCTGATAATAAAGTCTCCAGTTTTTCACCAAACTGCTCGCGTATACTTAAATTTTTATCCGTATTCAATTGAATAGTCATGTTTTTTTTGTTTAAAATGTTTTTGATAACCAGTTGTGCCATCATTAATTCCTCATTGGTTTCAATGACCCGCACGTTTACTTTACTATTGGCCGCAGATATAATGCCTGCATGTTTCTCGTTTTTTGTTTCATCCAGTTCAATGCCCAAAAACTCCAGGCCAGCGCATATTTCACGCCGTATCGGAGGTGCGTGCGCCCCAATGCCCCCCGAAAACACCAACGTGTCCAAACCGCCGAGCACTGCGGCAAAAGAACCGATCCATTTTTTGGTTTGATAACAAAACAGTTCTACGGCCTCCGCAGCGCGATGGTCGGTGTCCCTGGATTGTAGCAGTTCCCGCATGTCGGAGCTGGTTTCCGATATACCCAACAGACCGGATTCCTTGTTTATGAGATGACTGAACTCTTTGGGGCTTCGCTTTTCGTGTTGCATTAAATACCAGGCGACACCAGGATCAAGATCGCCGGTGCGCGTGCTCATGGGCAAGCCGGATGTTGGCGTAAAACCCATGCTGGTGTCCATGCTTTTGCCATTTTTTACCGCAGCAAGGCTGGCGCCATTACCGAGATGCGCTAATATCACCCTGCCATTCGCCACTTCATTTCCAGCTACCTGCCGGAGTTCCTGCATCAAATAGGCATAAGAAAGCCCGTGAAAACCGTATCGCTCAATGGCCATTTTTTTGTAGCGGCGTGGTAAAGGCAATAGCTTTGCCACATCCGGCATCGTGGTATGAAAAGAGGTATCGAAACAGGCAATTTGTGCAATGTCAGGATACCGCTCGCCGAACACCTCGATCAGTTTAATCTCACCCGGCAAATGTTCGGGGTCAAAAGCGCTGATCGCTTTCAACTCCTCCATTAGTTCAGGGCTGATTCGTTCCGGTTCCGTATGCTGCATCCCATGAACAATCCGGTGTCCAATTGCCCTAAGGGTATCGAAACCTTCCTGTTTTTCAAGCCAGTGGATCAGGAACTGCACCGCCTGGTCATGATTGGTAGCTTCAACAGGCACTATTTTTTTCTCTTTCGAAATAGCATGGTTAAAACTGAGTTGTATGTCCTTCGAGCCGATGTTTTCCACCGCCCCGGCATACAGTTGCCATGGCGGTTCCTCCATTGTAAACATAGAAAACTTGATGCTGGATGAACCGCCATTGATCGTTAGAATTGTTGAATTTTCCGCCATCACTTTTTTCCTGTTTAACGCATGCTCTTTACGCCCCTCATGTTGTTTTTAGCTGCCATATTCTGCATCCTTTCCATCATCTGCGGGTTTTCCGCCATAGAATTATACATCCCGTTCATCATGTTGGTGTCGCTTTTACACATTTCCATCATGTTGTTCATCATGCTTTTCGTCATAGCAGGGTTTTCTCTCATCATCTGCATCATTTCACTGTGGGATCCCATCTGCATCATCGCATGTTGGTGCATCATGTTCTTGCCATTATTGCAATTCATCATTGCCCCCATCATTTCTGTAGACATGGTACTGTCATTCGCAATCATGCTCATCATTGCTATTCTGGATTCTCTGTCTGTAAGGTTGTTCATGTGATCTGACGGTGACCGGCATGCACCGAATAGTGTTAAAAATGCGACTGCCAAGCTTACTTTTTGTAAATTTTTCATGGTATTCAAATTTTAGTTTAAAAATTTTTTCAATATTTTATACCCCCTTCAGCGCCTCAAACCCTGAGACCACATCAAACAGCTCTTCGTCAATAGAACTTTGGCGCATACGGTGATACGTTTTGTTCAGGTCGTCCAACAAATCGCCAATGTTTTTTTCGGCCCGTTGCATGGCATCCAGGCGACTCGCGTTCTCGCTGGCGAGTGACTCAACACAAGCTTTGTACAGGGACACGAACAGGTACTCGCTGACCAGCGCAAACAAAGTAGGACGGATGCCTCCGGCAACTTGCGGGGCTATTTTTGTAGGCCATTCCAGTTCCTGTAGTGTGTTTTTCCATTTTTCATCCAGGGGCAAAAACCGTTGGACAACCGGCACATAACCCGATACCGGTTTGGGTTGATTGTGAAAAATATAAAATGCTGTTATGTGCGCTGTTTCGTGGCCCTCCTGGCTCTTGTTCAAAATTTCTGTCACCAGTGGCGTGACCGCGCCAATATCATTCGGTACGGAATAGCGGTTTGAGACGGTAAGGCCAGCATCAGTTAATAGCAACTGAATACGCTCCCCTACGGCCCAGATTTCCTTTTTGCCCGGCATGGCCCGGAGTGACGTGGATACAAAATCAGCCATGGAATCATTAAACTTGGCGACAAGGCCCTGATCGGATCCAAAAACAATGGCGCAAATAGTGTCCTCCTGGTTCTTTTTTCCTGCTTTCTTTTCGGCTATCGCTTCCACTTTCTCCGCCCAAAAATAGGCGATGATGCCTAAGGCTACCGTATGATAATAATCACCAAGCGATTCAACTGCCGTTTCATATTGGACAATATTGGATGCTGCCATCGCCTTCATGGCGCTCACCACAGATTTAAGGTCTTTGGCCCCTTCCGAT
>JBBRWA010000253.1:0-9084 GCA_038246345.1 Chitinophagales bacterium
CCCTAGTTTCAGCTCAGCAAATTATTTACGTCAAATATGACGCAATAGGCGATAATAATGGCATTTCATGGCAAAACGCTTTTACCCAACTTCAACCAGCATTACAAAACGCCCAATACGGCGACCAAATTTGGGTAGCAGCAGGAACCTACCTTCCAACGGTTGGCACTGACAGAAATAGCACATTTTTTCTGCCCAAAGGCGTAAGCCTTTGGGGTGGATTCAGTGGAATAGAATCGACCATTTCACAACGAAACATAAGCATAAATCTAACTGTATTGAGTGGCGATATTGGCATTTCAGGTGCGTATCATGATAATGTTTACCATGTTGTTTCTATCCTTGGGGGAGATTACCTCACGATTATAGATGGATTTAGCATAACGCTTGGGAATGCAGACGGACTTGATGAAGGAGGGTTACTTTCCAGAGGATAGGGGAGGAAGCACCTATTCGGATGTGACAATAGATCGATGTTACTTTCTTGGGAACAAAACTGGGGCAGCTTCAATAGCAGGTGCATATTATTATCGCGGGTTTGGGAATAACCTTGTAAAAAACATGAATACTGTAACAAATTCAGTATTCATGTTCAATGATGGTGCCATTGCTGCTTTGGCTGGAAAACCGGGCATTTCAAACACAAGAATAGCAAATTGTTCCTTTTACAAAAACGGAGAGAATCCGTTTGTAAAATATTGGGGAGTGGAAAGCAACCCAATTGATTTGGACATGAAAATGCAATTTCTCAATTGTGTTATTTGGGAGCCTCAAACAGCAGGAGCCCATCGTGTTTTTTTCAACAACGACCCCGCCAATTTTTCAGTAAACGATTACCAGGTCGAACATTCTTTGGTACATCTCCAATCATGTGCTTACAATGGATTTGATCCGTGTGACCAAGGTATGATTTATGGCCAATGGCCAGATTTTCTTGACGCAGAATTCGGAAATACACTTGAAGTCTATCCAGGTTCACCTGTCCACAACAAAGGGAATAACCTTGTAACTGATACATTTGGGCTCACAAAAGATCATTGGGGTAATCCAAGAATATGTGGAGATACCATTGACATTGGAGCTTATGAAATCCAATTATTATGTACAACAAGTAGTACAGAGCCAGTTGCCTCAATTCTGCCATTTGAAATTCGATTATTACAAAATCCCGTTTTTGCCAATGAGGCTATAAGGTTGGAAATGTTTTCTCCCCTGCCCACTAATTTACATTTGCAATTTTTAGATGTTTCTGGACATGTCCTTTGGCAAGCGCACAAAAAGCTTTTCGCGGGCTTGCCAGAGATTTTAGATATCCCTAGGCGGGAGCCTATCCCAGGTCTGTATTTCCTTACCTCTACTGATGAACAAGGCCACCGAAAAACAGAAAAAGTAATTATTCAATAACCAGGCAGCCAAACTTCATACCTAATCGTTCCGCCTACGCCGGAACGATCCAAAAGCCGCCCGGCAGCACACCATGCTCGCCGGGCGGCTTTTTTCTTCCACCTTTTTGCTACTTTTGCGCCTCTTTTGCCAAAAACATGGCTACCTGATTCTTTTTGACACGATACAACATGAATAACCGCGACAATCTCCTCGGCGTAATTGGCACCATATACCGTTGGAGAAAGGCTATCTTATATACTTGCGCCCTTACTTTGATCGGTAGTATTGCTTTGGCATTATGGATGCCCAATTATTACAAATCAACCACGACGTTTTATCCTTCCAGCCCAGAATTGACCAAACCTGAAGTCATTTTTGGCTCTTCGAGCAAAATAGCCGACTATTTCGGTTCCGACCGCGATCTCGACCATTTACTGCAAATTGCCTACGGCAATGAGGTTATAGACTATATTGTGTCGCGCTTTGCTTTGTATCAACATTACGATATCGACTCCAGCAGCCACGAGGGACTATTCTGGGTGCGGGAAACCTTCCGGGGTGTTTACTTGGTGCAGAAAAATAAAAATGACGCCATCGAGCTGAGTATTGAAGATCTAGATCCGCAACTGGCCGCCGACATGGCCAATGCTGCCCGGGACCGAATCAATTTTATCTCACAAGAAATAATACGGAAAAACCAGGGAACGCTTTTGGCGACTTTTGAGGACAACGTTTCCCGTAAACAATTGTATATCGCCCAACTGGGCGACAGTCTCCGCTACCTGCAAGCCCGCTATGGCATCTACAGCATCGGCGAGCAGGGCGACAGGCTCACCAACGACCTGGCCACTGCCGAATCGGAAGTGCTGCGGGGCAAAGCCCGACTGGAGGTGTTGGACAACAACCCGCTGATCCCAAAGGACACCATCGCCTACATCCGTGCCAACCTGCGTGCCTACGAAAAAACCCTCCAAAAGCTGAACGCCCCCAACAAGCAAGGCGACAACTTTTCCGCCAAAAACTTCAACGAAGGGTTACCGCTTGTTTCGGTCATTGCCGATCTGCACTTTCAGGCACGGCGGCAGTTGAGCTACGACCTGGAGCGGTTTAGCCAAATCAAAGCCGCCTACAATACCGACATTCCAGCCTTGCAAACATTGTCGAAAGCGGAAGTGCCCATCATGAAAAGCCGCCCTAAACGCACCGTGATTGTCATTTCCGCCACCATTGCTGCTTTTCTGTTCGCCTTGTTTGCAGCCCTGCTGGCCGAGGCTTACCGGGACATAGACTGGAAGCAAGTGCGGAGCTCATAAACATGCGTCATTCCGAATTTCCAGGATTTATTCATGTTTTTAACGGGATGCGTTAGAAGCGGGGGCGAATTTGTCACAACTTATTCGTCAGACCACGAAAAGTGGTCGGACGAGGACCCTTTGGTCGGACGATTTTTCATCGTCCGACCAATAAATATAAACAAACGCCAGACCGCCGCCTCGTTCCTGCCCTATAAATTAGCGACGATACAACGCCTATTCATATGAACCAACTAACACGCATATTTGCCACGCCCAAAGGCCACCCGCAAGGATGGCTGGTTGGCATGTTTGCGTTGGTAACGGTTGTTTCTATCCTGGCGGGTATTTATTTGGAAGCCTGGTGGATAGCCCTGACACCCGCCGCGCTTTTGGTGGTCTGGTTGACTATAGTAGACATGCAAAAGGTATTTTTCCTGATGATGGGCACCATTCCGCTCTCCATGGAACAGTCATTGCCCGGTGGTTTTGCGACTGATTTACCTTCCGAGCAGTTCATGTGGATCCTTACCCTGGCAGGCATTGGCTGGTTTTTAATGAACTGGCGCACCGTAGATGCACGTTTTTTGAAACATCCTATTACCCTGGTGTTGTTGGTGCATTTGGCTTGGATTGTGGTGACCATGGCCGCTTCGGAGAACTTTACTATATCCTTTAAATATACCCTGGCCAAAGGCTGGTACTTCATCGCATTTTACTTTCTGGGCGCGCGGTTTTTGAATGAAGCGCGCGATTTCAAACGCTTGTTATGGTGGTTTTTTGTGCCGCTGATGTATGCTATGACCACGGTGGTGGTACGCCATGCCGCCAAAGGATTTACGTTTGAGGATGTGGGTTTTGTGATGTGGCCACATTTTCGCAACCACGTGATGTACGCCTGTTTACTGGCAATTTTCCTGCCTTTTGTCTGGTATGGCACGTATTGGTACCGGCGTTTTTCCTGGCAATGGTGGCTCTTGGCGCTGGGCATATTATACCTGTTGTTTGCCATTAATGTGGCCTATACACGGGCTGCTTATGTTGCTTTGCTGGCGGCCGTGGGTATGTACTGGGCGCTGCGCTTCCGCATGTTGAAAGTGGCCCTGGTTGCCGTTGCCCTCGGGTTTACTTTGTTGATCGGTTTTCTCGGCACCCGCGACAACTGGCTGATGTTTGCGCCTGACTACGAAAAAACGATCAGCCACAAACGCTTCGACAACCTGCTGGAGGCCACGACCAAGTTGGAAGATATTTCCACCATGGAGAGGGTGTATCGTTGGGTAGCGGCCTCGTATATGATTCGGGAAAAACCCTGGACAGGCTTCGGCCCGGGCACTTTTTATTCCCACTATCAAAACTATACCGTATCCAAGTTCAAGACTTATGTCAGTGACAACCCTGAGCACTCAGGCATTCACAACTACTATTTGATGGTGCTCGTGGAGCAAGGCGTTCCAGGCCTGATTTTTTACCTGCTTTTTTGTGTGGTCGTCATGCTAAAAGGGGAAGAAATATTTCATCGCACCTCCGACAAAAGCCGCCGCCGCACCCTGGTAGCCGCGGTGCTGTGTTTTTGCCTCACCAACCTCCTGATGCTGATGAACGATTTTGTGGAAACCGACAAAATCGGCTCGCTGTTTATCCTTTCGGTGGCAATTATCGTGAATGTGGATTTGAAAAATAAGGACGAGGCTGGGTAACTAATCCTCCTCCTCCGTCAACACATCGACTAAGGTCTTCACGGCCACAAAAATTGGCTCCCGCCCATCTTTAGAAACCAACGCTTCCGGATCGTCTTCGTCTTCCAGCACAGCTTCCTCGGCAAATGCCAGGAGGTCTTCCTGCTTGCTGCCTTCAAAAAACGTGTTGAGCCGGTCGCGGAATTTCTTTGCCGTCGATGCTTCCAATATGCTGTAGTTGGCTTCTTCAGCCTCCCCAATTTGTTCTTCTGAAACAGGTTCTCCGTCACCGTTCACCCGCACAATAGAGCGCCAGGCAATGAGCGACAGGTATTGAAGATAGCCCTTTTCGTCTTCATTTAGCAACTCAAAATGTTCGCTAAAAAGCCAGGTAAACAGCACCGGCTGTGCTTCCGAGAAGGCTTCCATTTGGGCTTCATACTGGTCATCAGTGTAGTTTTCCAGTTCGTCGATGACAGCGTCAATTATTTTTTCAGAAACAAATTTCATGGTAGGCGGTTTTATAAGAATGGCATGTGTGCAAAAAGGCAAGGAGCAATATGGTTTGTTGGTGTACTTATTTTGCTTGAGTGGAAATTTATGCAGTGCTAAAAAAAGCATAATTAATTGATACCCAAATTATTTATGAATTTTTCGGCTGCAAAACTACACTTTTGCCAATGCCCCGCCAAATGAAAAAGTGTCTTATCTACACGAATGCCGTCACAAACCCCGACTTTTACAGCCACGAACCAAAATGCCGTATAACAATGTTCAATTAGAAAGATCACCTATGCTTCGCGCTGCGCTTATTGATATGTACAATGGGGAATCCAATCGTGGTATCCCCATGCTGCAAGAAATCCTTGGTCATTATGACGACACACTCGAGTTCGACCATTTCGATGTTCGCGCCAAGTGTGAGATTCCCGACCTGAGCTATGACATTTATATTTTTTCCGGCGGCCCGGGCGATCCCTTGGAGACTGGTGGCAATTGGCAGGCGCCATTTTTTGCGCTGATACAGGACTTGTGGGACTATAACCATGGGTATAAAGAACCCAAAAAGTATTGTTTCTTTATCTGCCATTCATTCCAAATGGCCATGCACCATTTCAGGCTTGGGGAGGTGAGCAAACGCTATAAAATGTCTTTTGGCACCTTCCCAGTGCACAAAACCCACTGGGGCAAGGAGGAGCCGTTTTTTGAAGGCTTGCCCGATCCGTTTTACATTGCCGACTTCCGCCGGTTTCAGGTATTGAATCCCAATTACGACCAGTTTAAGGCGCTTGGTGCCCAAATTTTATGTCTGGAAAAACTTCGGCCCCACAGCCATTACGAGCGCGCCATCATGGCCGTGCGTTTCAGCCCTGAAATGATCGGCACACAGTTCCACCCGGAAGCCGACCCAGGGGGCCTGCTCAATTATTTCATAGAGCCAGAACGCCGCAAGTCGATCGAAGAAGAGCATGGCGAATCGCGATACAACCGAATGTTGCGGGATTTGGCCAACCCGGTGAAAATCCAACGCACCTTTGAAAAGCTTATTCCGTCATTTTTAGACCATGCCATTGAGGCATTGGAATCGGAACTGGTTTGAGTTTTACCACCTTGTTCGATGTGGTAAAATCTCAAAACAACCACGTCACCGCATCGGGAAACTCTGCCCCCCAGCGGCTTTCCGTATGCTTGCCTTGTGGGTCGCTGGAAACCTTAATTTTCAAACGAGAAGGGTCATAGCCTCGGCTTTCCATGGCATCTTTGAACTTCCGCACGTGGGCCAAAACGCCAGCCCCTTCTTTTCCACCTGCGTACAGGTAAATTTTTGTCTCTGAAAAGGGAGAAAAGCGCACAGGCTCAAAATAGAGTTTGGGAGCTGCCCAAAGCGAGGGCGAAAAAATCATGAATTTGGAATACACCGCCGGGAACAAGAGCCCTGCATAAATGCTAATCAAACCGCCCATGCTGCTGCCGCCGATGCCTGTGTGCTCGCGATCCGGCAAGGTGCGAAAAGTGGAATCAATGTAGGGTTTCAGCGTTTCCGCAAGAAAGCGGGCGTAATCCATGCCCAAGCCTTCACCCCATTTCTGAGAATCATAAGGGGAGTATTCGCGAATCCGCTCAGCACCACCATGATCGATGGCCACGAGGATGAAACCGCTTTTGCCTTGTTGTGCCAGCGATGCCAATCTTTTGTCGACACCCCAGGTGCCAAAAGGGGCGCTGTTTTCAAACAGGTTCTGCCCGTCTTGCAGGTACAAAACCGGGTAGCGTTTGTTGGAGGTTTTGTAATCCCAGGGCAGCAATACTGAAATGCGGCGGCGGCGGCGCAGTTGCGGCACGTTAAAACGATGGGAAAGAATTTGAATGTCTGGATAAAAATGGGGGTCGTAAGCACCGCTATGCCGCTTCCATCTTGGCACCACATCGCTTACTTTTCCTTTGGGCGATACCATGCGACGGTTTACGGAAGGGTAACCATCCGTGGCCAGTTCTTCGGCTTCCCATCCACCTTTCACGTATTTGTATTCAAAACCATCAATGGTCGGCGGCACTTCTGCAAAGGTGTATTCGTAATGCCCTTCTTTGACTTTCGCCATTTTGAAACGCTCGTCACGGGTGACCCAGCCGTTGAAATTTCCGGTTAAGAATACGGGTCTTATATCATCATCTGGAGTAAATAGCTCCAGTTTTAAAGTCGTCATGCGTAAAAATCATCAATTTTGTCTCTGGCTAAACCAGCCGGTCATGGCCAACAATTGGGGTGCCAAAATAGGGACTCGCCCCGACTTGTGGTGTAGCAAACACACTTATTCCCTGAATTTGTCCAACAGGTGCGCAAGTTCTAGCAATTCTATATCAGACATTTTATTACCAGGGTCATTTTTGTCCCTACGGTCGGTTGGCAATTCAATTTCTTCCAGTGTTTTTTTTCCCATTTCAGAAATAATTACAATCACCATACGGCGGTCAGAATCATGTGGCAGGCGCTCTAAATGACCGCTGATGCGCAGTTTTTCGACCAAACGGCTCACATTGCTGCTCCGGTCCAACATTCGACTTTTGATGTCGAGCACTGACAGACCTTTCGGAAAACTACCATTGAGGATGCGCAAGATGTTGTATTGTGGCCCCGTTAACCCAAAGGGGCGCAAGCTCCGAGAGATAAGGCAATCCAGCCAGCTGGCGGTAAATAAAATATTCACGGCTGCCCGTTGCCGGGGCTGCATGGGCTTTGTATTCTTAATTTCGGCCTCTAATTTCATGACGTAAAACTAAATGTTACGACACATAAACACGAAAAAGGTTTCAAGGTTTCAGGTTTCAAGGTTTCAGGTTTACGCGATGGTGCCGTACCCTTGAAACTCTATTTCAAAATTGACAACAAATCGCGTAAACCTGAAACCTTGAAACCTGAAACCTGAAACCTTGAAACCTTGAAACCTGAAACCCCTTTTTTAATAATCCCGCACAACCCTATAACTCCCCGAAATACTATGCGAAACACCGAAGAAATCCAAGAAAGTACCATCAAAGGTGCCTTCCAGGATATCGCCGATATTGGGCGCTGGGGTGGTTACGGTGGTGCTCAATCCGGTAGGCGGTTGTGCTACATTGATTTGTCCAACCCAAAAATTGCTGAGTGGGTAAGTACCCGTCTGATTGCCATTATTAAAAGCGAGGGAGATGACGTCCTGAAGATTAAAAGCAGTAATGAAGGTGCTGGTTGCGCCGAGGGTATCTAGCAGGCCAGAAGACGGTGCGACGCGTACAAAATCCACATTATCAAGGGTATAAATGATGAACTCATTGAGGGTATCACATACCGTTATGTCGCCAAGGGCAACTGAATCAGGTGGCACACTGAACATTTGTTCCTGACTTTGGAGCAGGTTTGTGCGGTCGAATGCCGTGAGGGTGCCCATTGCCGTGGCAGTATCGCAGCGAAAATCCTTCACCGAGAACACGCCATTCGCATCTGTAAAGGCAGCCCAGCTTTGGTTGCCAAGTTGAATATTGACATACCCATTGGTCACGGGTGCACCCGCGCAATCGAGCAAGGTTCCCGAAAAGTTGATCTGGTTGGAGCCGCCATTGGGCAGAATGATTGCTGGCAACATTGTATCCTGGTCGAAAGGGCCGATGTTTTGGGTGAAAATGACATCGCCGCAAGCATCCAAAATTTCCATGATGAATGTCGCGCCTTTTGGCACGGCCCCTTTGAAGCAGCCATTGGCATCGGTGGTGGCATAAGCACTGGAGGAATCCGACAGCATCATGAGCCGGATTTTAGCGCCCGGATATGGTGTCAAGCTATCGCCGAGGTATACTTTCCCACTCAGTTCAATTAAGTCGAATGGCACATCGACATTCCAGAACGAAAAGTGCGCCACGGTTCCAACGTATTCATCGCCAATCTTTTGGACGGAGCCTTCTTCGATCCAGCGGGCTTGTTGCACGTCGAAATGCCAGAGTGGTATGTATGCCGGCGCATTTTGGCGCTGACTGGGCACGATGGGCATGTGCAGTTCCACCTTGCTGCCCTGGGCAATGCGCAATGGCTGACCACCGGAGCTTTCCAGTTCCACCCCTACCATGCCGTAAGTTGCCAAGGCGCGTTCCACGCCTCCGAGGTCGATACCCCGCAGATCGCCGGGCATGTTGAGGGCCAGGTTCGGATCAGTGGGGTCGAGGTATCGCGCAAAAACGCGCATACCACCGGAATA
>JBBRWA010000254.1:0-8908 GCA_038246345.1 Chitinophagales bacterium
CAGGCGATTCTTGCCGCAAAAGCCGGTGCCACCTATCTTTCCCCTTTCATCGGCCGGGTAGACGATATCTCCTGGGACGGCATTGGGCTCATCAAAGAAATTTACAAAATTTACACGATTCAAGAGTATGACACCCTGATCCTGGCTGCCAGCATCCGCAATCCGCTGCACATCGTGCAATGCGCTAAAGCTGGTGCCGACGTGGTAACTTGTCCGTTGTCTGCAATTCTGGGCCTACTGAATCACCCGCTTACGGACAGTGGTTTGGCGAAGTTTTTGGCTGACCATAAAAAAGCCAACGGATAATTGTTTGTTGACAGTTGTTCGTTTCCGAGCGCTTGGTCATTGCGTTGTTCGTTGCTTCGGAGAACGAGGTAAGGAACTACAAGTGGGCCGTCAAGTCAGTT
Source organism: Chitinophagales bacterium (assembly GCA_038246345.1). Taxonomy (GTDB): domain Bacteria; phylum Bacteroidota; class Bacteroidia; order Chitinophagales; family Saprospiraceae; genus M3007. The sequence continues at coordinate 408 of JBBRWA010000254.1, forward strand.
TCGACGGGTGAATTACTACCTATTTGAGCAAAAGATTTGAACATTCGCCCAAATTTGTCAACATAAAAAAATGTTGACAAATTCTCATTCCGCCGCCAGGCCAAGCCACCGAACAGCTTTGACAACTTTTTTTTGAAGTTGTCAAAGCTCGCCCAGGGCTTAAGTAAAACTGTGAACAACCAATTCCAACGATACATTTTTTGTGGAAAACGGCACTTGCTCAGTAAGCATTCGGTCAATTTCGACGGATGAACGTAGCGCACTGCAACTCGGATGTTACCCGCCAATTTACATTTGCAGGCCCACTAGTGCTGCATCAAACCCGCTGTTGCAAGCCATGCATGGCTTTCGTGTTCCACCAGTTCGCTCCACGGAACCAGGTCATTTTCCTCGTTGGTTTCGATGTTGCGGCGTTGTTTTTCCCGCGCTTTTTGAAGTGCGTCCATATTCAATAAAGTGTTTATTTACCACCTATACTTATTTACTACATAGCACAAATAGACCACGTAGAAATTAAGTGTGAGCCAGCCCAAGCGCAACGCCAACGAACAGCTAGCAACGAACAACTACTCCACAATAACAATTTCCCCAGGCACAATACCCGCCCTGAACGAGCCAACAATTGTCCCGTCCGGCTTTCGGATGACCACTTCCCCGGCGGAGTTAAAATCTTTGGCATCGGCACAGAAAAAATTGCCGCTAGATGGTTCCACATTTAACCCATAAGCTGCTTGGTCGAATAGTTTGGTTATGGTTCCGCCAACGCTGCCGTAAATAGCCGCCCCGCTGCTAAAATACAATGCTGAAGCAGTCATTACCAGATCATCACTTCCTTTCGGCGCAGCTGTCCCAACAATAGGGGTTATAAACCCAAGGCCGAGCCAACCTTCAGAAGTAGCATCAGCCCAGTCACCTTTACAAAGTACATACCAAGGGTTAAAACCATTTTGGTCGCTAACTGTAAGGCAACAAGGATTCTTTTGACCTGGAATGACATGTCGCGATACTAGCTGGTCGTTGTTGTCAACCGCGATGCTGGCAACCGCGCTATCGACTCCGTAACCGCCGCTATTGGCGACGAATAAGTACCTTGACTGTTCTAAAAAAACCATCTTTTCCGGCCCGCTTCCGGTAGGAGTCGTTTTCAAGATTTTATTGGTATTCAAATCAATCCTGGCCACGCTGCCAGAAATACCATCAGCGCCCCATTGACTTATGTAGGCAATATCATTGCTGATCGGCAGGAAATAGCGCGGCAATTCAAGTCCACCAATGGTGTCAATGTACTTAAATGTTTCAGGGTCAACCACCACAACGCGGTTGGCACCATTGACAACAATGTAGCCTTTGCCGTTGTGAAATGATAGCGATTGCACAAACTGACCCAACCTGGCGCCATTGTTCGCTTTTTCATAAATGGAATCCTGTACCTCGCCTGTCGCCGGGTTGTACCAACTGATGGTACCGCTCCCGCCCCAGGGGCCTTCGTTGACGACGAAAACGCCTTTGGAATAATTGGCAGCGGTTTGGGGATCATCACTTTTTTTGTGACAAGAAGCAAGCAAAAAAGCGGCAGCAAAAAAGAGTAAAAAAAGTTGTTTGACCTTCATTTTATTGAGTTAAAACGTTGAAAATGAAAGGCAAACGGGGAAAGAACGAAAAGCCGCCCAAAGCAGCAATGCCCGGCGAACCGTTCGAGAGCCTTCTACCCGAAGCCCAAGTGAACAATATGGTCATTGGCAGGTCTTCTGGCTCGTTTCAGTACTGTGCGCCTTCCCGGTAACCCAGTGGCACAATGCACAGCACCTTTATGAAACTTACAGCAGCGGGGACTGCTCCGGATTCGCACCGGATTCCCTTTTCATTCTGAGCATGTGTCGCCAACTTTTAGTTGGCAAGGCAGAACCCAGAAACCAATTACCAGACACAAAGGTACGCATTTTGGCTGTTGGCTGTTGGCTGTTGGCTATTGGCTGTTGGCTGTTGGCTGTTGGCAGCATAACGTTTCAAGTTTAGCTTGATTCTAATTTTTGCCAAAAACCAAAAATTAGAATCAATTGAAATCAGGGTAACTATCCAGCCGCTCTCACCGCCAATCGCGTCCCTTACCCTGAGTTGTCCTGTTGTAAGCATTCGTCCACGTCAAAAGGGGAAAAGCTGCCCAGGATGTTGCGGTATTCGTACGTTCAGCACACTTTACGTGGACGTATGCTTACAGTAGGACAACTCAGGGTAAGGGAAACGGGCCGATGGTGAGGGGCCGCTGGATAGTTTCAAATTAGGTGCTGAAACTCAATGCTAGAAAAACGAACCCCTGTTGTGCTGCCAACAGCCAACAGCTAACAGCCAACAGCCAACAGCCAACAGCCAACAGCTAACAGCCAACAGCCAATAGCCAACAGCTAAAAGCCAACATCCGATACAGCCTTTTTTCCGTAGTTTTGCCCGCCCAACCATCCTTTTATTTCCAAAAAAATACACCTGTGCCTACTGTCTCGTCTGCTAAAAATAAATCCCAAGAACATAAGGTTCAACACAATGCGTCGAAAGAACTGCTTGAAAGAGCTTTTCTGCTGATGGCTACGGCCAAGGCTATGACGGAGATTTACGAGGCCAATTTCAAATTCGTGAGCAAGTACGTGCACGCTACTTCGCGGGGGCATGAGGCCATTCAATTGGCGGTAGGCATGAATTTGTTGCCGCAGGATTTTGCCTATCCCTATTACCGCGACGATGCGATGTTGCTGGGCATGGGTCTTCGCCCTTATTCCCTGATGTTGCAACTAATGGCTAAGCGCGACGATCCATTCTCTGGCGGCCGCTCCTATTATTGCCACCCCAGTTTGCGCGACGATAACTTCCCGAAAATACCACATCAGAGCAGTGCCACGGGTATGCAGGCCATTCCGGCTACGGGGGCGGCCATGGGGCTTTGGTATCATGAAAAAATGGGGACTGCGGCCTTTGGCACACCCACAAAAAAGAAATCAGGTGAGAAAGTTGTTGACCTGGAAAACCCATACCCCTATCATTTTTCGGAACCCGCTGACGCCGCAAGTCCTGCACTCGTCGTGTGTTCCCTGGGCGATGCCTCCGTTACAGAAGGTGAAATCGCCGAAGCTTTTCAAATGGCGGTGCTAAAAAAATTGCCCATTTTGTACCTCGTGCAAGACAATGGCTGGGATATTTCTGCCAATGCCGCGGAAACCAGGGTGGCCAATGCCGCGGAATACGCCAAGGGTTTCCCAGGGCTGGAAGCTGTGAGCATTGAAGGCAATGATTTTGCAGAATGCTGGGAAACGGTTGTTGAAATCATGGAGACAATCCGGCGTGAACGTCGGCCATTTCTGCTGCACGCCCGGGTGCCGCTGCTCAACCACCATACTTCCGGCGTGCGCAAAGAATGGTACCGCGACGACCTGGAAGAACATGGGAAACGCGACCCCTACCCTATCTTGAAAAAACAGTTGCTGGCGGCAGGCTTTTCAGAAAAGGATATTCAACAGCTCGAAAAAACGGCCGCTGAAACCGTAAAAAAAGATTTTGAAGCTTCCAAAAACGCAGAAGATCCGCGCCCGGAAGATTTGTTCACCCATGATTACGCCCCTTCTCCTATCACGGAAGAACGCGGCGTACGATCGCCCAAAGGCGGCGAGCAAAAGGTGATGGTTGATTGTGCCTTGTTTGCCATTGAAGAACTGATGCGCGAGCACCCTAATTGCCTGTTGTACGGTCAGGATGTAGGTGCCCGGCTTGGCGGGGTGTTCCGCGAGGCGGCTACGCTGGCGCAGAAATTCGGCGATCACCGGGTGTTCAACACGCCCATTCAGGAGGCATTTATAGTAGGCAGCACGGCCGGCATGAGCGCTGTGGGCTTGAAACCGATTGTGGAAGTACAGTTTGCCGATTATATTTGGCCGGGATTGAACCAGTTGTTTACCGAAGTGGCGCGTTCTTGCTACCTCAGCAACGGCAAATGGCCGGTTGGCTGCGTCATCAGGGTGCCAATCGGCGCGTATGGCAGCGGAGGGCCTTACCACAGCAGCAGTGTGGAGACGGTGCTGACGCAGGTGCGGGGCGTTAAAATCGCGTACCCGAGCAATGGCGCCGATTTGAAAGGCTTGTTGAAATCAGCCTGGTACGACCCGAATCCCGTGGTAATTTTTGAGCACAAAGGCTTGTATTGGAGCAAAGTACGCGGCACGGATGCTGCGCGTTGTGTGGAGCCGGATGCTGATTATGTAGTTCCGTTTGGGGTTGCCAGAACGGTATTGGAGGCTGCGCAGGAAAAAATCGAAGCCGGAACCTCTATGGCGGTTGTGACGTATGGCATGGGGGTGCACTGGGCCTTAAATGCAGCGGCGGCTTTCCCAGGTCAGGTTGAAATACTCGATTTGCGGACGCTGAATCCGGTGGATACGGAGGCGATGTACGCGGTTGCGCGGCGGCATGGGAAGGTGCTGGTGGTAACCGAAGAGCAAGTGGATGGGTCGTTTGCCCAGAGCCTTGCAGCGCGTATCCAGGAAAACTGCTTTAAAAGTCTGGATGGGCCTGTGCGGACCATTGGCGCGGAGAATATGCCGGCGGTGCCGTTGAATGCTACGTTGGAGGAGGCGATGATTCCGTCTATTGAGAAGGTGGGGGTGGTGATGGGGGCGGTGCTTAGATGGTAGACAAAGTATTTACTAGAGGCATATTTTGCCTTCAGGAAAATTTGAATTTGCCAAAAAACCTGTCTTTTTGTAAAAATTCTGCACCAATGCAAATTGTATTAGAAATCAATCACGAACAAGACCTCAAAATATTGTTACCGCTTTTAGAGCGTTTGAAGATTGCATACAAGCAAATACCTGCGCTCAAAAATGACATTTCCAACAATAGCACACCGATAGGCTCCAGCCCGTCTGACAAATATGCGGGCAAACTTTCAGTCAATGTAGGGGGAAGCGATCCAGCAACACATCGCACCAAGCCGTGATGAATGGGAACGCAATATTTAATTGATAGCAAGGCTGTTATTGATTACCTATCGGGCAAACTTCCCCCAAATGGAATGTCCTTTATGGATGCCTTTACATCTTCCCAAGCCACCAAATTGTCAGGTGCTGCTTTATAAGCTGCTACGCGTTCCTCCAAAATAGCCAAATGCTCTTCTGAAATCTCTGGATTTTCCAACGGATTTACCTGAACGAAATCAAAATTTTGAAGAAGTTCCAGAAAGAAAGCAAGTTTGCTTTCTTGGATACTGAGTGTGATTTTCATAACACCTTATTTTTCTACAAAGATGGGTAAATTTAGGACTTCTGACCTTATTAGGCACAATCTGTAATTTGCAGTATCATGCCGTTGACAGTCTTCATGCAATTACAGCGCGTGCAGCGTCACAGACGCTAACGTGCGCGCGTTGGTTTTGGGATTGTGTGAGGGTAGAACAGTTGCCGCCAGCTAGAAGCATGTGGTTGAGGAATAACAACGCTCAAGTCACTTTTCTTTGCTGACATTCATAAACCCGCAGTTGTACATCCTGAAGAAATACTTGTCGTTGTTTTTCATTTTGACCACTGATTTGGGATGATTTGTTTTTCAATCGGTTGAACCAAGATTCCATCCTATCGAGCACTCGCGCGTCTCGGCAGATGGTAAAGTTAGGGCTGTCTAAGGTACTGAAGAGCGTTCGCCCCGACTGGTTCTCTATCAAGAACATGATATTGGTATAGACTAACTCATTTATATGGAGGTCGTAGGAGGCTCCAGGCTGGCCGTTGGAAAGCCGTTTTTTACCTTCATTGGCCCAATTGGAAATCATGTTAGTCATTTCCAGTAATTGATTGAACGCGGTTGCAGCAAAAGATTCCGATATCTGCCCGGTTTCCCGTAAAAAGTGGATTTGCCGCAACGTAGTATCGTACATGGTGACTTGATAATATTCCTCAGTCGGGGATGCAGCTGCCATGTCAAAAACCTGCCAGCATTTCTCCTGAAAAGCCGGGTTGGCCAACAGCTCGTCTATCCATACCTGGCCGGGGCGCTCATTGCCCATTAGGTTCCAAACTGAATTGGAATAAAAGTAGAATTTGACTGCCGTCAATCCAGGGAAGAATATGTAGTGGAACAACGGTAACTCGCACGTGGTATGCCGAATATTTATGCCTGGACTTGCCCGGAGCATGGTAAGCATCCCGATCAATTGATCTAAGAAACGCCAGGGCGACATGACCTCCCCATCGAGCGAAGGGTAGTGAAACATGACGCCGTCGCCCTGTTGTGACTGAACCAAATCTAAGGATAGATGGTACTTATTTGCCAAGGTGAAGGCTTCTTCTAAGGTAATTTTGGCATCCCCATTGATTTTTTTATAAGCGGAACTTAGGCTGATACCAAGTTCGTCGGCGAGGATTTGAGCCATGTTTTTTGGGGATTGGCTTTTTTTCTCCAATTGCGAGAAAAAATAGCGTCGGAATTCTTGTGTCATGATAAAAACGCGTTTTTGTAGGATTGAAAGTGCCGATTTTGAGACAAAACAAATAATCTGCGCAAAACTGTCTCAATATCGGCTATATTTTGCGCAAAACTGTCACTAAAGTAGAATATTTGTTAGTACGGGCGAAATTATTTGTATATAAATTTGTGGGGTCAATTAACAGAAGGGATGCCGCCAAACAGCCTAAGCCCGCTTGACGTTGAAAAAATGCGTCCATACACCATCGTAAAACAACTAGAAAAGCGTATCACAGACGACAACCACCACGAAAGCACAGTCACCATCCTAAATCCAGAAGAGGCGTACGCTGAATTCCCACACCATATTGGACGCTTTGAAGTCGGCAGGCACTGCTGTCAGGCCAGACGCGGCTTTGCAAATCTTCGATTTAGTTGGCAAATTGGTCTATACACAGCCAAATGTCCAGCCCGGCTCAGAAATCGAAATATCCCTCGTCGGATGGGCTAATGGACTCTATTTTCTTCGGCTGGAGACCCAAACGGGCATACAATCCCTTCGCTTCATCAAAAAAGGTGGCTGAGCCATCATAACAATTGTATCATTCAAACCTAAACCTACATTTGATATGAAAAAGTACTTGATTGCACTGCCCTTTCTTTTTTGCGCAGCAATTGCATTTGCGCAAGAAATTCAATGCCCGCCAGGGGTTTATTACCCGGCCGCATTCAACCCAGTCCCAACACTTGAAGGCGACAATCTTGGCCCCAATTCACCGCCGCCGACTGTCCCACCGCCGCCTATTGAGGGTTTGCGCGGGATTTACTGGGTTCACGGGCTGGGCGGAAACCCTGGCTCGATGGCAAATATTTCGACAGCGACCGATCACGGTACCGCCAATTTTCCGGCGCGGAAAACGGTAGGTTTCCCAATGAGCTATATCCAGACTGGCCTTGAAACCGCAGGCAATACCCTGATCCAAAACATGCTTGACAAGGACAATGCCCTGATAAACCTAGGGGTGACCGATTTTTCTCAAAACTTTATCATTGGACACAGCCAAGGTGGCATGGCTTCCCGTATGGCCGATATGCTTTTAGATGGGGCGCCCCCAACTGCCCGCCGGCATTACGGGATTGTGACCATTGGAAGCCCGCATTTGGGCGCTCGTATTGTCAACAGCCGTAACGACGGGCTTGTTAAAGAGATGGCTGCAGATGCCTGTGATGCCATTCTGCAGGCAAAGTTTGCAATAATATTAGAAGAGTTCGCATTTCTTAATTTGTTCGTCACTATTTCCAATCAACAACAAGGTATCGCAGACCTGTGCGACAATTCCGCCGATCTGATTCTTCCCTTTGCTTTGGGAAGCCTGTTTTCGGGTGCATCCAATGATTACGCCGTTGGGGCACCCGTGCTGGGGGAGTTACAGGGGCACAATAATTCGGAAACCCATAAAACCTCCTTTTATGGTGTGGAATATGCCCGGCCGCAGGACGATCCTGCAGACAACGGCTTTCTTTCAAGGCAACTGATCTGGCGGATGTTGGGGACGCTGCCCGATGATGTAAGCAATTCCCCTGCGTTTGGCGCGAATGCCGACCAACACTTAGTGGACAAGGCAAATGGCAATATGGCAAAATATCAGGCAAAATACGAGCTGTACAAAAACAGGGTAGAATATTTGGAATCCTGGGGCCTACCTTGTGATTGGTGGGAATTCCATATCCCAATGCCTTACTGTGCTTGGGATATAGAATATCACAGAGATAAAGATGTCCGCGATGCCTACTACAGGGCGTGGCGCTGGTCACAAGGCGTTGACAGCCAGTGGAAGATAATAATCGGTGCTAAGGAAACGGTCGTAAGCGGAACCCTTTGTGAATGTATTGATCTGGTAAACGGCGGCAGTATTACAATCCCCGGCATCAATTCCAAAGTTGATTGCACCCAATATGGGGTAAGCCATCCCGATGAAGTAAAATCGTGCAAATGGTATCTTGAGTACGAAACCCTCATTAAGGAATCAGACGGAGTAGTCAATGCCGAAACCCAGCAAGGC
>JBBRWA010000255.1:0-8787 GCA_038246345.1 Chitinophagales bacterium
GCCATTGCTTGATATTCGTATAAAATGGAGGTCGAATAGGCGTTTTCAAGGGAACTGATGGCGGCCTCAAACAATCCACGGCGCGCCAATATTTTAGCGTTGTTTATATCCTGAAAAATCTCCTCTTCTTTCCTGATTAAATTCTGCACGTTGCGCAACGACCGCAGTATACAACCGAACAAATAATTACAATGCGCCGTCAAATTCCCACTGCCTCCCTTAACCTCCAAGCGGATGCGTGTTGCAAAAACTTCTTCGCTGGGCAATTCCCCGCCTGGTTTAACACCTGAAATCAAACGCTCAACAACATGGTACACGCGCATGTACAGTTTGGAACCACCCTGCCGTGAAGCATACTGCTCAAAATCAGCTTTTTCCTTCTTGCTTAAACCAGAAATGAGTGTTATAAGATCGCGCAGTGTGCTCATAATCAATGGGATAGGTCGATTTTTTGGCGTTTTTTTTTAAAACCGCACCGTTTTTCTGCTTGTTGCCTTTTTAGTAAGTTCGCACTTTTGTATCATCAGAGGCAAACATACCATTCTGAAAAATGATTCAACAGTTTAATTTTTCTTCTGTCCGCGGAAAAATCAAGTTTCTTCTGATGGCTTTCAATTCTACAAAAGTTGAAAAGCCAATGGGGCGTATGCTGGCCATGTTGCGATTGATGCCATCGGTGAAATTCTTGCTGTGGTGTAGTCGGCCAGATGTTTGCGAAGCGGTGTGCCAATTTTTGGCACAAAACAAGGTGACCTATACTGCTGGAAAATATGATGTAAACCACTTGCCCGATCACCTGGAATGTATAGTCGTGTATGAAAATTTTTCAAATGTAGATACTTGGATTCGGGACGCTTTTTTCCCTGCAACGTTGGCGAATGGTCACTGCATGTTATTGGATACCATTGATGAAAGTGGAAAAGGTCAAGGCTGGGCAAAGCGCATGGAGCAAATGAATCTTGCTTCGGGAACTAAATTTAAGGTCATTGGTGTTTCTGACGTGCAAGTAGAAAGCAGCGCTATTGCTGGAGGAGATATGCTCGTTGATGGGCGCTGGGTTTTTCTGGGTAAAAAGCGCCCACTGTTAGAACGCTTGATGGGCGAACAATTTGGTCCAAATGTGGAGATTGTGGTGCTGCATGAAAAGGAACCCTATCCATTGTTGTACCATATAGATATCTTTTTGACATTAACTGGAATTGTTGAAAATGAACAATATGTTGTTTTGTTAGGCCAATGTGTAGCGCTGACAACAGCGATGGAAGAAGTGGCCAGACAGCAAAACGTATGTCTGGACAAAATTGCAAGCAGGTTGCAAAAGGATTACGGTATCAAGGTTGTCCGCAACCCGCTTCCGCTGGGGCAGCACCTCTATGTGTACAACAACTGTCTCATAGAAGTAACAAGTGAATCAAAAACGGTATGGCTGCCTGCGTATTCGACGGATCACCCGGAGCACGATGCGCTAAAGGCTTTAGAAAAAGAAAATGAAACAATTTGGCGAGAACTGGGCTTTAACCCCTGCCTGGTCTCTGCGCCTTTCGGTGATTTGTTGGGTGTAAAAGCCGGGCTGCATTGTATTACGAATGAGGTGCGCAGCTACTCCCTGGAGGATTTTTTTGACAATAAACGCTCTAAAATATGGTACACACACTCTTAACCCTTACCCCTCTTTCAGATCCACGGGAAGATGTTGCATCCCGCGACGCGCTGCCATGCGTTCCCCTGAGCCAAACGCTAGGCAACCTGCCATTAGCCTCAGTGGATAGCAATGGGTGGCTCGTCTGGGAAAACAAAGTGATCTTGCTGGAAGGACACCTCATTCAAATTGCACCCGTGGTCAACGGGGTGGTTATGCCACCAACACATTGTTTTGATGTTCAAGGCCGCCAACAAGCCGTAAAGTTCAGCATCGTTCCAGACCAACAAAACCCTTCAATTTTTTATTTCCGGCTCGACCCAGCCGGCAGCAGCCCTGTATCTCCCCTAAACAACACGGCAAGACTAAGCAATAGTGCAGCACAAAACCAACCTGTTCCATCACTTCAGATTGTCAGTGTTCGTGATAAATATTTGACAACAGCACAAACTACTTCACTAGAATTTATAGGCACCATCGACACCCGGCCCGGCCGCAGCGCCAAATTGGTTTTCGGTAATACCGTAACCGTTTGGGGAGAACCGGATGCCTTGCTTTTCGAGTGGTCGGCACTTTGATGAAATTATAAAGTAACACGACTAGTTCTCCCCAAGATGAAAACTCAAATTAACATTTGGCAGCATGGAAACGGAGCATTTATTGAACACTCTGGCCAAACAATCTTACTCCGCCGCACAGGCAATGCGCTACGCGTTGTCGGTGCGGCAGGTAGTACGAACTGGCTGCATTATCCAATGCCCTTGCATCAATACACAAATCAAGACTCTCTCCGTCTGGTCCGTATCCATTTGCGGTACCGCTGCGATAGCGCTACAGCCGTAATCACCAATGTTGCCCTTTTTGACGCAGAAAAAAGTGTCTTTGAAGCTTCTGGATTAAATTTATGCGCCTACGACTGGGAAGAAATCGAGCTGAATGTTAAGGATGAACTCATACTGAAGCGGGGTCTGAACCTCAGTGTTGGCCTGCGTTTCGACGGCGCAGATGATGATACCCATGCCCTGGAAATCAGTAGCGTAGGCGTCGAAATTGAAGATGAAAAAACCTGAGTGGCTGGAGATGTTTTGAATATTTACCTTGTATAACCCGCAATTAGCCCTTGTTAAGGTGGCCAATCTCAACACCCCCATTGTGAGACGGTCACCATAACCCCAAAAAATTAAATTTTTGCCTTAATATATTGGACAAATGGACACATATTGAAGAACTCTAACTAAATCACTATGCCAACAGGACGCTCCCTCCACATCGGCCTCAACCTCTAGACCAAAATCATTACGGCGGGTTATCAGAATTAAAATCGGCAATTAAGGATGCTGAAACCATGCAGGCATTCGCCACCATGTTTGGTTAAGAGCCAGGTGTATCGCTTTACAATGAGCAAGCAACAACAGCTGCCGTACTTGAAAATTTGGCCAAATGTGCCCAAGAACTTCAATCAGGCGACATATTGTTCCTAAGTTATTCCGGCCACGGAGGCCAGATTGATGATCCCATTTACTACACTGCTGAAGATCGCGGCCCCGATGAAGCCTGGTGCTTATACGATCGGCAATTGCTCGACGATGAATTGTTCGAAGCATTTCAACAATTCAGAGAAGGCGTGAGGATCCTGGTGGTGTCGGATAGCTGCCACAGTGGCACCGTCACAAAAGATATAGTTTCCGATCTAGTGGAGCTAGCCATTGCCTCGGCACTTAATGCTTTGAAGCATGATGCCACTTTGCGGGCAAAATCAATAGAGGCTGGCCTGCGGCAGAATGCAGCTAATTTTGATACCGTATACAAGCCCATCCTTCACAAACTAAAGGAAAAGTCGATTCAAAAGAACCGCAGGGTATTGGCTTCTGTCAAACTTTTCGCGGCCTGCCAGGACAATCAAGTGGCCTACGATGGCGACAACAACGGACGTTTGACCGCAATGTTGAAAGCGCTGCTGGACAAGCAGCTTGTGAACGAAAGGACGGGTTCTGAAAAGTTATTGGCCTTGATAAAAAACCAATCCCAGTATCCGACACCCAATTTACTGGATTATGGCTCTGTTGTTCCGTCATTCGACAACTACTTCCCTTTTCTGGTCAATATTCCTGATTCTGGGGAAATAGCAGGATATAGGCATCCGCCCACGGCTGAATCTACGCCCATTACCTGGAGAAATATATTGGCAAATGACGCACCGCCAACACCCCAACCAAATACCCGAGGCGGTAACACAGCCATACAGTGGGGGAGAAGGGTAGGCATTGATGCCGACGATGAGGGCGTGAAGGGTTTTTGCCATTTTGGAGAAGGTTGATGGAGGAGTGAATTAATTTGGTCAAATAATGTTGCTGCAAATATAAGGGATGTGTATATCCCTTTAAGCATATATATGGTAATATGGTAGCTTGTTCAAATATGCTTGGTTTTGTATCGTGTTCAGCATCAAATTATTAGCGGAAGTAAAGTCAAATTTTTTTTTAAAAGGGATGGGTTTTTCTGTTGAAATAATGAATATGCTTTCGAAAGAGCTGCTTAGCAGTTGAATCCCGGAAGAACTATACCCTTGTTTTATGCCATTTTCCTACTTTAACCCCCCTTTTTCCACCACTGACCATAGATTTTTCCCTACTTTTGCAACTTCCAATTCTTTCCACTAAAATACCCCCTTTTGGGGAATAAAGCCTTAATAAATGAGCAAAATTACCGTAGTCGGCGCCGGAAACGTGGGCGCTACCTGTGCCAACGTATTGGCACATTCAGATGCCGTGAATGAAGTAGTACTGATTGATATTCAGGGAAATATGGCCAAGGGGAAAGCCCTTGACACCTGGCAGCAGGCACCCATTGATGGGTATTCCACCCGCATTACGGGAGGCGATGACTATGCCCTTACCGCAGGCTCTGACATCGTTATCATCACGGCTGGTATTCCGCGCAAGCCAGGTATGAGCCGCGACGATTTGATCGCCACCAACGCCAAAATCGTGGTCTCGGTCACGCAAAATATCCTCAAACACACCCCAAACCCGATTATTATCGTCGTGTCCAATCCACTCGACGTGATGACTTACGCATGCTGGAAAGCTTCGGGCTTGCCAGACCAGCGTGTGCTTGGCATGGCTGGTGTGCTCGACACCGCCCGCTACCGCGCCTTCCTGGCCGAAGCACTGGACGTATCACCAAAAGACATCCAAGCCATGCTCATGGGTGGCCATGGCGACACAATGGTACCACTGCCACGCTACACCACCGTAAGCGGTATCCCCGTAACAGAACTCATCGGTAAAGACGAGCTCGATGCGATCATCGAACGCACCAAAGTAGGCGGCGGCGAACTCGTCAACCTCATGGGCACTTCTGCCTGGTACGCACCGGGTGCCGCTGCGGCACAAATGGCCATCTCCATGATCCGCGATGAAAAGCGCATCTACCCTTGCTGCGTTCGCCTCAACGGAGAGTATGATTTGAATGATATCTTTGTGGGCGCTCCCGTGAAGCTGGGTAAAAATGGCATACAACAAATCATCAAACTCAGCCTGGAAAAGGATGAAATGGAATCTCTCCACAAATCAGCCACCGCTGTAAAAGAGGTAGCAGATGCACTAGATGCGATGAAACTAATTTAAGGTTTCATGGTTTAAAGGTCTAAATGTTTCAGGGTTTACTCGATTGGTTCGTATTCTTGAAATGGTATTTCAAATTTAACAGCAGATCGAGTAAACCCTGAATCCTTTAAACCCTGAGGCCCTGAAACCGCCTTTTTATTTATGTCTGAGTTAGCGAATAATACTGCCCTTTGGGCAAAAATGCGCACTGTGAATGATGGTGGCAGTTTGTTGGATTTGTCTGACGACAAGCCAGTGCTGTTGGTCTTCCTGCGGTTTTTTGGATGCTCCTTTTGCCGAGAGGCGATAAGTGATATTGCCAAGCGCCGGCAAAAACTAGAGGGCCAAGGTTTTAGGATTGTTTTTGTCCACATGGCCAGTGATCCAAAAATCGCGGAAAAGTTCTTTAAGCGCTACAAGCTTTTTCCAATTGACCATATTGCTGACCCTGATGTGCAGTATTACAAGTCCTTTGGCCTGGGCAGAACAAGCCCAACGCAATTGATGGGATTGATGCACTGGATTCGTGGTTTCCAGGCTACGGTGTTGGAAGGGCATGGCGGCGACACCAATTTGGACAATATTGAACTGGGTGATGGCCTTCAGATGCCAGGTGTTTTTGTGTTGCACAAAGGTGTACTGCTCCGCTCATTTATTCACCGCAATTCTTACGACCGGCCCGACTATGAAGAGATTTGTCAAATATAGCGCCGTTAGTGTTGCATTTTCATGCCCCCAAAACGGTCTCCTTCTTTGCTGTATTTGCTTTTCACTCACCCTTTCCGCGCAATCAGATTCTATTTATTCGGAAATAAATATTCCAGAAACTGTTATTCTGGAACAACGTTTTAGTCGTACAGGCTTCGATATCTGGGAAGCAGATTCTCTGCCAACTACGGCAGTTACATCCCTTACAAACAGACTTTTTTGGGAAAACGGCCTCAATCTCCGGCAAAATGCCCCCGGAACGTTGGCGACCATTTCTGCCCGCGGCGTCGGGCCTAATCGCACGGCAGTGTTTTGGAACGGCCTCAGCCTCCAAAGCCCTATGAACGGCGTTGTGGATGCCTCCCTGCTGCCGCTTTGGCAGAGCGATAGGGTAGCGGTGCAGCAAGGTGGAAACAGCGCTGCGCAAAGCAGCGGGGCTATGGGTGGCAGTGTGCTGATTGAAACCCCATTGCTACAAAACAAACCAGGGTTCTTGGGCCAACTGGGCCTAGGCGGCGGTAGTTTCGCACAAAAATCAGTGCAAGGTTCTGCAGATTATGCTACCGATAAAATATCGAGCCGGATACGGGCCAATTGGCAAAGCGCTGAAAATAATTTCCCTTTCCTGGCCAAAAGCCTGAATGGACAGCTTTATAAAACGCGGCAACAAAACAACTTTGCCGAAAAAGTTGATATTCAGCAGTTTAACCAAGTGCTGCTCAACAAAAAAAACATCCTGAAGACTGCCGCTTGGTACCAGCACTCCTTCCGCCAAATTCCGCCAGCCATTACAGAAGCCGCTAGTTATACCTGGCAGCGCGACTGGTCGAGTAGGGCGGTCGCTACCTGGGAATTTAACCCAAATCAGTATTCAAAACTGCAAAGCAGGCTTGGCTGGCAGGATGAATTTATTGGTTTTCATTTTGCCGGAAAGACGGAAGAAAGCCGTGCCCAAACGGCTTTGTTCAGCACTGAATGGCGGCAGAAAAAAAACCGAAACTTTGAGTGGAAACTCGGTGGGTTAGCACAACAAACCCGGGCTATTTCGGATGGCTATAAGAACAAAGGCAAATGGTATGCGCAAACCCGACTGGCAGGTTATGCTCAGGGAGAGCGTTTAATTGGCGCTTTTGGTAAGGTTTCAGCGCTGGTTCGGCAAGAATGGGTAGAAAAACAAGCAGCGCCTTTTACGTGGACGCTTGGCTGGGAATTTCCCACAGGCAAACCAGGACTGATTCGCGGCCATATTTCCAGAAACTTCAACTTGCCCACTTTCAATGACCAGTTTTGGGAAACGTTGGATAACAGCACCCTTAAACCTGAAAAAGGCTACAGCGCCGACCTGGGTTGGGTATTTAAAAGGCATCGCTTTGCTGCCGAGATTACCGCCTTTCAATTGATTCTGGACGATTGGATACTTTGGCAACCAAGCCCTCAAGATGGCATTTTCCGACCTGGAAATTTACGGAAAGTCAACAGTCGCGGATTGGAGGCAGTCACAAGCTATACGGTTGAATGCTGGGGCATTCAATGGAAAACCAAGGGTCGTTTCCAATGGTCTGCAACTGAAAATGTAGCGGTGTATGGCGGCTCAGAAGCAGTTTTGGGTAAACAATTGCCGTACACGCCCACCATCTCAGCGGGCGGCGGCTTATGGGCGGCTCATGGCGGGTTTTCAGGCGCTTACCTGCATCAATTTACCGGAAAACGATTCATCAGCAGCGACAACCAAACCGAGCTGCCTGGCTTTCAAACGGGAACGCTGCTGCTGCAATATGCCTTCCAACAAAAGCTATGGCGCTGGACACGCGGCCTGTCCATTGATTTTACCATGGAAAACATCTGGAACCAGCGTTATGAATCACTGGCAAACAGGCCAATGCCAGGGCGAAATTGGCGACTTGGCTTGCTCAATTTGTTTTGAGGCATTATTTTTTGCTTGAAATATCCAATGACCATACATTGCTCAGATAGGTAAGCCACCTTGCTATCTTTGCTTCAAATTTAATAGTCTACATCTACATGAAAAACATCCTGCTTTTACTGTGCCTTACCCTGTTTTCCCTCAAGCTTTTTTCCCAAACCCCAGAACGTTATGCGAACGTCAAAATTTCCCTGGTCGGAAAATCCATGGCTGATCTTGTACATACGGGCATTGAAACCGAACACGGTACCTATTTCCCTGGACGCTCCATTACGACAGTTCTTTCTGAAACGGAAATTCTAAAGGTGCAACAAGCTGGTTTCCAGACGGATATATTGATTCCCGATTTATACCAACACTACCTCGAACAGTGCGCCAAAGCTCCGAGCGTTGCGGATCGTGGCCTTGACTGCAACGCAAGTCAAGCGCCATTTCCAAATTATGTCACACCGGCCAATTATTCTTACGGCACCATGGGCGGCTATCTTACCTACGACCAGATGATGGCGGAATTGGACAAGATGCGCAACCTGTATCCCAACCTGATTGCTGTCAGGAAAGTGACCAGTGACACCATTTTAACCTGGGATAACAACCCGATTTACAATGTGAAAATTTCCGACAACCCGGATGTAGACGAAGCGGAGCGCAAAGTGCTGTACACCGCGCTACACCATGCCCGTGAACCCAACAGCGCATCCCAATTGATTTTTTACATGTGGTATTTATTGGAAAATTATGCCACGCGTCCTGATATTCAAGCAATTGTAAATAACTTAGAGCTGTACATCGTGCCTTGCATCAACGTGGATGGCTACAAATACAATGAATTGACCAATCCAAACGGGGGCGGGTTCTGGCGTAAGAACCGCCGCAACAATGGTGGCGGTGTTTTTGGTGTCGATTTA
>JBBRWA010000256.1:0-8740 GCA_038246345.1 Chitinophagales bacterium
AACCAGGTTCCTCGCTTCGCTCGGAATGACACACCTGATTGGCTTTCAAAATGGAATTAAATAGGTGCACTTGCTTTGCCCATTGATTCTGGCTAGATTTTGACTTGTGTACCTACACTAGCTTTTTCAAACCGAAAAAAAATTACCCAAATTCAGGGAGATACCAAACGCAACGCGAACCTGAAACCTGAAACATTGAAACCTGAAACCTTGAAACCAGCACAACGCGAACCTGAAACCTGAAACCTTGAAACCTGAAACCATTTTTGTTATGCGCAGATTTACGCTCTTCCTGGCCCTCCTATCCCCGCTGCTCACTACAGCGCAAACCAATATCCTTTCGACCAATCTGGTTGCAGAGCAGGTACTATTGGGAAATTACACGCCATCGCCGTCTGCGTTGGCCCCGCCGCTTGATCCAGCGGCGTTGGGTATTGCGCTGGAAGCTGCAATTTCGGCGGATAGTTTGAAGTCGTACATTCTGAAACTGGCCAGTTTTAAAACACGCAATTCGGGTAGCGATACCTTGTCAGCTATCACGGGTATTGGTGCAGCACGGCGCTGGGTTTTGGAGAAATTCAACCAGTTTCGGGTTGAGAATGGGGCAGATTTGCAGAATGGATATTTGCAATTCGATCAGGCTATTTGTGGGGTGGGTCAACACCGCGACATCTTTGCCGTATTGCCTGGTTCCAATCCGAGCAGCGGTTTCATCCTGCTGGAGGGCCATTTTGACAGCCGATGTGCCACGCTTTGTGATACCGCCTGTGTGGCCGAAGGGGTAGAAGACAATGCTACGGGAACCGCGCTGGTAATCGAGTTGGCCAGGATAATGTCGAAATGGCAATTCAGGAATTCCATTGTTTTTTTGGTGACGACGGCTGAGGAGCAGGGTTTGTACGGCGCGTATGCCTTCGCGAATTACGTGCAACAAAAAAGCATGCCCCTGCGTGCTGTGCTGAACAATGACGTTATCGGGGGTATTATTTGCGGTAAGACTTCTTCTGCGCCTTCTTGTCCCGGTTTGAATGATATTGATTCTACGAGCGTGCGGCTTTTTTCTCAGGGGAACTTCAATTCAAAGCACAAACAATTGTCCCGCTTTCTAAAACTCCAGTACGAGGAGAACTTGCTACCAACGGCTCAAGTGCCGATGAATATTCGGATTATGTCGCCAGAAGACCGCACAGGTCGCGGGGGCGACCATATTCCATTCCGGGAAAAGGGATATCCTGCTATGCGTTTCACGGCTGCGAACGAACACGGTGATGCCAGTAACAACGCCGCGTACATAGATCGCCAACATACTTCTGCAGATGTATTGGGCGTGGATACAGATATGGATGGCGCTGTCGATTCCTTTTTTGTCGATTTCAATTACCTCGCCCGCAATGCGCTCATCAATGCCAATGGAGCGGCTATTGCTGCGCGAAATGTAGGGGCCGTACCGGATTTTAGCGCAGTTAGGAGCGGCAATTTGCTCCTAATGAATATCAATGACCCAATCGACACCCAAACATTCCGAATCGCATTGCGCTCCCTGACGACAGATTGGGATACCGTGTACACGAGCTCCCCGGCATTTTCTGACGTGCTGTATTGCAACCCCGCTGGCCCGCTGTATGTGAGTATAGCAACGGTGGATAATTATGGCGCGGAGAGCCTTTTTTCTGTAGAAAAACTTGTATTGACCTCTGATACCGATGAGCCTGAAGCGCGCGGGCAAAAAACCATTGAGTTGTATCAAAACCGTCCCAATCCATTTGATGAAGCCACCTGGATATCATTTTATATCCATGAAATGCCAAAATCAGTTTCCACGGCTTTTATTCAAATCACAGATTTACAAGGCAAAATAATTGAAAATATGCCTGTAACGCTACAGGATGGACTCAATGAAGTATTGTACACCCATGGCTATGGTGTAAGTGGCGCTTTTGTATACACGCTGCACATCAATGGATCGGCTGTTGATTCCAGGCAAATGATTTTTGCCAATTAAATAATAATACCTTCTAACGCTTAAATCAGTATAATTGACTGTATTGAAACAGAATAGATTTTCCTGAAAGTCGTTTATTTGAAAATAACCGGAGCATTTTCCTTTCAAAATCACATATTTACCATGAGAATATTGACCTTTTTTCTGCTGCTTTTGGCCTTGACCACGCAGAGCTGTAGTTATTTACGAGAAACTTTTTCTAATTCAAATACCCAGAATAAGCGTTCTTCCGAATCTACAGCCTCTAAAAACAAAGGCATTGATCAAATTGCTATTGCACCTGTTGAATACAGCACAAGCGATCGCAACCTCGATTATGTTACCAAATTCAACCGAGCAGCCGTGTTGGAAATGGAGCGTATGGGTGTGCCTTCCAGTATTACCCTTGCTCAGGGAATTTTGGAAAGCGCCGCCGGCACCAGTGACTTGGCCCAACAAGCCAACAACCACTTCGGTATTAAATGTGGTGGTAACTGGAACGGAAAAACGTATTACAAACAAGACGATGACCGCGATGAACAAGGCAACCTGAAAGAATCATGCTTCCGCAACTATGGGAGCGTGGAAGAGAGTTTCCTGGATCATGGGGCGTTCCTCCGAGATCCAAAGAAATCCACCCGCTATGGTTATTTATTTAACCTGGATCGTACCGATTACAAATCCTGGGCGCGCGGATTACAGTCTGCAGGCTATGCCACCTCGCCTGATTATGCAACGAAACTGATCGACCTGATTGAGCGCTACAAATTGTACCAATATGACATTCCAGGTTCTACGCCACCACAAACCTTTCCCGGCACGCCTGGAAGTGGCGACAATGGCGGTGTAAAACCCGAAGGCCCAAATGCCCCCAATGCTCCTTCCGCCGCCTCTGGCCGCATTGGTCGGGTCAATGACCTCAAAGTAATTGCATCCAGGGAAGGTGAAACCCTGGCTGATGTTGCAAGAGCTTATCGGTTGAGCGTTGATAAAGTGATCGACTACAATGACCGCGGCTACTCACCAGGCGTACGGCTCCAACCGAATACCCGGGTGTTTATTCAATGTAAAAAAAGTCAGTGGAGTGGCCGTGCGACAGATCATATCGTGCGTGAAAACCAGACAATGTTCGATATTTCCCAACTTTATGGCATCCGTTTGGAAAATCTGCTTGCCCGCAATGGACTGGCACGCGGTCAAGAACCTGAAACCAACGAAAAAATCCGTCTGAGAAAGTCAAATGCGCCCCTACAGCCCATAAAACTGCGGGATGCTTCCAAAGATCCAACGCTACCAACCTCGCCCGGCAGCACGACCAGCAAACCGAACGAAGGCACCATGATCAATGATGGCGACCTGGATTTTGAAATTTCTCCTGATGGTACCAAACCGACGACAAAGCCTTCTACTACTGATGGCGGCGCTACTTTTCCGGGTACAAAGCCGCCAGCTACCACTGGCGTACCTTATCCAGACAATACCAGGCCTGCCGACCCCATTCCAACGAAACCGCCAGTGGAGGAAAAGCCGGTTTCTGCCGGTTATCACCGGGTGGTGAAAGGGGACACCTTGTACAAGTTGTCCAGGGATTACAACACCACCGTAGATCGCCTGAAACTGCTCAACAAACTTCCAAATGCCGATATTCAAATCGGGCAGGTACTGCGCGTACAATAAGTATGGAAGACCTTCAAAACAACAGGCAGGCGCTTGATCCCGAAATGGTCAGACTGGAAAGGTTAGCTAAGATACTCGATGACCAGTTTCGCATTCCAGGTACCAATATAAGGTTTGGGCTTGATGGCATCATTGGGTTGATACCGTACTTGGGCGACATCAGTGGTTTTGCAGTCTCTGGTGTTTTAATGCACACCATGGTGAAAAAAGGAGCGGGCCCATGGCTCATGCTCCGTATGATGTGGAATTTTGTGCTAGATGCCCTGATTGGTTCAATACCTTTTTTAGGCGATTTCTTTGATTTTGGGTATAAAGCCAATCGACGGAATGTAAATTTGCTGAAAGCCTATTATGCCGATGGCAGAATCAAGCCGAATGCCACAGGATCCGTAGCGCTTCTGAGCGTGTTGTTTTTGGTTGTTTTCGCAGGTTTGATTTGGGCGATTTGGAAATTTTCGGCGATGCTGATTGTCTGGGTTTGGGGTATCTTAGTGGGGTAGTGGCTTATCCTCCTAATAATTTCTTTCGAGTGTCTTAGGCCAGAAAACGGGAACTAAAACTGTTTAAACCCTTTTCAATTCAGTTAGATGAAGCAATTTTTTACCCTTGCAATACTCCTTTTCTACCCTATATACCTGCAAGCGCAAGGGCCACTGACGCTCTCCGATTCAGCAACCATCAGCCTGATGACCGTGGCACCAGGCGAGTTTGTGTACAGCACTTTCGGGCACAGCGCCATCCGGGTGAAAGACCCCGCCCAGCGCTTCGACCAATGCTACAACTACGGCACTTTTGAGTTTGATCAGCCCAATTTTCTGTTGAAATTCTGTCGGGGAAAACTGCTGTACAACCTCGACATAGAAACGACCAGAGGTTTCGAATACGGGAATTTGCAAGATCGCCGGTCCATGAAGGAGCAGTTGTTCAACCTGGATCAAAGCCAGAAACAACGGCTGTACGACCTGTTACAAGAGAATTATAAAGTTGAAAACCGCTATTACAAATACGATTTTTTCTACGACAACTGCGCCACGCGCATCCGCGACATATTGGAAGAAACTTATTTTCACCAGATTCAATATGATACGGCATCTTTGGTCAAAGGAACTACCATGCGCCAGTTACTGCGCCCTTACCTGGTGCGCAACCCCTGGACAGGCTTCGGCATCGACCTGATTCTCGGCCTGCCTGCCGATCGAGTTGCCACTGCTGATAATTATATGTTCCTGCCGGATTATGTGCATGATTTGATGGGAAAAGCCCGCGCTGTATCTGGCGAAGCCATTGTAAAATCGGAGCGAAACATCCCGGAGCCGCCGATGAAACCTCACCCTTTCAATCCCACACCCATCGACCGCCCTTTGTGGATGATGTCGCTGCTGGCGATTGTTGGCTTGCTGGCCATGGCCAATCCCCGCACGGAGCGCATATTCGATGCCTTGTTTTGGCTGACCTTGGGCATTGCGGGTCTTATTATTTTTCTGTTGTGGTTTGCGACTGACCACAGTGCCACCAAATCCAATATGAACATTCTTTGGGCGTTACCGACGCATCTTTTGTATTTCTACCGCAAGCGCCGGGCGGAATGGACGGATGTCTACTTCATGGGCGTTGGCTTTTTGGCCATTGTATTGCTGGTGTTTTGGAAATGGCTGCCGCAGGAGCTTCCGGTGGCAGCAATACCGTTGGTGATGCTGGTGGTGGTGAAGAGTTTGTGGAGAAGGTATTGGAAGAAGGAGAAGGTGGGGAGGTTTGGGGTATAGTGGGCCGTCAAGTCAGTTTCGACGGGTGCATTACCATCTATCTGAGCAAAGGATCTGAACATGCGCCCAAATTTGTCAACATGAAAAAATGTTGACAAATTCTCACTCCGCCGTCAGGCCAAGCCACAGAACAGCTTTGACAACTTTTTTTTGAAGTTGTCAAAGCTCGCCCAAGGCCCAAGTAAAACGGTGGACAACCAATTCCCACGATACATTTTTTGTAGAAAACGACACTTGCCCAGCAAGCATTCGCCCGTCGAAACTGACTTGCAGGACCACTAGTGTGCTACACGTTTCCACGCCCGCGTACGGGCAACCCTCGTGGTCGCCCCGCCCAGCCCCGCCGCGCCCAGCCCCGCCGCGCCGCGCCCCGCGCAATCGCCCCGCCGTGCGCCCCCGCCGTGCGCCCCCGCCGTGCGCCACCGCCCGCAACCCCAAACCATTTTCACCATATTCCTTCATTTTCCACCATTTCCACATTACATTTGCTCTTCATTCCAACTTGAAACACAAACCCAATATTGAAAACCGCGTATGCCACTCGCACAATCCTTATCCGCCACCCGTTCCCTGCTCAGCGACCTGCTCGTTGAAGACCTGCCAATGGCGCTCAAAGCGCTGAAAGAGTTGTTGCCGGAAGGGGTTGAAAAACACAGCTTGGTGGTTGCTCTACAGGCTCAATTGCAATTGCTCAATAAAGACCGCATCAAGGGTTTAATCAATGCAGGGGAATATGCGCAACGCCTCGCTGGGATAAGTGCCAGTTTTCAGGAACTTTTAGAATCCCTTGAAGAAGCCGATTTTGAGCCTGCAGTGCGCCCATCCCGGCAGCAAAAGGGCAAAACTGTAAGGCAAGGCAGTATGCTGTACCGAATTCCGCACAAAATGCCCATCCAAAAGACTACTATTTGTACGGTACGGGTAGCGATGGATACGGACACTATTCTCAATGACATTGTGCTTGACGACGACGTGCGCCTGCGAGAGCGCGTGGAAGTATCTGATCGAATGAGCGCGGAACTGATTGATACAGAAGGTGATGTATTCAAAATTGTGTCGTTCAGTTCCTTTCACCAAACCATAGGCGAAAACGGTTGTACCGAGTGGATGTTTTGGGTAACGCCAAAAATAGAAGGCGAGCACCAGTTGATGGTCAAAGTTTCCCTGCTCGAATTCGATGCCAATACCCGGGAATATGTGCCACGGGATGTCTCCATCCTCGAAACAGTAACGATTGTCACCGAAGCCCTGGCACCCGCAGACACGGAGGAGCCGCCCTATAAATCTACGGAACACACCTTCGTTGTTGGGCCAGCTTCACAGCCGACCAATACCATACGGATAAACCGCGGTCTCCGTGCTATGGCGCTTTTCCTGGCATTCCTGATGCTCGGCAGCAGTGCCACTTGGGCTTTCACCATACCGCCCGAGCGCGGACTGTTCTTCGCCACCCTACAAGCCAACCTGAGCGGTGATGTAGCGCCCATTGACGCATTCATCCAAGAATACCAAAACAAACCGGAAGCGCGGCCATATTTGGACAAAGCCTATTTCCGCAAAGCTGACAAAACTGGCGACCTCGCCGATTTGCGGGACTATCAGCAGGAATTTGCCGACAGCGGGCAGTATACCGTAAAGGTGTTTGAAAAAATCCGCAACCTCGAAACCAAAGCCGTGGCAAGCCTTTCCCAGCAGCCCGACGAAGAAAAAGTGCGGCAATACCTGAAGAATTTCCCGGATGCCGAGCTGCTGCCTCAGGTGAAACAAGCCGTAGAAACCCGCGATCAGCTTGGTGCGGTGCTCTTGCCCGAACTTGAAGCGGCCTACGTGCGCACCATACAAGTGCAAAGCTCCGCTCCTAAGGTGGAAGCCTTTTTGCGCGATTTCCCCCAGAGCCAGCGCTTGGGCGAGGTTGCGGTTATTACAGCCGCAAAACCACAGGTACTGCAACAGGTGCAGCCAGCGTTAGAAAAGGCCCTTATTCAGCGGGTGGAAAACACAGACAAGCCCAGCGATGTCGAAAAACTCTTGCCGGCCATCAAGAAAGTTGCAAAAGCGGATACAAAGGAGGAAATCGCCGCGATTTTGTCTAAAAAGCAGGGGACTGCCTGGCAAGGAGTGAAGGAAGCCGTAAAAGAAGCAGCTCGACAAGTAGACAGCCCGTTGGTGCTTGAAACCCCGAAGGACACGGGCGCTGCCAACCCGCCGGACAAGCCGCCAACACAGCAAACAACAGGCAACGCAGCAACCATAGGCGATAGCCCCGAACCAGAGGGCCCAAAACCAGCTCCGATGCAAGATGCCGACACAGACAGCGACGGCATCCCCGACAAAACAGACCATTGCCCCAGCGAATACGGCAGCGCCAAAACCAACGGCTGCCCTGACGCCGACGATGACGGGGTGCCGGACAAACAAGATAAATGCCAGTATGTAGCGGGCCTTGCTCGCTTCGACGGCTGCCCCGACACCGACGGCGATGGCATTCCCGACCAAACGGACAAATGCCCGACCCAAAAAGGTAGTGCAGCCGATAATGGCTGCCCACCCGCAGACCGCGACGGCGATGGCGTGGCCGATAAAGCCGATAAATGCCCGGATGTTTATGGTGAAGCTGCCCACCAAGGCTGCCCACCGCCCGTGGCGACTGGCGACAGCGGCTTCCGGCAAGACAACATGATCCTGATAAAAGGCGGCACTTTTCAAATGGGAAGCGATGATGGCGGAAGCGATGAAAAACCCGTTCACTCGGTTTCGTTAAGTGATTTTTATCTTTCGCGGTATGAGCTCACGGTGTCAGAGTACTTGGCTTTTTGCAATGAGACCAAGAGCCATTACCCGGAATGGATGGAGGAAGGGAGCAGCAATAAGATTAAAACTGATGCTCGTTCCGCTTACAAAGACCTGGGAAAATCATTGACCGACCCTAACAACCCCATTGTCGGCGTGTCCTGGAACGATGCGGTGGCATATTGCAAATGGCTATCCCAAAAAACAGGAAGGCAATACAGGTTGCCTACGGAAGCTGAATGGGAATATGCAGCACGCGGAGGCCAGCCAGGCATCAAGGATGACTTCAAATATGCAGGCAGCAATGATATAGGTGCAGTAGCCTGGTATGGCTCCAATTCAGGTTCTAAAACACATCCTGTCGGTGAAAAAGCAAAAAATCAACTGGGCTTATATGATATGAGCGGCAATGTGTACGAATGGTGTTCAGATTGGTATGCAAGCGACTATTACCAGAAAAGCCCTGCCAAAGACCCGAAAGGGCCTGGTAGCGGCAGTTCCCGTGTGTTGCGTGGTGGCGCTTGGGACT
>JBBRWA010000257.1:0-8727 GCA_038246345.1 Chitinophagales bacterium
GGATGCATCCCCTATTGCTGGACAAGGTATGGTGCTACTTTGCAACCATAAATACTCAATAGTGCCAGAACCTCCAGAGGGAGAAGTAATGTTGGTGAAAGGGGCTGGGTCGCCACCATTGGTAATGGTTTGATTGGACCCGATCGTGCCGCCACTGGTGACATTGTTACAGGTACAAGGCTCTTCTGAAGAACCATCCGCAATGTAATTGTAAGTATATATATTTCCTAAACCAGGTAATTCAGCGCCCGGGATAGCGACATTGATCTCCTTTACAGGGTCTCCGTGTTTGTGTTTGGTCAGTCCATTCGCCAACGCTGGCACCAGCAGGCTGCTACCAGCAAAAACGATTGCTGTGGACAAAATTGTTCCTAATACATTGATCGTGCGGAACGACTGCGTGCGGAGTGTAAAAGATTTCATAAATTTTTGTATGTTTCGTTGTTACGAAATGTATTGAATTCTGGATCAGATTGGACAATAGCAAGCAAGGCCACATGGTTACATGTAGCATGAAAAATTCCAATATGAGAATTGTAGAAATAGCTTTAAGGTGTTTGGTGCGTAACGCAAAAAACGTTAAACCAAACAGCGAAAGCTGCAAAGCAGACAATTACCCAATTGGGTACAACAAAAAATTAAAATTTGAAGCGTAACTCTCCCTGGTAGGATTAAACAGAGTGTAGGAGAGCACTAGGCAAATGAAGGAGTTCCTCGAACTTTACAGGCAAATTGAAGCATGCATGTGCAAAGGATGAACAACCAGTAATAACTGGCGCGTATCTAAATGGAGGAAGATTAAGAAACGGTAGGAAAGACTGCGAGGGGAAGATTAAAACAATTGGGGAAAAAATATTCCTCAAATGATCCATTCATTAACATGAATGAGCGGCAAAGTTACATGTATGTATTTGAATAAACAGCAAGTACCTTTTTTTTTTTTCTGAATTCCGGAAATAGTAGTGTAGGTGACATTGCCAGGGGCCTTTTTAGCCCGCTAAACTAGTTTGAAGCTGCCTTAACAATCTTACGGACAAAAGTTTTACCGTCTAGTTGAATCTTCAGGAAATAAATGCCAGGGGCGACATTTGGCAAATCAAAACGGCAAAGCCCAGGGCCGACTGTTTTTTTCGGCAGTATCATGGATACTAGGCGTCCAAGTTCGTCTGTCATTTCAACCATTACTGGAGTGGGCTTGGTCAGTTCAATATCCAGATTCGCTTTGGAAACATATGGGTTCGGATATACTTTCAATTCAATTTGCTCCATTTTCACACCACTTCCAGTATATAACATTTCTTCACTGCGTTTAAGGCTGCCTCCTGGCTTGAAAAAATCTGAATTGAATCCCGTGCCAGAGGCGCTTACTTCCTGCTCATGGCTCCGATCTTTTGAAAATAAAGCCAACGCATTGATCAGCATCTGGGAAGAAGGGGCTTCATCAAAATAGTATTCCACACCTATATATATGATCTTACCAATCCCCAACGGTTTATAGCCCACGACAGGGTAGCCACCGACATCAGCCAGGGTTACAAAAGCAGGATCTGAAATATCCAGAGGGTAGGCAAAATTGTCCAAATGAACGTCAGCGGTAACACCATTAAATATGGGGTGCTCCAAATGGGCGCTGTGAATTGGCCTTTCTTTGGAAAAGTAACCAAAATCAAGCTCAAACAGCCCAAATTGCTGCAAGACTTCAAATTCATGCGTTCCCGTAAATAAAACGGTGCCACCCTGGAGTGCGTATTGGTTCAATGCCTTGCTGTACGCTTTTATACTGGCCGCACTTGAAGCAGAAGGATAAGCCACAACGACAGCATCACAACCTGACAGTACGCGCAACAAATCATCGGTAGTTCCTTCCGTAAAATCTGTGATTGTGGTATTGGGCATGTAGTGGCTGATGATTCTCCGTACCTTCTCATTGTAAGCATTGCCATAAGTGCTGTAGTCTAACATCATGATATTCATCCGAGTAGCGGAGTCTACGGCTATCTTCATGCCATAATCATCGTATGGCAGCGTCCGATCCGAACGCTGCAAAAGACGCTCAAAGGTCGTGTTGCAAACTGGCGCATTTATGTCAAAATAGGGATGGCCTGGTCGGAAGGCCGACAGGCAAAGCAGACCAAAAGTCAAGGCAAGGATCGGTAAAGAGCGGAACATTGGTAGCTTGTGTAAAGTTATCGGATCAAATGTAACGTTTGTGGGTAAACGTACAACCAGCAATTATCGTGCAAAAGTGGTTGCAAAAATACAGATTCCTTCAATTCTGTTCATAAATAATCAATTATTTGAACAATCAAGAGGTAAAATACAAAAGAGCCGCCTCGTGTGAGACAGCTCTTTTGTATTTTATTCAGCTGCTAATCAATTACTTACCCGCAACCAATGAAATTTGCAGATCAAATTCGTCGTAAATGGTTTTGTCGCCCAAACCGTCGAAAAAAGAACCTGAGCCATAACGCATGTTGTACTCCGAACGGTCAATGGTAATTTTTCCAGTTGCATTGACAGCACCACTCATATCTTGTACATTGGCAAAGAATTTCACTTCTTTAGTGGTACCTTTTATGGTCAAATTACCCACAATTTTGTAATTGCCTTTGCTGTCTTGGGCAATGGCACGGGTGATCACCATGGTAGCAGTTGGATTGCTGGCAACTGCCAAGAAATCATCAGATTTCAAGTGACCGATGAGTTTTCCAGCATATTCGCCCTCGAGATCGGTGCAATTGATGGTGTTCATGTCCATTTCAAATGTACCACCGGAAAGCAGGCCATCCTTGAATTGAAGACTACCGCTTTTTATTTTAACTGTACCAGTATGCTTACCAGTCACTTTGTAACCCGTCCAAACGACTACGCTGGAGCTAGTATTAACATTATAGCTGTTCTGAGCCTGTAGGGCTACAAAGAACAATGCAAATAAAGGAAGAAGGATCAATTTTTTCATGCGCAATAAAATTTTTAGGATGATGAAATATTCGTTTTTAGAGCATTGAGACGCAAAGATAGGCAAGATGTTTAAATGATAGGTGTTTCAACATCTATCTTTGACAGCCATTAACAAGAGCCTGTTTTTTTTACGAATCATTATGACCGTCAGAACCTTCAAAATAGCCCTGCTATGGGCCTTTTTTGAAGAAATTTTGCCTTGGCCATGAGTTATTGCCTGAAACAATGAGTGTTTTTTCAAACAAGATTTTTTTTTTGAAAACTGTAGACGTACCTTTGCGCCTCTTTATTAGAAAGACACTCAAATTTTTATACAATGAAAGAATTGGAAGCAATCCAGTTTGTACATGATCAACTGCTGAAGACCCCGTCATTCCCTGCGTTTAAGACAGGTGACACCATCGTGGTTACGTACAATATCGTGGAAGGCGACAAAAGCCGTGAACAAGCTTATCGTGGTGATGTGATTCAGATTAAAGGCCATGGCCTAACTAAATCATTCACCGTACGTAAAATATCACACGGTGTCGGTGTAGAGCGAATTTTTTCGTTCTCCAACCCATACATTGCGCGCATAGAAGTTATGAAGCGCGGTAAAGTGCGTCGTGCACGATTGTTCTACCTGCGTGGCCTTGTTGGCAAAAAAGCACGTATCAAAGAATTGAAATATACTGGATCGAGCAACTAAGCTTTGGAACCACGCAAAAAAATGCGGCCTCCACTCAGGATGTCGCATTTTTTTTGCCTTGGCTCCAACAAGGACTTGAGTCATTTCAACTTCATTTGTGCAAAGTACGGATGATCCGGGTTTACAATGGGCTCTTCACGAAGCGGATGGATCAGTACATCCATGTCTTCCAAAGGTATAGCACCGAGTAGCGGTTCGTTATCGCCCGGTAATATCACGGCAGTACAAATTGAATTCCTGTTTTTGAATTTTAAATGGACCGGCCCTACCACCTCACATTCTACTCTACGGCCATCTGCCATTAGCCCTGTTCGCCTTTCTACAAATGGGAGTTGTAATTGTGCTTGAATTGACTCGTTGATTCAGAGGTTGTATGCCCCTGTGTCGACGAGCATGTTCACGTGCATCCGTTTAACTTCTTCCTCGCCGAAATATGGCGGCGTGCCAGTGCAAGGTCGTCCCCGTTGATCAGTTCGATGTCTGCATATACGAAGCCCACGTTTTACAAGTTTAATTTGTTGAAAATGATTCATTTTATTTTCATCTGTGCAAAGTACGGATGCTCTGGGTTTACAATGAGCTCTTGCCGAAGCGGATGTACCAGTACGTCCATGTCTTCTAAAGGAATAGCACCCAAAAGCGGTTCGGAATCACCTTTCAACACCATTGCATCTACATGGCACCTGCGATTTTTGAATTTTATTTCAATAGGCCCTACCACGTCATATTCGGCTACGCTGCCGTCAGCAAGTTGTCCTTTTCGTTTTTCGAGAACAGATAATCCCAATTGCTCCTGGATTGTTTCGTTGATACATAGGTAATAAGAACCTGTATCAACCAGGATATTTACCTGCATTCGTTTTATTTCTTCCTCGCCGATAATTTGACGGCGAGCCAATTCCATATCTCCGCCGTTGATCAGTTCGATGTCTGCATATACTAAGCCCATGTTTTGCAATTTTGAGGGTTAAAAAATGATTCTAGTACAAATTTAATCCATTTTAAGGATAATAACAATGGCAACGGAAAGTATTTTAGGATTGCCAGACATCCCTAAAAACAAAAAGCGTGTATGTTTAGGCTCTCGCACCTACACATACACGCTTTCATTGGAAAGCAGCACCATTAATGTTCCGCAGAAAAGCTCTTTTCGTAGGTTTCCCAGGGCGTTTTCCGATGGCTATCTGATCCAAAATAGTTGATGATGGCTTCCATTTTGACCGCGTCCTGATAGCCCGGCACTGGCTGAATCAAGTTTAAGCTTTCATCCAAAAAAACTACGGTTGGAAATGACAGGCGATTGTTGAGCCAAAGCGCTGCCAATTCATGGTATCCACGGCTGCCTGTTTTCTTAAAATGGTAGGTCTTTTCCTTAAAGACGATATCCTGTGATTGCTCCGCATCCAACTTGACGGCGTAAAAATGTTCGTTCAGGTAGTTTGCAACAGCGGGATTCACGAACGTAGTGCTGTCCATGTGTTTGCACCAGCCGCACCAATCCGTATAAACATCTACAAATATTTTGCGTTTGTCGGTTTTACTTCTTTCGAGTGCCTCATCCAAGGATATCCAATTTACTTTGACCTTATCAACAAGTTGAATGGCAGGTACGCGGCGTGCGGAATTTGTTACACCTCTTGCCGTTTGTTGATTGTCATAATAGGTGCCTCTTGAATTGCGCAGGGATGTTTCCGAAGGGCGCAAGCTTGCCTTTTGTGTCGAAGTACCCGAATTGGCAGCAGAACGGTCAACAGCGGTACCGGAGCTGCCCGAACGCTGGGTGGCGGTAGATTTTGGAGCAGCAGTCGTATTGCGGGGCGTGGCGCTGGGTGCCGCCGTACTCCTTACCGACTTGTCAACGGGAGTTTGTGCCAAAGAACCAGTGGCAGCCAGCAAAGAAAAAATATAAATCGAAATGAGTGTGCGCATAGCCATATCTTGTCAATCGAGCGGTTTTGGTGGACAAATGTACTGAATCTTAAACAGGAAAAATGCTATTGGTCACTACCCTTGGGGCTATTTTAAAAGAACTTTAACCCCTAGGGGCCGATTTGCCAAAGTAGCGCCCTACCATTTGTCGAGTGCCCGGTGCTCATAACGCTGCATTTTATCCAAAAGATCGGGGATGTCTTCCGAAATAATGCACAATTGGCGGTTCTGTTCCTTCAGAAAACCATTTTCAACCATCACATCCAGCATCAGTACCAAGGGGTCGTAATAGCCGCGAACGTTCAGCAAGCCTATCGGACGCTGGTATTGTAACAATTGTGCCAAGGTTAAAGCCTCAAAGTGCTCGTCCAAAGAACCATAACCACCCGGCATGGTAATCACGCCATCAGTTCCCTCAATCAGCAATTTTCGTCGATCCGACATGGACTCGACCATCACCATGTCTTTCACGCCGGGGTGCCCAAGCTCAAGGCCATGCAACTGGTGGGTAATGACGCCCGTAATAGTGCCCCCATGTTCCAGAACCGAATCTGCCAGCACCCCCATGAGCCCTACACTGCCGCCGCCAAACACGACCTTGATGTCACGTTCCGAAAGTATTCTCCCCAATTCAGTCGCCGTTTCAGCAAACCAGGGTTTATTGCCTTTGTTGGCACCACAAAAAACTGCTATTGATTTCATAATGATTAATGTGATAATTTGATAATGACACGCTGCTCTAGCATTTCGCCATTGCCCTTTGCTTTTTCGCCCTTTTGCCTTTTGCCCTTTGCCTCTTGCCCTTTGCCTTTTGCCCTTTACCCTTTGGAAAGCGCGAATATCGACATTATTGTAAAAGTCGGGTATGGTAATTGCGAAGTACTTATTTTTGCAGGAGTTTCACAAGAAACTGTTGTACTTTTAAATCCAAACCGATTTATCCATGAACATTCGAATCTTGGCCACACTTCTGGCCTTTTCCGCTTTTTTTGCTTGTGTAAAAACAGTCGCGCCACCAGCAGCTCCGACATTTGAGGTGTTTGTCAACAATGAGTTCAATGAATTGAACGCCCGCTTTGCTATATTCGTCAGTGACCAAAGCAATGGTGAAACGCGGGCATTCCGTTGGGTTGCAGGGGAAGACAGCATCCATTTGGAGGTGCCAAACAGCACACAAAGCGATCGTTTTGATTGTACCGTGTTCAAAATCACCACTTTAGTAGCACCAGGTACCGGCGTGCGGGATACCGTACTCTCGCTTACTACCTACACCGACCTTGAAAGTGGCACCCAAATTAACCTTCGAAATCAGGTGTATCAACAGGTTACGAGCTTATCGTTCAACCTGGCTGGAATGAACACCCTCGACAGCATCGTTGTATCAGATGCCTTTACCATCAGCCGCCCTCAGCCGGGCAACAATTATGCAGGAGAATATTTTTGCTACCATTCTGGCAAAACTTGGGTGCGCATATTGGTAAATGGAGACCCTTTCTGGCGTTTTGTCCGATTCGACAACCTGAGCGGCCCTGCCGTAAATGCCAGCACCCTGGATGCCAACATCTTTCTTTCAATTCTAGCCCCCCCGCTCAAACTTAATTTCCCCTTTGTAACTGCTTGGGATTACCAGGTAGATGGGCTTGTAGACACCTCAAAACTACAATTTTTCCCTTTGAGCGCACCCTTGCTGGCACCGGGCGGTACTATCCCCATCATTGGAACTGTAAATGTTTTTGAACCCGTCAACAACGACCTGTTCAACCCCAACCGACCTTACAATGGCCTTCGAGTACAGACACATGGCACCGAGCCTGCTGTTGGTGGCTACACCTATATTAGTGATCACTTTTACAGCGCCATTCCAGCAACCTTGCCCGTAGCAGCCTTCGACCTGGAACCAACCGTATTGGCTGACAAGCGCTTGATTGCGGTAAATTGTGTTGGAAATTTTGATTTATTGACTTTTTCCCGCAGCAGAAGCGGTTATCAGGTATCCTTAAATATTAACTGGGAAGTAATCACAAAACCTAAAAACGGTATTGTCGATTACCGCCTGCCGGATGTGCCAACGGCCTTGGGCAGCTTGTACCCGCCATTAAAAAACTATGATTTTAATGTGGGGGTGAAAGCCAGGGCTGAGTCCTACGAAAAGAATATTTCATATCAGCAAATTGTGTGGGAAAAACTGAACGCTGGTGATGTGTTGTGGCAGGCTAGGGCTGGGTATTTGGGGAAAGAGCGCAGTTTTTAATGCGGTAAAAACCTCGTAGGTCTAAAACCTCAGAACCCTCCCAAAAAAGCAGCGCTTTTTTGGGAGGGTTCTGAGGTTTTAGACCTACGAGGTTTCTGGAGATGAAGACCACCTTGCGCTAAAACTGAAAATAAATAAATGGCTGCACCTCCGCCGATTTTACCTGCATCACCAAGGCGGCGATCAGCGTCACCAGCACGACTTTCCCGAATAAGGGCATGGCTGTGACAAACTTTTGCGCCCCGAGCTCCCAGTTCTTGGGCATTAAGTGCAGCGCAAAACCAAGCGCGATCCAAAACACAACGGCAGCATAACCGTCCATGAAATCCATAAAGTATTGAGGCTCAAAATTGTACCATATTTGGCTGAACATGGCATGTACGTTGTCTAGCCCTTGGGCGCGGAAAAACACCCAGCAAAAGCAGACAAAGTGAAAGGTCAGGAAACCGCCAAATAAGCGCCTGAACGGACTTGGAGCCGATGAGATATTCTGCTTCACAAATCGCTCAAAAGCCAAAGCTAGGCCATGCAAACCGCCCCAAATAATGTAGCGCAAGGCAGCACCGTGCCAAAGGCCACCCAGCAACATCGTGAGCATCAGGTTAACATAGTTGCGCACAGTCCCTTTTCGATTGCCGCCCAAGGGAATATACAGGTAGTCGCGCAGCCAGGTGGACAGCGAGATGTGCCAGCGCCGCCAAAACTCCGTGATGCTCGTCGATTGATAGGGCGAATCAAAATTATCCAGGAATTTAAAGCCCATTATTAAAGCCAAGCCTATGGCCATATCGGAGTACCCGCTGAAATCGCAGTAAATCTGCATCGCGTAGCCGTACACCGCAAACAAGTTCTCCAGTCCGGTGTATTGCAACGGAGAATCAAATACCCGATCTACGAA
>JBBRWA010000258.1:0-8725 GCA_038246345.1 Chitinophagales bacterium
AATGTTGTCACCGATATGAACTATTTCAGCAGTAATAGGGCTGTTAATTGCGGTGTTTTTGGTATCCTGAACTGTTGTGCCCAAGTTTGCATTTTCTATTTCCCTGATATTGTAAATCTTTTCCGCGGTTTGGTGGGTAATCGCCTGCGGGGGACTCTCGTGGGTTTTCTTCCAGCGCAAATACCCCCAAAGGATAATGCAAGAAGACACGACAGCGATGATCGGTTCAAACGGAACTTTGGTCGGATCATTTTGATAGTCATAAACTGCCCATGCCCCGCAAAGCAGCAGCACAATAATGGTGGTTAAATACGCCCATCGGGTAGGTTTTTCGTGCATGGTTTAGGAAAAGTTGGCGTTATCAATTTTATTGATGTTGTAGATATTCTCTTTTTTGGTGATATTGCCTTGCAGGGCCTTCACGTTCACTCCAGTGAGCTGGTGAATGTTGAAGTGCTTTACGGTATTTTGTTCGTTGAAGGGTATTTATTCGATATTTATCTCCGCTTCAAACTGAATTCTCATTTTATATTTCGACCAAAAATACTGTCGTTGTTCGTCATTTGAGGTCTGAAATGCGGGAAATTGATATCTTCTGTTTGCTACAATAGCTTTTCGCTTTCTAAAGTGGTAATAATGCTCTGAAATTTCTTCAACCATTCTTTTTACAATATTTTCAATTTGAGACAACCCTTCTGCTTGCCAAGAATCTCTTTTGTTTTTTAGTTCTACTAATAAAAGTGTTGAATCGTATGACAGCATGCAATCACAGCGGCTATCCATATCACCATTCTCCCTAAATATATCAATGCAGTTATCAATAGCAGTAAACAAAACTGTTTTACCACCCCTATTTACAACGGTTGCATTCCATGTTAGCTCATCTGTTAGTTTAATTTTGGCAGGTGTTTTGTCCTCCGCATCATACAAGCCAAATTTCTCTTCGCTTGTTGTTTTTTGACAATCCGCCTTAAAGAAATTTACACTCATAATTCTTCTTCAATTTCTAATAATGAATCAAATAAACGATTGCCTTCAGCAAGTGATTGGTTTAAGAAGTTTTTATCTGAAGGAATGCCTTCAAAGTTTCCAAGTTTCTTAATTGAACCGTCCATTTCATCTAATTCATAAATGACCAATTCTTTTGGATTTACTGTAGAAGCAATAGGAACAATAGCATTTAGTCTATTTTTTAATTCATCTGTGCTTACTTTTTCTTTTAAGTCATCCCCCTTCACAGCTATTGAAATAAAATTTATCAAATAAGGACTATGCGTTGTCATTATCAACTTATTGCCATCCTTCATGTTATTAATCTCCAACAAACTATTCAATATTTTTCGTTGCGATGAGGGAAATAAATTTTGTTCAGGCTCTTCTACAATGTTTATGAGACATGAAGGCTTCTTATTTGCACTTAGTTGTCTTAAATATGACTGTTTAATTTCATCACTCAACGCTGGGTCATCCAAAATTGCTTTAACTTGTTTGTCTATCTTCTTTTGTCCTTCTAATGAATCTTCTTGAATAGTTTCATCTTCAATTTTATTGTCGATTTTATCCATTAAATATTTACTAACCAAATATAATGGCACTATAGACTGGAAACCGCTGGATGCTTCTGATAACCTAATTCTATAACTATTGTCTTCTCCAATTATATGGGCTATTTTATTGAACTTATCAAATTCAAAACGAACCTTATTAATTGGGAGTTCAATTCCTTCTGCATATAAATGTTTTGCAGTATCGAACTCATCATTGAAAGTATATACGGGTAAAGGCAATTTTTTTATTTTATCTGGTCTATCAAACACACTTAAAAAATTTCTTTCAGCAGGCACATACATTATTTTTGGCAGTAGGTATCCATTTTTATTTGATTTGATAGCATTAAATGTGCCATCCTTAAATTTTAAAGTGTATGCCTTTCCAATGTATTCAATCTCAGTTATTGGACTGATGTATTTATCTATTCTTTGATAAGCCAATTGCTTTAAAAAACGATTATACACGTTTAATTCTTCTTGCTTCAAAATTCGTTTATCTATAACCTTCTCAATCCAAGTCATTGTTGAAATCAGCTTCGCCACAGTGCTTTTTCCACTACCCTGGTTACCGATAAACACCGTAACTTTCTTTACATCAATAAAGCCATCTCCTTCAGTGAAGCCTTCCTTGATAGGCCCAAAATTTTTTATTTTTATTTTGCTCATGATTTTTTCGCTTTAAAAATGCCACAAATTCAGGCTTAATGTTCCGATAAGTAAGCATCCAGCCATTTCAACGTATTCAGATACTGGCTGTATTTTGCCCGGATGTACTTATGGCACAAATATACGGTCTTTTTATGCTTCGACCGCTTGAACTCACCTGACTTGTTCAATGCACCTTTGGGTATCGGTATCGTTTTCCTGACGTCAGGAAAGTGATCCGAAACGCTTCATTTGTTACCACAGCTTTCCCCCACGCTTTGCTGCTTACTTTGTCGTTCTGCTATGGTCATAATAATATGCATTTATCTGGTTCAAAAAGCTTGTGCTCATTCCTTTGCACATAGCCCAATTGATTGGTTATTAGCCTGGTTTTTCCAATACTAAATTCAGGGGTATTGCTGTGGTGATGTCCATACACCCAAAAGTTGATCTTGGAAGATTCAATCCAATCAAAAAGCTCTACCGCAAAAGCCTCATTCAGCACATCGCCTTTGTATTGCGCTGGATAATTCAAAAAGGTAGTATTCATGGTTTCTGGGTAGCCAAAAAACGGTTTCAAATTGGTCGGAAAGCAAACTGAAAAAGTCCTGGTGCTTATCCATAACAGCAAAAGGCACAACATCACCCGCTAATACCAATACATCGCCCGCTGGCTGCAAAGGGTGCTGCTGTAGGAATTCCTTGTTGGCAGGGAATTCTAGGTGAAGGTCGGAGCCAATGTGAAAAAGGTTATCTCGATTACCATTGCCTACTTTGACTTGGGGCAGGGTGCGGATTATGTTTACCATGGCACGACGGTATTCAGGTGCTTGGTAATAGCGGGACGCTGCGCACCAAACAAGTCGGCAATTTTTTGTTGCGTAAGCCAAATGGTCTCATTCTGCAAATAAATTTCAACCTTCACCTTCCCGTTGGGCGTATGTAAAGCAGTATTTCGTTAAAGCCATCGGCGGCTGCTTTCTTTTTCTTAGCCATCGCTATTTTAACTTCTTTATTTGTTTATTTCCCACCATTGAT
Source organism: Chitinophagales bacterium (assembly GCA_038246345.1). Classification (GTDB taxonomy): domain Bacteria; phylum Bacteroidota; class Bacteroidia; order Chitinophagales; family Saprospiraceae; genus M3007. The sequence continues at coordinate 3,234 of JBBRWA010000258.1, forward strand.
TTCATTTGTGTGGTGGCGATTTTATTCAATTGCTCCAAGCGTTCCTGCTGCTTTGGTATTCGTAGCATCAATCCCTGCGGTTGAATACCCGATCTGCCGCGGCTACCGTGACGCTGCCATAAATAATGTTGAAAACGGCGTTTGCGATCAATGACCCTGCCAGCACATACGGATTCTTAACAAAAGTTATCACTGGCGATAACATCCCGCTGAAATCAAAAAAGAAACCGCCCGCTATGTTTTCCTTGAACGTTGGCGTGGTATTTTTAGGCGAACAAATTGAAAACCCAACAGGAAATAGCCACAAACCATTGATGATCAAATCCGCCCAGGGAGAAATGACGGTCCCCCAGGTTCTTTTAAATTCATTGGTGTTGTTTTCGAGGAATTTAGAGTCTTTAAAAGCGCAATTAACATCGGTCATCGCTTTTAAGATGCCTGGAATGACAAAAAAGGCATTCCATTTTTCCCATGGCTCCATCTTACTTTTGTCAGCTCCAAGGAAGGCAATAACGTCGGGCAAGACATAAGGCAGGTACAATATACCATTGAGGGCTGTTAACGGATCAGCGGGCGAGACGGCTTCTTCTTCCTCCGCAAAGGGTTTTGATAGGGCAGTCAACACGGAAATGCCCAGCGCGCTAACCAAAGCAGCAATCCCAGAACCCAAAACCCATTTTTCATAAAGGGTATGATCAATCGGTGCATTCGGATCCGTCATGGCGGATCTTGTCGATAGAGTTGCCGGTTTGGCAAAAGCAGCCTGGAAAACTGAAAAATCTTTCGCATTCAAGAATTTGTCGGTTTCCGGGCCGGCAGCAAACATGTTAGCGCCCGTCGCGATTTTGAATACGACCGTAACCGGGACGGCAGCCACCAAGCAAGCCACATCCAGGATGCTCAGATCGTCGCCTTTGGTTACTTGGGTTTTGTAAATATAAGAAAGTACCGGAATTTCGAGGGGGGAGGTAAGCATTTCTTTAATGCCTTCCAAAAAGTCGTTAAACAACTTGAAGAGTTCGGTGAGTACTATTTTGGCAATTTCCAGCAACTCGATGCCGACAAATTCCACAACTTTAACGATGATTTCTTTGAAAGATAGGTCGGAAAATGTTTTGTAAAATTCCGGATCCGAGCTGTTCATTAAGTCATCAAACTTTTCTTTTAATTGCCCCGCAGCTGCCAGGATAGCTTTTATCTTGTCGCCCAAATCACCCGAAAGGACTGGAGCGAGGATGTCTTTTCCAAAATCCGATCCAGCGGCATTGTTCTTCAAATGATAATGCACCATATTGAAGGGCGCTGTATTTTGCCCGCGCACCGGATTGCCCCCTGCGGTGATATTTTTGGCGGAGTCATTGGCAAAACCATTCGGCAAACGGTCGCCAATGCCCGCCTTGTCTTTGAGGAAATCTTCGGCACGGCTCATGATATCCAATAAGTCATCTTCATACGATTCGACTTCCTTGATGCCATAATCAATCAAGTTGCTGAAAAAACTTTTGAATACCCGGTGCGTGAGCAATATGTCGTCCCAATCAAACACAAAACCCAGCCACTTGCGCAGTTTTTTGGTATCCACGCCTACCCAGTCGAGGAAGCTCATGAACGCCGACACGGCGGCCACCAAGCTGTCAATGAGGAAGACGAATACTTTTCCGGCGATTTTGAAAACAAAGCTGACGATGCCTTCGACGACTTCCACCACAAAATGCTCAATGGCATCAAACAAGGACGACACCTCGGATTTTACCCAGTTGAAAAAGCTCCAGATGTCGTCTATGATTTCTTCGCCCACAGATTCGGCGTCCCTGGTAGATGCTGTATTGCCAAGGCTTGCCAAACGGAATTTTGCGACTGCCGCTGCGCCTTCGTAGTAGTTCATCTCGCCTTGCTCAAAATTAAGTCCCCAAAGTACCTGCCGATTGCTGTCGGTCGCTGCGCTCCTCAGGCGCGCCCCTCCGGCGGCTTTGTGCTTACTGCCGTCAGCGGGCACGTACTGCAGTGTATCGGTCAATTGCTGCATGACTTTGGCTAAAGCATCGGCTGTGCCGCCTTTTGCCTTGTCGGGGTCAATCAAAGGAATGACCTTGTTCTGGTCGTCCGTGATGCGCACTTTCATCAAATCAGCCCCGGTTTGGATGGCTTTGATGTTGTCCAACACCCCCGCCATCGGGTTGACAATCAGCGGGTCAATGCCCTCAATCCTAAATTGGTAGCAGACTGCCGTTAAGCTTTCTGTTTCCTGAATGATGGTCAGGCTACCGCTGGGGTCAGTGGTGATGTTGAAGGGGAGCGTTGGAGACAGGATGGTGTAAATGTCATTGACGTATACCGAAACCGGGCTGGTTGCGGTGATCGCCACCTTGACGTCTGCCTTGGGCAGGTTGCTTCCATCAGTGACTACCACATGGCTGGTATAGCTGTGGAGTTCGATGACATCGTCGTGCGTCGCGGCAGGCAACACGATGCTTCGCTGCGACCAGAATGAGGTTTGGGTATCCTGCGTGAGTTGGAGGAGTTGGTTGTTGGTGTTGTAGGCGAATAAAACATGGCGCTGGTTCGCGGTATTGAGGTAAGTAGCCGCCATCGAGGCATTGGTTAAAATGACGGAAGGGGTAGACCACGCCCCTAGCTGCAATTCCTGCCCCAAGGCGCATTGGGTGTAAAACAGTCGGCCCTGCTGGTTGAGGCCCCACACAAATACATGCCCGTCGCCGTTGTGCACGCGCAGCTTGCGCACATTCATGAAAACGTTCATCGGCGCCAGATCCACCGCCTGCCCTTTACTGCCATTTTGTTGCTGATCGCTGGCAAAAAAGAACAATTGTTTGTTGCCCGCTACAAACAAATTGCTTTCGCCGCTGGTAGTGGGCGCCACAGCGATGGCATAGCTGCTCTGTGCCAAGCCTTCGGGTTGCGGCAACATAAGTTCCAGCGCAGCAGCGGGCTGGTTGAGCGGGGTATAGACGAGTTTATACCGATCCACCACCGCGCCCAAGGTATAAATGCCTTCGGAGGCATCACCAGCTCTCTTCCCAATGGCGCTGTAAATGGCATCGTCAAAATTGAAGGGCAAGTCGTGTTCCTGCCAGAGGCTGCCTTGCGTTTGGGAAAAATCCAGGAAATAGCGCTGGTTCGCGCTGGGGCCTGTCAGCGAATGAATGTCCACGACAACAAACTCCGAATGAGCCGATTCCAGCACATACACGTCTTTAATTTGCAACAGGCTAACCCCGTTGGCCGCATCAAATTTTTGATACTTCCAGGGCATTGGCGCATTCCAGGTAACATCGGCATTGGGTAAATCCCAGGCCGTGTAGAGGTAATCTCCCGCAGCGCTCCCGACAACCAAGGCAATGTTGATGGCACCTGTTGTCGGATTTTGCGCTACCCGAAACAATTTGGGTTGTAGCAAAGCTTTGTCAATCCCATTTAAGGCAATGTTCTTGCTCAAATCTATCCGGTTCCATCCAGTTGCGTGTCCGGGGGTTTCAATGGTCACATAAAAAACATTGTCCGTACCAATTGAAAAAAGGAGTGCGTGTCCTTGTGTGGTTTGCAGGGTTTGAAACGAATGCTCCTGGCCCAATACCTGCGCGTGTTTGTAGTTTTGCATCAAATCAGTGTTTACCGAAATGATGGGCGTTTCTGAAGCGATTAGGTTGCCATTGGGCAGGGGAGTTATGATTTTTGGAATGCGGTAATTTTGGTTCAGGCTGTCTAGCGACACCAAACCCGCTTCTCCCTGGGTCGCCAGTGTTCCATTTTGGAAGCTGTTCAATATTTGCGCAGCCGTGCGGGCAACGCTCCATATCCTCAGCTGATTTAATTCCCCCTGAAATGCCTGGTCGTCTGATTGCGAATTCTTGGCACCGATCAGCAGGGGCTTAAAGGCTTTCTGATTGACGTTGTTGCTGGTGCCCGTGTATTTCAGTGCCCCGTCAAGGTAAACGGAATCTTTGCCGGTATTGGACCACTCGTCTGCACCTGGCGTTACTTCTGTCACGACCGCAAGGTGGTGCCATTGCCCATCGGCTACATTAACTCCCGTGGAGCGATCATTGATGGTAATGCTGGAGGGCTCACTGATCATCCAGTCATCGCCTCCGTCATTTGGGTGATCCGAATTCGAGACATCGGCATAGCTCAACAGCGTTTTACCCCAGGAATCCATGCCACAGCGGATCCACGTTTCAAAAGTTCGGCTCAGCACCGGAAAATCAAAAGACATGCCTGACGTATATTGATACGTGGATTCAAGCATAACATTATTTCGGGCATTGACTTTATTGGGCGAAAGGTCAAGGAAAGCTTCTGTGTCGTAATCGTAATGCGCGGTGTCTAATGGGAGCGACAAACAGAGTGCTGTGTCCCGGATCGGAATGGATGTTTTGACATCCCGGACCAACTCTTCCGCCGTTAGCAATGCTTTCCACATCATAAATTCGGTTATCGTACCCGAAAACAGGTCGCTCTCCCGAACCCGGTCTTCCTGATTTTGGCCACGCGGCGGGGCTGTAGCCAGGTAGAGTTCAGCGCCGATTGTCATGGGTTTTTTCTCCATTTTGCTTATCAGGGTGAACGTTTTGTAGGTCATTTTCCCATCAATAAAAATACCGATGATGGTTTCTCCGGTATCCATATTTTCCTTGAACGTCAGTCCGATGTAGTGCACCATGTCCGCAGCTTTGGAAGCGAAAGGGATAAAAACTTCGCCCCCATCAGCTACATTGCCGAGCATTAGCCGGACTCCCCCTTCAACCGCGATGGAAATGGATGTATCCTGGTAAGAATTAAAAGAAGTATAACCATAAAAAAAAGCAGTGCCCGCTCCTCCGCGCACCCGAAAAGAAATCGTAAAATTGTTCTTGGGCAACGTTGAAGCATCAACGGATAAATACCTTGCTCCGCCAAAGAGCATTGCAGATTGGTCGAAACCCGGGGAAGATGGATTGGGCATGAGTGAATTGTTTATAGAGGAGTGATTAATCAAGTCAAAGTTAGTTATTGCAAAGCCATTTCGTGGTTTATTTTTCCTGCATGCGTAAGTAATTCCCTTCCGTTCAATTGCAGAATACTGTCTAATCTGCTTATCCAGTCTTTCATATACATTGGTGTCTGCTGCTGTGCCATCGTTTCGGCAAAGGCCAAAAATTGCTCCACTAATAATCCCATCAATTTTATTTCATCTTCCTTCAAATAATTATATTTTGTGTTAGGCAACTGATGAAGCACCATCCCCATCATGATGGAAAGTTTATCATTAAACCCAACCTTGTACCATGAAAAAATTATGCCCTTCCCTGCTCTTGTTCTTCGTTTTCTATGCCTCTGCTCCCTTAATCTCTCAGCAATGCGTTCGCCTGGGCATCGATCTGAAACTGAACAGCGCCACACAACTGATGCAATTCCCTGAAATTCCCAATGAAGGCACTTTCCAGGCCAATCGTTTGGGGACTATTGGGTTTGGCATATTTGCAGAAACCAAA
>JBBRWA010000259.1:0-8716 GCA_038246345.1 Chitinophagales bacterium
CATGCCCTGGAAAGGTGAAAAGGATCCGTATAAAATCTGGCTCTCTGAAATTATTTTGCAACAGACACGCGTGGAGCAGGGTTTGCCATATTTCGAAAAGTTTGTGGCTACCTACCCGACGGTGCTGGACTTGGCAGTTGCGCCAGAAGATGCGGTGCTAAAGCTATGGGAAGGCTTGGGCTATTATACCAGGGCCCGAAACCTGCATGCTGCGGCTAAATATATTGCCCATGATTTGGGCGGCGTTTTTCCAAGAACCTACGAAGGTATCCGGGAACTTAAAGGTGTGGGCGATTACACGGCTGCGGCTGTTGCTTCCTTTGCATACAACTTGCCCCATGCCGTGCTGGATGGCAATGTATACCGGGTTTTGTCGCGCTATTTTGCCATAGAAACACCTACGGATTTGCCTGCGGCGAAAAAGGAGTTCGCTGCATTGGCCGATTCCATGCTGGATAAGGCGCAGCCAGCAGCTTTTAACCAAGCGTTGATGGACTTTGGTGCGCTGTGCTGCACACCAGCACAGCCGGGTTGCCGTAACTGCCCCATGCAGCCCAATTGCCAGGCTGCCCGGGAGAATCGAGTAGCGGCGTTCCCCGTTCGGGCCAAAAAGATGGAGAAAAAAGCGCGGTTCTTCCTGTATGTAGTGGTGGAGCAAGGTGCTGACACTTATTTGCGCAAACGCGCCGGAAAAGATATTTGGCGGGGGCTTTATGAATACCCTATGCTGGAAGTAGAAAGTGCTAATGGATTGGCCCCTGAGGCTATTCTGAGTCGTTTTTATCCAGTGGGCTTACCCAATGGAGCTGTTTTCAGAAAAATTTCTCCACATTTTAAGCAGATACTCACCCATCAATTGGTGTTGGCTGCATTTCTCGAATTACATTTGCCTGTAGAAACGAAGCCTGACTTTTTCGACAACGAACTGTTCAAAAGCAGCTTCAATACAGCTATTAATGATGTGAAAAAAAAATTTGCTTTTCCGCGTGTGGTGTTGCGTTTTTTAGAAAAAAATGTTTAACTTTACATTGCTTTCCTCAAAAACCAGAAAGCACACGCATCATTTTTTTTCACGTTTCAAAAACATCACATTACCATGATTAACAAAGTAACCCTTATTGGCAACCTGGGCGGAGACCCTGAGGTGCGCCATCTGGAAAATGGAACGGCCGTTGGCCGCTTCTCACTTGCCACCAATGAAAGCTACAAAGACAAGGATGGCAACATGCAGAAACAGACCGAATGGCATAACATCGTCATTTGGCGCGACATGGCCGAAAGAGCTGAAAAGCTGCTTAAAAAAGGCATGTTGGTCTACGTCGAAGGCAAAATCTCCTACCGCAAGTACACCGACAAAGACGGTCAGGAGCGCAACGTCACCGACATTGTGGCCAGTACCTACCGTATGCTCGAAAAGCTTGAGGGTTCTGGCGACAGCCGATTCCCCACGGAAGCTGCAGCACAACAAAATGGCAGCAGCACGCGCAGCAGCGAACCAATGCCCGTAGGCGGCGACACACCTCCGCCTCCGGCTGAAGGTGATGACCTGCCGTTCTAAAAAATGATGAAGCCGTCGCTAAGGGTTGGTTCCCAGGGCGGCGGCTTCTTTTTTCGCTCCCTTTCTAATGATACTGTTCCTCTTCGGATTATTCCTTTTCCTTCTTGTATCGCTTTCAGAACAAGCCTTGGTGCGGCTTACCGCCCACGATCTTACCGCCTTGCGCGGCTTGGAAGATACCGCTGCAAAACGGGCCGTACGGATGGCCGAAGAACTGCGCTCAAGCCTGGCTGCCTTGCTGCTTGCGCGTGTGTTGTTGGCCTTGATGTTGGGCGTTGGCAGCATTCATTGGCTCTTGGGAAACAGCACTTTAAAATTGGCGCTCTATCAATTTTCAGAAACCCAAAAGATTCCGGGCTGGCTTGTCTGGGGTGTATTGGCTTCCCTGCTCAGCTTACTCATCGCTTTTTTGCTTTGGAGCTTGCAAAAAGTTGATTTTTTAAAAAGCAAAGGCGGCCGCATCACCTTTTTGCTGCAAAGACTTGGGCTTTTTGTGGCCTTTTGGAAAGTCTTTTTCAGCCTCTTCATTAACAAAGAAAAAAATGCCGAACAAGAAGGCGCTATTCCCGGGATGCCCAACGAGCCAGATTTATCGCCTGCCGGTGCCAGCGAAAAACGGGAAATGGAGCTGCTCAAAAGCATCGTTCAGTTCGGCGATGTTATCGTGAAACAGGTAATGCAGCCCCGCTCCAAAGTGGTTGCGGTAGAATTTCGCTGCACGTTCCCGGAACTGCTGCAAACGGTACGGGAAGCCGAGTTTTCACGCATGCCCGTCATTGATGACGACCTCGACAATGTGGTGGGCATTCTGTACGTCAAAGACCTGGTATCACACCTCAACAAACCCGCCGATTTTGAGTGGCAAACGCTCATTCGCACCAACCACATGATGATACCCGAAAGCAAGCGCTGTAGCGAACTGCTGCGGGAATTCAAACTGGAAAAAATGCACATGGCCCTGGTTGTGGACGAGTACGGCGGCTCCGCTGGAATCGTCACCCTCGAAGACATCCTCGAAGAGGTGATCGGTGATATCCGCGACGAATTCGATGAAGACAGTGACATCCGCTTCCGCAAAATTGATGCCTTCAACTACCTGTTTGAAGGCCAGGCCCTCCTCAACGACGTGTGCCGCGTCACTGGCCTGCCTGTCAACACCTTTGATGCCGTGCGCGGCAATTCTGACACCCTTGCCGGGCTCGCGCTTGAGTTGCGCGGCGATATCCCCCCCGCAGGCGCGGAAATAGCCTGGGGCAAGTTTTTGCTGACGGTGGTGGCAGCGGACAGTCGGCGGATAGAGCAGTTGAAGTTGGTGTTGCCAAGGGGCTAGCGTCCAACTGTAGGCGCGGCACTAGTGGGTGCGAACGCCCGTATATTTATGGCCGGAATAGGTAGGTTCATTGTAATTGTAACGTGTTTTACTAAAGGCAATTGAATCACCCATTACACGTCCTGCAATTGAAGTTGGCGTGTAATAGTTGTTATCAGACCAATAAAACGATCCCTTGTGGTTCATATTTACCACAACATTGTCAGTGCTGCCGATCCGCAGCCGCATGGTGGTTAAGGTGTCGCTATTGTAGGTGTAAATAATGGCACCTGAGATAGTTTCCAGGGTGACGGTCTTCGTGCCGTTCGAGCTTGGAACCAAATCAACATAATGCCAGGTGTTGAGGCTTTCATACACCTTTTCTCGTCCAGTTATCGAATCTTGTACTAAAAATTTACCTGCAAAAGATTGATGGATTACAGGCAGTTGGTACCCTGTATTTCCAGTTGTAAAGGTCTGTTTGGGCGTTTTGAATTGGAGTCCATTGCCATCATGTCGCAGTGTCATATACCATTCGTAGGTTGTATTGGCCAGCAAGGGGAATTGTGCTGCATCTACGCTTCCCTTGGTACGCGCTTCGTCGAATCCACTCCAATGATACGATGAATACAGACCTGCTGGGGGCTCGACCTTATTAATATTCAATTCAACAAAGCCTGCCAGAGTAGTACCTACAGACCCAAACGCCCAGGAAAAACTATCAGGAATTACCCCTACTGCTCCATCGCAGGGATACAGGAGTGTCAAGGTGTCGCTCATTGTAGAAACACAAGTGTTCGGATCAGGATCCAGTTCAGGATCATTGACTTTTTTTGCAGGAGGGCAACAAGATGATACCTAGTAGCAAGAGAAAAAAGAATTGTTTCATAAAGTTGGGGGGGAGGGTAGAGATGCGTGAAATAGGATGTTGGTACAAATGTCTTTACAGCAATATTCGGGAACAAAAAAATGGCACAATTTATTGCAGACCTTCAAAAAAATCTGGAACGCGGGTCGAACGGAATACAACAGATTTATTAGAATGTACCCTTAATCCGTTTTAATCCGTCAAATCCGTTCAATCCGTGTTCCAACACGTACAGCAGGATGTTCCGTTTGCCGGGTACTGGCCTTGATTCACTTAATGCCAGAAGTGCCCGCCTGAATATATTTCAAAATTTGAGCGCTTATCATCTCCTTATCTCCGTAACCACGGATGTGGTGTACCAACTTCCCGCTTGAATCAAATATTAAAAAATAAGGGTAACCTTTCATGTTTAGGGCACGGTATAATTCCTGGTCAATGTCAATGAGGATATTTGACTTGTCTTTAATCTCCTTGAAGGAGAAAATCTTATCAAAATTATTTCGGACGCTTTCTTTCCGGTTTTCATAGAGGTAATACACGGACACCTTGTCGTCTACGGAGCGGTAGAAACCGGGTAATTCATTCATGGCCTTGATACAGGGAGGGCAGGTTTCTGCCCAGGTTTCGAGGAGGATGTATTTGCCCGACGCATCCAGCAAGGTTACGGTGTCGAGGTTTGGGTTGATGAACGAAAAATCAAACAAGTTTACGTCGTAATTGAGTCCTAGCGTGTCCAGTTTTTTGCCTTCACTTTTTGTGGGTATTTCGGTATCAAAACTTATCCGTCGGCCACTGAGCCAGCTGCTTTTCCAGGTGAACATGAAAAAATAGGCATAAAAAATGGTGATCGAGGCAAAAATAAACAGGTTCCTGGGGTTGCGCAAGTCCTTCAGTTTGGTCAACCCTAACAGTAATACGATAGAGGCAATGGTAAGTGGGTTGATGATGTGCAGGTAAAATAAAAGTTGGTACCATGCTACAAAATTAAGGGTAAGCATGTTAAAATAACCATTGTCGTACAGTATAGTGTACACAGAACCCAGGTATAGGATTGGGAATGCCATCACGGCCCATTTGTCCGATATACTGAGCTTGAAATCATATTCCTTTTGCAAAAAATAAACGCTTAGGAACGTAAAGGCTAATCCCATGACAGCTGTATTAGTGTCAGCCATGCTGGATGCTACAAAACAAATACTCCAAATGGAGATGAGGACGAAACCGTAGGCTAAAAGGGCTATTTTCTTTTTCATAATGCTATTTTTGAAGCGTTTAAATTGGAATTAGGATATTTTGGTGCAAAAATGATGGGGGAGGAATGGTGGCTGCCAGTTCTGAATGTGTTAAACGTGTGAATAGCACGGATTGTACTGTTTTGTTTGAATTTAGAGGAAAGCATCGGAAGCACTATCTGGAACGCGAACCCTCCATCGCTTTTACCTGCCGTAGCCTTGGCGAAGGAAGGGGAGCTACTACAGGCACGCAACTAAACCGTACCTTGTCACGTTTTTACGGGAATATGCCACACCATGAAGCTTAAAGTCCTCGACGCCTACATCATCAAGAAATTCCTCTCCACGGTATTTTTCTCGATGCTGATTTTTACCATGATCTCCTGCGCCATCGATTTCAGCGACAAGGTGCAAGCGATCATTGAGAAACCTTGCACGAAAAAAGATGTGCTGGCCTATTATGTAGGTTTCATGTTTCACATGACTTCTCTGTTGCTGCCTTTGTACACACTTGTCGGCGTGGTGTTTTTTACGTCACGGTTGGCCTTCAATTCGGAAATACTGGCGATATTAAATGCCGGGGTGAGTTTCAGGCGCATCTTAAGGCCCTACCTGATCGCAGGTTCCGTGATTGCTATTTTTCACCTGTCCATCAACCACTATATCGCTCCGGTTTTTAACCAATGGAAACTTTGGTTCGAGCATACCTACGTATGGACCGACCAGGACAAAGGCAAAACAACCAACGCACATTTCCTGACCGCGCCAGATACCAAGGTGTTTATAAAAAGTTACAATAAAAACAACCTGACGATGACTGGTTTGCGGGTGGAAAAGTTTGAAAGAAGCAAGGTGCTGAGCATTCTTGAGGCTGAAAATGCTACGTGGAAACCCGAACCTGGAACCTGGCAACTCTCTCAGTGGTCGGTGCGTACCTTCGATGGCCTTCGGGAAACGTATATCAGATCGTCTACGCCAATTGATTCTGCCATCAATTTGTCGCCTCTGGATTTTATGTATTTTAACAACCAGAACCAGGAAATGACGACCCCAGAACTCGAGGCCGTCATTGAACGCGATCGGGAGCGGGGTTTGGCCAACTCCCGCAGTTACAACATTGAAAAACATCGCCGCACAGCAGATCCGGTAACCAATATCATTCTTACAATCATAGGCTTGGCAGTCGCTGGCCGAAAAGTGCGGGGTGGAACGGGCTTCCACCTGGCACTGGGTATTAGTATTGGTGCTGGTTTTATCCTGCTCTCCAAATTCGCCGTTTCTTTTGCTTCCAGTGGTTCTGTTTCTGTTATGCTCGGTATGTGGATTCCAAACCTGATCTTTGCAGCCATTGCTTTGTGGCTGGTCACGAGGGCGCAGAAGTAGGGGAAGCTTGCAAAAGGCAAAAAGCAAGAGGCAAATGTGCAAGTTTGCAAAAGGCAAATAAGCAAAGTGCAACAGTGCAAGCCAGGTTTTTAAAAACTACAAAACATATAATTTACAACAATGTCGAAATCTAGTTCCCGTCAAAAAATGGCTTACGTGCTTATTGCCGTGATGCTGTTATCCGTAATTGGGTATATACTGCCTAAGTTGCTGCCAGATAATGGTAAGCCCGTGGTGACCACGCCTGCTACGCCTAAAGTTCCAGTCCCAATATTCGTGGCTGACTCTGCCTTTGCTTATGTGAAAAAACAGGTAGATTTTGGCCCCCGCGTTCCGGGTACTGCGGCGCATAAAGCCTGTGCGGCATGGATTGTCGGGGAATTTAAAAAATATGGACTAACGGTAATTGAGCAGCCTTTTAAAGCCAAAACTTACTACGGCAGCACTTTAGATGCGATGAACATTATCGGTCAGTACAAACCTGAGCTGAGCAATCGGATCCTGTTGTGTGCACACTGGGACAGCCGCCATATAGCCTCCAAAGACACAAAAGATGCAGACAAACCCATTCTCGGCGCAGATGACGGTGCCAGTGGGGTAGGGGTCATGCTGGAACTCGCCCGGATGTTGCAACAAAACCCAGTAGAATACGGCATTGACTTTATTTGCTTTGATGCTGAAGACCTTGGAGACGAGCGGGAGCCAGGAGCAGGCGTTTCTGTGATGAAACAAAACACGGAGGAAACCTGGTGTCTCGGTTCGCAATACTGGGGACAAAACCTGCACAAGCCAGGATACAAGGCTAAGTTCGGCATCCTCTTCGATATGGTTGGTGCCAGCGGCGCAAAGTTCCCCAGGGAAGGCATCTCTATGAACAAGGCACCAGAAATCGTAAATAAGATTTGGGGTATTGCTGCAGAGCTGGGTTATAGCAGTTTGTTTGTGAACACCCCCACCGGCGCTATCACTGACGATCATTTTTTCGTCATGCGTGCCACCAATATTCCCACCGTGGATATCATTGGAATGCCCAAAACACCACCCATGTTCGGCGACCACCACCATACCCATTTCGACAACTTGAGCATCATTGATCCAGAAGTATTGCGGAAAGTGGGGCATGTTGCGGCAACGGTGATTTATCGGACGGCCGCCCAACCACAATAGTTGTTCGTTGATAGTTGTTCGTTTACGCGCACTCGATTGTTGTTTGGTCTGGCACATCCCCCCGCTTGTCATTCCGAGCCATCAGGCGAGAAACCTACACAAGCCAAGTCCCGACACTCCCCCCACTTGTCATTTCTCGCCTGGGGCTGGAAATGACAAGTCACGTAAGCTTTGTACATACGCGAGGTTTCATTAACTCTACCACAATGCCAAGAGTTGGCAAACGAACAACAAACAACTATCAACGAACAACGAAATTTCAACTAACTTTGCGCTGTGAAACAGTTCTCCACGCGACACCTGATCGGCATCAAAGAAATCACAGAAGATGACATCCAGCGCATCTTCGAGACTGCCGACAATTTCAAAGAAGTTATCAACCGCCCCATCAAGAAAGTGCCGAGTTTGCGGGACGTGACGATAGCCAACCTCTTTTTTGAAAGCAGCACCCGCACCCGGGTTTCTTTTGAATTAGCAGAACGCCGCCTCAGCGCCGATATCGTCAACTTTACCGCCAGCAGCAGCAGCGTCAGCAAAGGCGAGACCTTGCTTGATACGGTGAATAATATCCTGGCCATGAAAGTGGATATGGTGGTGATGCGCCATCCCGCGCCGGGCGCTTGTGTGTACCTGGCTTCGCGTATTCCAGCCAATATTATCAACGCCGGCGATGGTACCCATGAACATCCCACCCAGGCACTGCTCGATGCGTTTTCCATTCGCGAAAAATTAGGCGATGTAGCGGGGAAGAAAATTGCCATCATTGGTGATATCCTGCACAGCCGTGTGGCGCTGAGCAATGTTTTTTGCCTGCAAAAACTCGGGGCAAAAGTGCGGGTTTGTGGCCCGCCAACGCTTATCCCGAAACATTACGCCGAACTGGGCGTAGAAGTCAGCCACGATGTACGCGATACCCTGCGCTGGTGCGATGTGGCCAATGTGCTGCGCATCCAGCTCGAACGCCAAGACATCAAGTACTTCCCCAGTCTGCGCGAATACCATCAATACTTCGGCATCACGCGCCAAATGCTGGATGAGCTCGATCGTCCTATTGTACTGATGCACCCAGGCCCCATCAACCGCGGGGTAGAACTCTCTTCCGACGCAGCGGACAGCCCGCACAACATCATCCTCGATCAGGTGCAAAATGGCGTGGCGATACGGATGGCCGTGTTGTATTTGTTGGCAGGCGCGCGGTA
>JBBRWA010000260.1:0-8672 GCA_038246345.1 Chitinophagales bacterium
ATCGCCGTTTTCAGCAGCGCAAGCCCGGTCGGTGTAAGCTGACACACATCGTGCACCATACGCCCTGGCATTTGCGCATTGCAATACACATCCGGTAAATCCTTGAAGCGTTCGGCTTGTATCGCCCGAGCTTCCAGCACCCGCGCGCGTATGTCGCGGCTGTTGAGTTGCGGGCGTTCGGTGGTGGTGAGCTCGTCGTAGCTCACGGGTGTCACTTCCACGTGCAGGTCGATGCGGTCGAGCAGGGGGCCGGATATTTTGGCGACGTAGCGTTTCACCACGCCGGGGCCGCAGACGCAGTCTTTTTCGGGATGGTTGTGGTAGCCGCAGGGGCAGGGGTTCGTTGCATAGTTGTCATATACAGTTTAGGGCTAAAAAGCCATATAATCCTGCATATCCGGTGGAATTGAGGACTTTGGGGGATCATCTGAGGAAGGTGAGGCTTGATCGTGGGCTTTCGCAATTGGACGTGGCAAGGATGCTGAACGTAACTGAGAATACCATAACGGGCTGGGAGTTGAATCGGAATCATCCGACTGCAAAGCTTGCTAAGACTATCATTGTTTTTCTTGGGTACATTCCCTCCTCACTTGAGGGCTGTTCTACCGAGTGGCAGTTGTACTTCGCAAGACTGGTTGCTGGAAAAACTTAAAAAACAAGCACCTGAATTGATTGGTTGTGCTAAAGACGTCGTCACTTTGTGCAGCTTTAAGAAAAGCCATTTTCTTTTTGTTCCCCAAAAGCATAATATCAGGCAGCGCAATGTGGTATAGTTTACTATCATGTAGCAATGAGCCATGTATGTACCACGCTATTTCTATTTCATGAAACTCGATCATTCCCCATTGCAGAAAATCGGCATTGCCTTCGTTGTTGGTCCCGGCTTCCAGGGTTTGGCGCAGCAAACTTCCCTTCATACCACATTCTACAATAGAGCCGCCAAACGGAAGCCATAGCTTCAAAATTTACAGGGTTATTTCAAAAAGCCTAGGTTGCTGCTTTGCCTGCTTTTTTTCGTTCTTGGTTTTGTGTTCCTCCAATGATATCCTAAATAATTGCACAAGGGTTTTCCAATAATTTATTCTTGCTAGATACTTATGGCACCTTCCGCAATGCAGGGGCTCTATTTGTCATGCTCAGTAGAAGGGAAACAAGGCAGCAATCATTTGTCCGAATTCTGCGCCGAATTCTGCCAGGTTGCCCAGGGGCGGGGCTGTTCTTTTGCACTGTCAAATGGATCAATGACTCTAATAGTTGACAGAAGCAATAAATAACTATCACGCCCAACTCTAATTCAAAAATCATGATCAACCTAATTCAAATTGCACCCAACGGCCAGTACCAGTCCGGCCAACTGAATGGTGAAAACGCCATGCCAAACCCAATTAACCTCTCTTGGAATGGTCCTACAAATGATAACCGGGGCTTCGTTCGGGTAGTTTTAAATGGACTTTGCGAAGACCAAAAACGCTACAATTTGCTTCAAATGCACCCCAAGTGGGTTTCAAAAGGGTCAATCAAAGGCTACTTGCCTTCAGCCTTAATGCCCACGCACGCAATATTTAAAGCCAAGGTCGGATTTTTGAAAGGTGCTACGGGCTCCGATGGGGTAACTTTCCAGGTATGGGTCCATTTTACGGCCAATGGCAAGCAGGTAGGATACCGCATCTTGAATTATAAAAAACTATACAACGATAAAATGACAGAGGTGATAGCCGACCTCTCCCACTTATCAGGAAAAAACGTTCGCATCGAACTCCGGGTGGATGCGGGTAACAGTTCTGGACAAGACTGGGCTGTTTGGGCCGATCCGAAAATAGAACCAAAACAAGCTGGTGCTGATGCTAAGGTATTCAATATTAGGCCGCTGCGTTTTGCCATCCTCAACCGTAACGAAGAGTCTTTTTTTAACGGCAAAGGTGATGAGCCCTATTTCGGTGTCCTCTATTTTCGATCAATTTTCGGAAAGCCGGGCTCAACTAAAGTCGTTTCGCTGACAACCCTCAAAACGCAAGGAAAAAACCTAGGTGTTGGTACTTATTCACTGCCCAGTGATTCTAATTTGAGCATTACAGATACCGCCGTTGTCTGGGACAACACCATTCAAGCCTTTACAAATGGAATACAGGTTTCCGGATATCAAATGGTAGCAATAGAAGAGGATTGGCACGGAAAAGGTGTCGCCCGTGACACCATCAATGGGAAAAAAGACAAACTTTTTAAAGCTTTGGTAACGCATGTTGAGAACAATATCGGGGGTATATTAAACATGGAAGCCACCACTGAAGCCATAAAAAATGAAGTGTCAGGCGAAAGTGCAGGTTTCCTGAAAAAAGCCCTGACTACTGTCTTCGCAGCCATTACCAATGCAGACGATCTCATCGGCGAAAACGGAATCACCCTGATCAACCTGACCGCATCCGCGCTACAGGCTCAACTCGGAGCAAATTACAACCCCGACAGTCAAAAAGACCCAATAGGATCTGTAGTGCCTCGATTGTATAAACTTGAATTCAAAGGCTCGGATGCTCGGTATCGGGTAGATGTCGAAGTGTCTTATGGCTCCTACAATGATCCAATCACCAGCTAATTAAGCCCACCAATTTCAATCCGACAACAATTTGGAATGAGATCAAAAATAAAATTTTCTATGACATCCATACTTAAATTCACTGCAACGCCCCGCTCTCGTCATCCGAAAAACTATCCGCAAGCCTATAGTCAGGCCCTGCATAAATATTCAGAAGCTTATGTAAACCCGGGAAAGTGGGGCATTCAAATCACCCACACCTTGGCTAATGAACGGGATGCCCTCAAGGCTAAAATTGCCAAAATAAATCCCAATCCAAACAAGCCAAATTTCGAAAAAATATTGGCAGCCAAAATGGTATTAATAACTGAATTAAAAGCTATAGAGGCCGTCTTGAATGGCTATGAAATTAGGTTTTCAGTGCAACAAGGCGGAGGTTTTTCTAAAAAAACAGCCATAAACGCCTACAACCCGGTCGTAGAAGTCCCTGCTATCGGAACCTATACCGTGTCTATTAGCGCCAAAAAAAATAGTGGCCAAGAGAGCAGCAGCAGTTCGAAAGTTACTTTTCAGGATATCCTGATCGTGTCGCTGGGCGATTCTTATGCCGCCGGAGAAGGCAATCCAGACAAGCCAGGGAAACCAAGCGACGTAATGGTCAAATATGCTGACCAAAGCGCGGCAAAAACGCTGCTGTCGGTGAAGGAAGATATTTCTTCCATTACCAGCCAAGTGCCAAATGTATCCCCTGAGCAGCATTTTGCCGAATGGCAGGAGCCACTCGCACACCGTTCCTATCGCTCTGGACACTCCTTGGCAGCCGAGCAGATTGAAGCGAAATATTCAGATATTCAGCTTGTATCAACATTTTTGCCATTTTCCCGGTCGGGCGCTAAAACCGATGAAGGGCTGATTCGATATAACGCTGGAAAGGTATATAACGAACGGCGCTTGTTTCTTACTAAGAAATTGATTGGATTTAAAAAGCGCATTAGTGAATACGAAAGGCCAGGGTCACTAGACTACCTGTTGCAGACCAGTCAGATTGATGAGGCAAAGGCCACTGTTAAAAATCGAAAGATTGATTTTCTAGTATTAACGATTGGGGGAAATGACATAAAATGGTCAACAAACCTTAACAATTTGATTGAATCGGACAGCGAGTTTTCAATTACTATTTCTCTTTTTGGCAAAGAAATCGTTGAGATTCCGGCATCTGCCGGAGGAAGCGGTGATGCGGCTGGGCGAGCATTACTAGAAGCTGCAATAAACCTTGAGATGGTAAAATTGCCACAAAAATTTGAAGCCTTAAACCAGGAAATCCGGAAAACTCTGAACCCAAGGTTCATTTTGCTAACTGAATATCCCCGTGGTTTTTTTGGAATCACCGACCAAAATGGCAATGAAACAGTCCGAAATGGTTGTGGAATTTTCGACACGATTGCCGATGCGGATATTGATTTCGCAGATGCACGTTTGATCCGGGATCTTTCTGATAGACTCAACGCTGAATTGAAAAAAGCTGCAACGCTTCATGGCTGGATCTGGGTGGATGGCATTGCTGCAGAATTTGGCAAACACGGCTATTGTGATAAGAACACCTATTTTGTCTCTGCCGAAAAATCCTTTAAAACCCAAGGTGACTGGTATGGACTGCTCCACCCAAATTTGAAGGGGCACGCCTTATATGCACGCCGTATTTCTGACAAAATTAAGGAGACCATTCGCGCCAATGTGGAGACCTTCAGACCAAGGCCTGGTATCGGAACCCTCGGTACCGATGTCGTGCTGGGACTATAATTGCGGTCAATGAATACTTTTTACAGCTTTCATAAAAAACACTGCCAGGTCACATGGCCTGGCAGCATTTATCCTTTCACCATTATCAACTTAAAACATCATGGCACTAAAAACAAAGTTCGTAAAAGCAGGCAAATGGCGTACCCTGGAATGGGGTTGGAATGTTAGCTTCCAATGTAGATTCACCTACCCTGTTGGCGCACAGATAAGGGTAAATTACGGCCCTGGATTCACCAGTCAAAAACAGACATTAAATGGTAACCCCAAAATTATTCGAGTAACAGGAGCAAGTATCGCATTTGCAAGGGTGCAGATGAAGGTGTCAAAAAATGCAACCGTGGATTACGAGTACCTGGCAATTAGTGAATTTTAAAAGAATATATTGAAATTTTCTGATATTGCACTCCAATTAACCCCAAAAAATCAAATTATTCCGATTTATTGTTAACCATCAATACAACTGAAATGACCCTTGCCCTCCCCTTTACAGATGACTATAAAAACAAAGAATTTTTCTATCTCCGTAAAACAAGTTCGGGTCGATATGATTTGTTTGTAGCGGTACTTGTTGACAAAAGCCATAACATTGAAATAAATCCCGATTACCAGGCAACGTATTACGATTCTTTCGGCAATGTTGTTCGAACAAATTTTTCAATTAAACCTGTTGAAGGCGGGTTGAATAACCCAGCCGATCGTATAGAAAATTTAGTTTTTCGAAATGTGATTAAGCTTTCGGCCGTAACAGGTGCAAGTCAAAGAATAAGGGTCGATTCCTTACAATTTATCGAATTTGATGATGCCGATCTCAATGATAATGAATATGATGATGTTGCCATAGGCTGCCCTTATGTACATGTAAGAGGAATGATTATGAGTGCAATAAACCATGTTCGTCCCTTGGTAATTGTACCGATAAATGCCCAAATTTTTGAATCTACAATAAGCAGCCCGGATATTTTAAGTAGGGTTTGTGGGGTTCATTTAAAATCAAGCTCACTTCCTTCAGGTTTTAGGTGGGAATTTGCACCAAATATTGGTTTTTACACTTTGGAGCATAGCGAAATTGATGGCGGTTTCGAAGCACATGTAACAAATGAAGAGTCTTCTGGTATTCGAAAAACCAAAGTCAAAAACAGGAATAAAACGTCATCTGGGGGTGGGCCTGGATCTGGAAAAGGCATTCCTGGCTTTTATTATCGGTTAAAGAATCTGGTCAGAAGCCTCTTTAGATAATCCTATACCATGCTACCCAGAATCCTGTTCTGCCTTTATGGTATCTTCCATTTATCCTGGCTTCAGGCCCAAACTGCTGAGGCGCGGGTGGACAGCCTGTTTGCCCTTGCAGATGCAACGGACTCCATAGAAAACAGCATTGCTTATTTACTCAGTGCTGTATCCTTGTCTGAAGATTGCCTGCCCTGCAAAGCACGTTGCCACGCCGAATTGGGTAAGCTGTATTGCCAAAACGGGAATTACGAGGCTGGATACCTGTACTTGGAAACGGCAATCAAACTACGTCGCAAACAAGGCGATAGCCTCAGGGTTGCGGGCAATTATTCCAATATTGCCCTGTATAAATTAGAGGAAGGCAGGCAGGCCCAAGCCCTTAAAAACGGGTTCGTGGCCTTACGGATATTGGAGGAATTGCAACGCGATCGAAATCAGCCAAGCATTAAAGATACTTTGACCGCCAAAAGCCTCGCCATTGCTTACAACCTGTTGTCCAATATCCAAAATGATTTCGGCAACCACCTGGAAGGCCTGCAATACGCCCTAAAATCCAAAGCTTTATACCAAACCATTGATGCGTCTTTAGCTGAATTGTTTGATGCCGATTATACCCTCGCGGGTCGTTATTTCACACAACATCAAAATACTCGAAAAACTATTTTTGCCGATAGTGCCACGTTGTTATACCAGCATTGTCTGGAAATTTTCGAAGAAAACCCTGCTGAATTTTTGCTTAATGATGTAGCAGATATCCACCACAACCTGGCTTCCCTGGCCATCAGTATGCAAGCGTTTGAAACAAGCTGGAAAGAAATAAACCTGGCTGAACCAATCTATAAACAGGTAAATGATGCTGCGGGTATTATCGATATTGCTATTTTAAAAGCAAATACCTATATCGGTCAGGATAGAAATTATCGGAAGGCATTGTCCACCATGCAACAGGCACAGTTGCTTCTCCAACAGTCGGAAATAGATACGAGCGTCATGCTGGAAATGTATAAACTCCTTTCCGAATGTTTCGAAGCACTCGACCAACCGGACAGCGCCCTAACTTATAGTCGACTTGCCGAACAACTGTACACCAAACTGTTCACCTCGCAGCAAAAAAGGTTCAATGAAATTGACCGTGAAAACCTGGAGAAACGCAATGAATTACAACAAAGCCTGAGTAAGCTGGAAATTGACAAAAGTCACGAAAGACAGCGCCTTTGGGCTTCGCTGGCTGCCATTTTGGGACTACTTGCTGCCGTGGGCGCTTTGATCTGGCGACAACGGGAGCAGCGCCAAAACTTGAAAATAGCAAATCAAAATCAGGCGATTGAAGACACCCTGAAAGATGCCCAGCTGCGATTTCTTCAAGGCATAATTGAAGGGCAACAACTCGAACGAGAAGAAACCAAACACGTTCTGCACAACGATATCGCAAATACGGTGCTTTCCCTTTCCTATGAAATTGAAAACGCCAAACCTCAGCACCCTCAGCAAAAAGGCTGGTCGGGTGAACTGCGCAACCTGGCCGCCCACACCCGAAGGCTATCCCACCAAAAGGGCGGCATCATCCAAGAAGTGGGTTTATATGAAAGCATCAACGACCTGCTTCGGCGGATCAGTCAACCCAACCTTATTGAAGTGGAATTTATCACCAACTTGAACAGCAAACGACTGGGTATTACTACTGAGATCGAAATCTGGCATATGGTACAAGAAATGGTAAGTAATACACTTAAATATGCGCGGGCTAGCAGAATTGAGTTGGCAATAGATACCGATAATCGCGCGGTTTTTATAACTTATCATGACGACGGTACCGGCTTTGATTACGACAGCACTTTTGCCGAGAAAAAAAGTTTGGGCTTGAATAGCATTATAGAAAAAACCCAAAATCTCGGCGGCAATACACCAGAAATCATGACTTCACCAGGGCATGGTTTTACCATTTCTATTGAAATTCCTTTACAAAAACCTGAATTGCCATGATCGAAATCTTATTAGTGGATGATCACCGTGCCCTGTCGGACGGTATCAAGGCGGCATTGGCTCAAACGCCCGACTTGAAAGTAGTAGGTCAGTTGGCCGATGGCTACGCTGCGCTCGAGTATCTTGCAGCTGTTGAAAGGCTCCCAGATTTAGTGGTCACCGACCTAGAAATGAAAGGCATGAATGGTTTGGTGCTGTTACAACACATATCGGAACGTTATCCGGATTTAAAGGTTCTGGTGCTCACGCAGCACGACAATTTCGATGATGAAGCTTACCAAGCGGGAGCCAAAGGATATATTTTGAAAGAATCTGGGATGGATGAGATTACTAAGGCTATGCGTATCGTTGCGGATGGCCAAATTTATAAACCTCTATTGACACCCTCCAAACCCCAGTTGCCCAGCATCCCTGAATTCACCACACGAGAGCTTCATATTATCAAGCTTATTGTAGATGAATATACCACTAGGCAAATTGCGGAAAAACTCAACCTGCCTTTTTCAGCAGTGGAGACTTATGCTAAAAATATTCGCCGAAAAACAAATGCCTCCAATATTGCCGGAATCGTAAAATTTGCCCTACGGAATAAGTTGTATGATTAGAATTTCCACAGCACCTAGTACAAAAAAAACGCCCCCAAATCATCAGGAGGCGCTAACGCCAGAAACGGGGTTAAGGAGCAGGAAGTTCCGCCTTGCTTGGTCTTCCTCCCCCACCGCCAAACGCCCTGAACCCACCCCAAGCAGGGCGGCTTGAGGAGTGCGGAATGCGGAATGGGGCGCCAAACCCGAAGCCCATTCCGCACTCCCCACTCCAAATTCCGCACTCGACTCACCCCGCCCACCCCTCCCGATCCAAACTCCGATAATGTATCGCCTCCGCCAAATCCTCTATCCGTATATCCTTGCTCCCCGACAAATCCGCCGCCGTCCTGGCAACCTTCAAAATCCGGTCATACGCCCGCGCCGATAGCTGTAATTTTTCCATCGCCGTTTTCAGCAGCGCAAGCCCGGTCGGTGTAAGCTGACACACATCGTGCACCATACGCCCTGGCATTTGCGCATTGCAATACACATCCGGTAAATCCTTGAAGCGTTCGGCTTGTATCGCCCGAGCTTCCAGCACC
>JBBRWA010000261.1:0-8645 GCA_038246345.1 Chitinophagales bacterium
ATCAATCACGGCATTCGACGCATCAACGCCGGGGACAAAGCTGCCATTCGCCGCACACTCGATTTTTATTTGTTGGGCCTTGAAAAAAAACTTTTGTACGACGAGCAAGGAAGCCTGTCGAAATACACGTACAACAATGTTTTGATGTCGTTTCTGGCCCTCGAAGCCTGGGAGGAAGCGGCTGCTTTCCTCGAACGATTCCGTTTCGAACTGGCGGCCAAAGAGCAGGAAAATATTTACCAGTACAACCTCGCTATATATCATTTCCGGAAGGGCGATTTTGACAAAGCCCAGGCATTATTGCGGGATGTTACCCTCCAAGACCCGATGTACAAACTGGAAAGCCGAAAGATGTTGCTCAAGATATATTTTGAACAAGATGCCATTACAGCATTGGAATCGCTGTTGGAAAACCTGCTTTTATGGCTGCGCAGGCATGGCGAAATAGGCTATCACCGGGAAATGTACCGCAATCTGGCGCGATTTACAGGACTCTTGTTGCGCCTGCCGCCTGGTGCCAACGCTGCAAGATTGAAGCTGGAAAAGAAAATTTTGGAAACGCCGCTCGTGGCGGAGCGGACATGGCTGCTGGAAAAAGTGCGCGTCAGGCGAATATGAGCCATCCCTTATTTCCGTGAATTCTTGTGGTTTTTAGAGGGACGGGGCACTAAGTGAATCTGTTGCATTCGTTTTTACTTATTCGTCAGACCACAAAAAGTGGTCGGACGAGGGCCATTTGGTCTGACGATTTTTCATCGTCCGACCAATAAGTATACACAAATGCTCAAATTTACACCTATTTTTTTCCAAAAATCAAGGGATGACTTGTGTTATGCAGTGATTTCTGCAATAGCCTCAATACCAACCGTCGCCACCCATTCCGCCTTTTTCCGTCCATCATAGCGAACCAGCAGCGGCGTGGCTTCTAAGATCAGCTCTTGTGTGCGTTCAAAATGCGGGAAATCAAAATCCAGCGGCAGCACGAAGTAGCGGTATTTGTGGGTGCTGGTGGGCAGGTTGCGCAGCAGTTCATCCCGAATTTCTGGTGCTGCTTCTGTCCAGCACAACTGCTTAGGTCGCATCTTTGAATAGAGGTAATAATCAGCACCCAGCATTTGCAGCATGATGGGGTCGTCGGGATATTGCTCCGCGACAAAATCGGCGGCAATTTCAAAAATATCGGTCAGGGTATGCTGGTGGAATTCTTTTCTTTCTCCAAAAAACAGACCCAGATTCAGCAGAAAATCGAAAACGGAGTAGCGGGCGGTGACGTATTTCAACAACTGCGGTGTGCGCTTTTTGTTCCAATAAATCTCCAAGGCTTGTTCCAGCACTTCCAATTTGAACAGCTCTTCCCGCGACAAATAATTGCTCTCAATGATCTGATAAGGCGGTTCCGGGTCGTACACAAAACCGTGTTGTTCGAGCTTGTCGCGCATTTTGGTGCCTTTCAGGAATTTGAGGAAACCCATCTGCAATTCCGGTGCAAAGAGTTTGAACACTTCCTCAAAGCTGTATTTTACATCATCCCAATAGTCGAGTGCCAGGCCCACGATCAGGTCGAGGTGCATTTCCACCTTATCGGCCAAGGCTAGGATGATGCCTTTTGTTTTGTCAAAATTCTGTTTGCGGCTCACCTCCAAATTGGCCACCTGGTTCACCGTCTGAATGCCAATTTCAAAGCGGAATAAACCCACCGGCACCTTTTCCTGAATGAAGCGGATAATGTCGGGATGCAGGATGTCCGCCGTGATTTCAAACTGAAACACGTTTGCGGGGCGGTGGTGTTCCAAAATAAACTGGAAAATATCAATCGTGAAATCGCGCTTGATGTTGAAGGTGCGATCGAGGAACTTGATCACGCGGCCATGGGTCATCAGGTGCAGCAGGTGCTCTTTGATGGTCTCATTGGGCAGGTAGCGTACCTTGTTGTCGAGACTGGCGAGGCAAAACTCGCACTTGTAGGGGCAGCCGCGGGAGGTTTCTATGTAGGAGACCTTGTTGTACAAATCTTTGGGCGCATCGTGGCGGTAAGGGTTGATGCCCCGGTAGTTGTTCAGGTCGAAAATGGCGGCTTCCAGGTTGTGCTGCACCATACCATTGGTTTTGTGTACCAAACCTGGCACATCCTGAACCGCCGGGTATTGCTGTAAAAAAGCTTGAAACGGCGTTTCGCCTTCACCAGTGATAATATAATCCACCTCCGGCCTGGAAATAACATCTTGCCATTCGTAACTCACTTCTGGTCCGCCGAGCAGGATTTGAATGGCGGGGTTGCGCTGCTTGATACGCCGGGCAACGTCCAGTGTCTGGCTGATGTTCCAGATATAGCAGCTAAAAGCCACCACCTCGTAATTGGAGCAGCGGTCAGCAATGTCGTCGCGGTCTTCTTTGATGGTAAATTCATGCCAATCCAGCCCTTCGAAATCGACATTCAGCTCATACAGCAGGCGGATGGCCAGGTTGAGGTGGATGTATTTCGCGTTGAGGGTGGTGAGTAGAATATTCATAATTTATCGATCCGATTTCAATGCATCCTCGATGCGTCCCAAACAATCCTGCAAATGATAGCGACTCATGCTATCATTCGTTGCAAACATTGCGGTGCTTATAATAGTTTTCAATTGCATCAAATTCGCCAACGCAACAGAAGGGATATCCGATTTTGCGGGATCAAATCCGGCATTTGGCCCGGCTGGGCTGGGTTTGTACAGCGCAATCATTTTTGTCAAAAAAACCTTTTGCAAGTTGCGGCGGTGTACGCTGATGGATTGTCCGGCACTTAGCTCTGACCATATCCCCGTGCGCAGATCATCGAACAAGTTGGGCATGGTATACGTCTTTGGGTCGGCTGCTTCGTTTTCAATTAAGCGCAACAGGCGATCTGTAGAGAACAAGCTGTTAAGCGTTCCTTCCTGTATGCGGCTGATGGATGCCACGCCGTTATCAGGTTTGATAAGTTTTTGAATGGAAGGTTCTATGAGCCAGGTAGGGGTTTGGAAAAGCTCCTGGTTCAGGAATTTCACTGCGTTGCGCTGCATGTCGGCGGGGGCAGCTTCGTACACCACACCTGCCTGATCGGAGCTTTTGGGCGTTTCAAACACGCCGCCGACCCATTTCGTAACATGGCCCATGTAGCGGCGGAATTGGCCCACTACATTATTGTAGGTTTCCTCTGCTTCCTCATAATCTTCTGCCTCCTCTTTGGTCCATTGGGTGATGTTGGGCAGAATCCGTTTCAGGTTTTTGATGCCGTATTCGGAAGCTTTTACGGCGTTGTCGCCCAGGTCTTCGCTTTGGGCACGGGGGTCGTAAGAGCTACTTTCGGTGAGGAACCAAAGGCGGCGATTGCCTGCGGCTTTGTCGAGGTAAAGGCGGTTCAATATTTTTTTATCCTCTTCTGCATCTTTGGTGTTGTAAATAGGCTTGTAGGCCCACTCAATGGCCCAGCGATCGTAATCGCCGACGCGGGGAAAAAGGTCGGTAATGCCGTCTTCAGGTTGCGCTACGTAATTAAAACGGGCGTAATCCATGATAGAGGACGTGTGTCCATTTTCGTCCATGAATTTTTTATCGCGCAGTTTTTCAACGGGTGTGGCGCTGCTGGCCCCGAAATTGTGCCGCAAGCCGAGGGTATGTCCCACTTCATGCGCTGACACAAAACGAATCAATTTGCCCATCAGTTCATCTTCAAATTTGGGTTTTTGCGCACGCGCATCCACGGCACTTGCTTGGATGGTGTACCACATTTTCAATAGCCGCATGACGTTGTGAAACCAGCCGATATGGCTTTCGATGATTTCGCCAGAACGGGGATCATTCACATTGGGGCCATACGCGTTTTGGACATCGGAAGCGAAGTAACGGATGACGGAAAAACGCGCGTCTTCCAGGCTCATCGTCGTATCGTTTTCCGGCCAATCGCGCGCAAGAATGGCATTTTTCCAGCCCGCTTGCTCAAACGCTGGTTGCCAATCCTGAATGCCTTGCTTCAAAAATGCGCGCCATTTCACCGGGGTTGCCGGGTCGATGTAAAACACGATGGGTTTTGCTGGTTCTATTTTTTCACCTTTTTGTTGTCGCTTGGCATCCGCGTCATTTTTGGCTTCCAGGCGCCAGCGCACCGCAAAGGTTTCACCTTCTGCCTTTTGAGCATTATCGTCGTACACGGTGTAGCCTGTGGCAAAATAACCCACGCGTGGATCATAAAAGCGCTTGCGCATGGGCGTTTTGGGCAACAAAATCAGGGAGGTATTCAGCTCAAAAGTGGCGGCCCCAGCGGCTAGTCCACCCGGCAGGCTTGAGCGCTCCGAAGGATCGGAACCCGAAGGTTTTAGGGATGGCGGCGACACCTTAAAAGTTTTGACGCTGCGTATTTCCACGTTGATCGGATAGGCGCGGATACTGGAGATATAGCTGCGGTCTTTTTGGAGCTCGCCCAGTTTGTAGCCTTGCTGCGTCAGTGGCGGCAGGGAAAAAATTTGGTTGGATTCTTTAAAAAAATCGCTCACTTCGATCACCACAGAAGTGTCTTTGCGGTACGCTTTTACGTCGAAAGCCGCCGCGATAGGATCCACATTGGAATTGCGCACGGCCTTGTAAATGGGCTGCAAGGAATCACTGCTCACGTTGCGATATTCTACGGCGCGTATAAACACCTTGTCGGAAGGGCCGCGCTCAAAACGGATAACCTGGTCGTTGGCTTGTTCGCCGCCGTAACCAGCGCCCGTTGGCACCTTGGCCACGCGGGTGATGGCCATCATGTCGCGGCCAAAAATGGAATCAGGAATTTCCAGGAAGTATTTATCGTCAATGCGGTGTACCGACAATACACCTTGCATGGAAACTGCTTTCGCAGTGATGACCTCTGAAAAAGGCTTCGGACTTTTTTTCTTGTCCTTTCCGGTGCTGTCAGCAGCCGGTGTGGCCGCTTTTGTGGCAACTTTGGTGCTGTCTGATTTGGGTGGAGTGTCTTGGGCTGAAAGTTGCTGTGCTGAACACAGCAAAAAGGCTAAGAGGGCAACAAAAGATAGAGAAGGAAGACGCATACAGTAAGGTTTTAGGGCGCAATATTAGCCAAAGTCGGGCGATTACCTATATTCGAGCGGATTCTATGTCCGTTATGAGCATTAAATCCTACTTTTCACGGGAAAGCACCTTACCAATTTTGTGCTTTCAACTTAATCCCTTAACATTGGTAAAATGCAGCGAAACGGATATGTCTGAAGCAAAATTTGCTCGTTTCCCCTCCCTCAATTAAACTTGCACTTACTAAAAATCAAAGTCATGAAAAATCTTTCAATATTTATTCTTGTACTCTCATCCATTGCCGTGTTTCTAAGAGCAACCTTTAAATTGGAAGGCAACCCAAACAGCACCTGGCTTTTAGGCACTGGACTCCTCGCCTTTATTGCTGGTGTACTCCTCTTTGTTAAAGAAAGCAAGGCTCAATAGTATCCACATCCAACGATTCTGCCCAATTTTCTATTTTGTAATATCAACCCAACTCCCCTACCTTGCGGACGTGGAAATACTGACAACCAATGGCATCACCATCACGGTAGAAACGCAATACCTACCGCAGCACTCCGATCCAAAGGAGGGCAACTTCATTTTTGGGTATCATATTACCATTGAAAATGGTAGCGACTTCACCGTGCAACTACTTCGTAGACACTGGTTTATCCACGATGCCATTGGCACCATCCGGGAAGTGGAGGGCGAAGGCGTTATTGGACAGCAACCGATATTAAAGCCCGGTGAAATACACCAATATGCTTCCTTTTGCGACCTGAAAACCGACATCGGAAAAATGCGCGGGACATTCCTCATGACCCGCCGAGACGATGGCACTTATTTTGATGTGCCCGTGCCGGAGTTCAAAATGTTTATGCCGGCAAGAATGAATTGATTTCGGAATGCGGAATATGGAGTGCGGATTTTGGAGTGCGGATTTCGGAATGCGGATTTCGGAATGCGGATTTCGGAGTGCGGAGTTCGGAATGGGAGCGCTTGGCTTTTGTTCGCTGACGATTATTATTTTTCTAACGAAAAGCTAGCTTGGCATTAAACTCGTATTTGGGGCAGTTTCCCTATTGTATTATTGCAGACTACCAGACGTTTTGTTTTTCAGCAGGCGGTGAAAACGAATGCTTAGTCAATGTTAATCATCAATAGGGGAAAAGGGACCCTTTCACTGATCGGCAACGAACAAAAGCCAAGCGCTCCTATTCCGAAATCCGCATTCCAAAATCCGAAATCCGAAATCCGCATTCCAAAATCCGAAATCCGAAATCCGCATTCCAAAATCCGAACTCCCTACTCCTTGGCTGGTTCTGGCACCTCTTCCGCTGCTGCTTCTTTCTCCCCGTTCTGCTCCGCTTTTTTCCGCTCTTTCCGGGCGCGATCTTCCGTTTCAATTTTTTCGTAAGCTTTAATGATCTCCTTCACCAGACGGTGCCGCACCACGTCTTCCGTGGTAAGGGTGATGGTTGCGACACCCTCCACGCCCGTCAGTATCTCTGACGCCTGGCGCAAGCCTGATTTTTGGTGGTAGGGCAGGTCGATTTGGCTCAAGTCGCCCGTGATGATGCACTTGGCAGAAGGGCCGAGGCGGGTCAGGAACATTTTGAGTTGCAGCGGCGAGGCGTTTTGAGCCTCGTCGAGGATGATGTAGGCGTTGTCGAGCGTGCGACCGCGCATGAAGGCCAGCGGGGCGATTTCGATGACGCGGTTTTCCATGAAGAAATTGAGCTTGTCCATGGGCAGCATGTCGTCGAGCGCATCGTAGAGCGGACGCAGGTAGGGGTCTACCTTTTCCTTGAGGTCGCCGGGCAGGAAGCCTAGGTTTTCACCAGCTTCCACGGCGGGGCGGGTGAGCACAATTTTTTTGATCAGTTTGTTTTTTAACGCCCGCACGGCAATGGCCACGGCCGTGTAGGTTTTACCCGTACCAGCTGGCCCGAGTGCGAACACGATATCGTTGGTATCGCAAGCGTCCACCAATTTTCGCTGATTGCGTGTTTTAGCCCTTATGGGGCGACCTTCGCGACCATGCAAAATCACGTTGCCGCTAGAGCCGTCGCCTTCCACAGGGATGCGCACTTCAAAAGGGTTTTCGCCGCCAAGCAGGTCTTCCACCGTTTGAATAGAGAGTTCGTGATGCTCGCGCAGGTAGCGCACCATCATTTCAAATTTAGCCTTAGCATTCTGGGAATCTTTTTTGTCGCCAGAAATTTTTAGGCCGTTCCCACGCGAAGTTATTACCGCATCAGGGAATGATTTGCGCAAAAGATTTAGTTTTGCATTGTTTTCGCCGAAGAGTTCGACCAGGTCGACACCATCG
Organism: Chitinophagales bacterium; assembly: GCA_038246345.1. Lineage (GTDB taxonomy): Bacteria > Bacteroidota > Bacteroidia > Chitinophagales > Saprospiraceae > M3007. The sequence continues at coordinate 7,346 of JBBRWA010000261.1, forward strand.
ACAGTGAGAATGATTTCGCTCAAATTAAGTCCTCAAATTTTTAGCAGCGGGAAGTTGTCGGCGCGCAGCGGGTTGATTTTTAGAGATTTGTCTGCGCCGGGCTTCCATGCATTTTAAATAAAACCCGTTTGTTACCCACAAAAATAAGGTTTTGTAGGAAGAATGGTACAACAATAAATCCTGTCTTTTAGTTTCATACTTTGCAGCCACCAAACAACAAAGCTTTGATGCAACTCGTCACCCTCACCACAGATTTCGGCACCCAGGATTATTATGTCGGCGCACTCAAAGGCGCCCTGCTAAGCCGTGCACCCGAATTGCCGCTTATCGACATCTCCCACGATGTCAAGCCTTTCGATATCGTTCAAGGCGCATTTGTTGTCGCCAATATCTGGCGGGAATTCCCGGAAGGCACCATCCATCTTATTGGTGTAAACTGCGTGTACCAGCCCGATTTCCGTTTTGTAGCATTGCGGCACGAAGGGCATTATTTTATCGCGCCCGACAATGGCCTGCTGACCATACTTTTTCAAAACATCGACCAAAACAACCTCCGCAGTCTGCCCGCAGACCCGAAGGAGCATTTTGCGGTGAAAAAAGTGTTTTCCGATGCTTTGGCGCATTTTGCCCAAAACAAACCTTTCGAAGAACTCGGCGAGTATCCTGCTCCCTTGTTGGAGCGCATCAGCATACAGCCCGTCATCACGCCCACGCGCATCCGCGGCACCGTGATTCACGTGGATAATTTTGAAAATGTGGTGGTCAATATTCGCCGTGAAATTTTTGAAAAAGCGCTCAATGGCCGCGAATTCTCCCTGTTTTTTAAAAGGAACGACCCTATTACGAAGCTTTCCGGCAATTATTGTGATGTGCCCACAGGCGAACAACTCTGCCTTTTTAATGCCGCCGATTTTCTGGAAATCGCAGTGAATATGGGCAAGGCGGCATCGCTGTTGGGGTTGAAAGTGGAGGATGTGGTTGAAGTTGTCTTCGAATAATAAAGGGGGTTCAGGTTGTCAGGGTTTCAGGTTTCAGTGTTTCAGGTTTCAGGTTGGCTTCGCGCTTGGCCACTTTGGATATTCGTCCAAAAAAGTGTGCGGGATGGAAATCTTTGACTTGTTACTAACCCTTCAATCCCTTCTTACAAATATTGAAGCAGTTCGAACCTGAAACCATGAAACCTGAAACCTTCCTTTTTTTACATTTTGAGGGGATGGATTTCCACAGTTTCTAAGCGCGAAGCCAACCTGAAACCTGAAACCTTTGAAACCTGAAACCTTGACAACCTGAAACCTTGACA
>JBBRWA010000262.1:0-8596 GCA_038246345.1 Chitinophagales bacterium
ATAATGGATGATGCGTGCGGCATCTGGATTGGAGCTGTCAAGCGGCTTGAGGCATTCCAAAAGGTCTTCCACGGTGCTTTCACCCATGTCGGCACCCACGTAGCCAAATCCGCGATACACGCCATCCTGAACGCCTACAAGAGCCATTTCGCCTTCCGATCTTCCCCTATCTATCAGGAAAAAACTACCAGAAAGCCGTTTGTCAATTTCAGCCATGGCCAATGCCACCCGTTCATTGTAGTCTGCTGGCGATTCTTCACCGATACAGGCACCATGGCATTTTTTGATGGAATAGTGGAAACAAGCTTTTTCTGAACTGTCCAGATTGGCAAGCCGGAAGCAGAGCTCCCAACTTCGAACCATGCTTTGCAGGTGCGATTTGGCATGGTCCAGTTTCGGGTATTCCGCCACCAGATCGAGTTTGCGGGCGTTTTTTTCTGTTCGTTTGCCCACGGCGAGGCATTTGTACCCGTTTTGATCAGTATACGTGAAAATAGCGCCGGCATAATTCCGAATTCGGAGTGCCCGGTTGATGGGCGGTTGCAAGCGTTTTATTTCTGCGCTTTCGTGCAGCAGCGCTACCAGTTCACTCCCCGTGATTTCCCAGCTCAAATCAGCTACACCTACACGCAATTTTTCCCCTTTGGGCGTCATGTCTGCAAAATGCTCGAACAGGCGCTTTCGGATATTCAGGCTCTTTCCAACGTAAATAACTTCTCCCCGTATATCGTGCAAATAATATACACCACAAGATTCAGGCACTGCATGAAGGCGTTCAAGCGTGATGTTCTGCGGAAGTTTGGTTTCCTTTACGCCTTGGTTCACGAGCCCCCTTATACTTCCCCCGCCTTCTTGCTCCGCGAGTATCAATTCAAAGAGTTTAGTGGTCGCCAGGGTATCGTCGAGGGCGCGGTGACTTTTTTCGGCGTGGATGTTGAAATGGTTTTTGAGGTTGCTGAGGCTGTAGCTCGCCAAGCCGGGGAATACTTTCCGTGCCAAGCGCACCGTGCAGAGCTGTTTTCGGGTGTAATCGAAACCGAGACGGGCAAATTCTTCCCGGATGAAGTTGTAATCAAAAGTGACGTTGTGGGCGACGAAAATGCAGTCCTCCGTCATTTGGACGATCTGTTTGGCCACTTCAAAAAAACGGGGTGCATCCGACACCATCGCATCGGTTATTCCCGTTATCTGGGTGATATTCCAGGGAATGCTGCGCTCGGGATTAAGCAAGGTTGAAAAGGTATCCACCACTTTCTCTCCATCGTGCAACACGATAGCGATTTCGGTAATCCGTTCCCAGCGGGCGGTGCCGCCGGTGGTTTCAACGTCGATGATAGCGAACAAAATAATTTGATAATTTGATAATGTGATAATGAGATAATGTGATAATGATGGCTTCGCGCCTGGCTGCGGTTCAAAAGTCAAAGCTATCAAGTGATGCCAAGAACAACGTGTTTTATTATCACATTATCGCATTCCTTTATGGTCGAATTATCACATTATCGAATGAAATTTTTATCTGCAAATATAAAACACTTTTTGTTTTGAAAAGATTTTTTAATTTGAAAAATATTATTGGAAAGGGTAGTGGGATGACCTCCGGCCAATTTATTCCAATCGCGTTTTTGATGCTTGTCTTCTTGAGCAGCAATAACTCCCTTGTCCAAAATGAACCAGCGGATGGAAATGAGCGCATCGTGGTAGGAGCTGAAAGAATAGGCGAATACTTGCCTTTTTTGGAAGGGAAACGGGTGGGTTTTGTCGTAAACCAAACTTCCCGCGTTGGCGACCAGCACTTGATCGATACCCTGTTCCATCGAGGCGTTATGGTGACATGCATTTTTGCTCCCGAACACGGCTTTCGCGGTGAGGCTGATGCGGGGGAAACGGTAAAGGATGGTTACGATTTGCGCACGGGAGCCTTGATTGCTTCCCTGTATGGAAAAAGAAAGAAACCATCTGCGGAAGACCTGGATAGCCTTGATGTCGTCGTGTTTGATATTCAGGATGTCGGGGCGCGGTTCTATACTTATATCAGTACTTTGTATTACGTGATGGAAGCATGTGCGGAGCAAGGCAAGCCGATCATCGTGCTGGACCGCCCCAATCCCAATGGGCATTTGATTGATGGGCCCGTGCTTGACATACAGTTTAAGTCTTTTGTTGGTATTGCGCCGATACCGATTGCGCATGGTTGCACGGTGGGCGAACTGGCGCGCATGTACAAGGGTGAAGCATGGATCAACAAAGCGTCAGACCTGAACCTGACAGTTGTTCCCTGTACACATTATACCCACCATACTCCCTATGATCTGCCCGTAAAGCCGTCACCCAATTTGCCCAGTACACGTTCCGCGTTGCTTTACCCCTCGTTGTGTTTGTTCGAAGGCAGCACCTGTAGCCTTGGCCGCGGCACGGATTTTCCATTTGAAGTGGTTGGTCACCCTGATTTTGGGGTGGATTCCTTCCATTTTATCCCGCGACCCAATGCAGGCAATAAAGCGCCTGCCCATGAACGCTGGGTATGCAAGGGTTGGGATTTTCGCCATATTTCTGAAGATAGCCTTCGAAACTGCAATCAACTTAATATTCGTTGGTTGTTAGACTATTATGCGGCCTTCCCGAACAAACCGGTGTTTTTTAGGAAGGACAATTTTATGGATTTGCTGGCGGGTACGGATGTGTTTCGAAATCAAATATTGGAAGGGAAAACGGAGGTAGAAATTCGAGAAAGTTGGGCGAAAGGGCTTGATGCTTACAAGGCCTTTCGTTTGCAGTACTTGCTGTATGAGTAGAAGCAATGGCGTGAAAAGTTGTCAACTTTTCACGCCATTATAGCCAAATTAAAATTGGACTGTTTTTTGAAGTTTTAGCCTTGTGTACCTTTTGACACAAAAGCGTTTATCTGACAAACAACGATTTTACAAACTTGAAACCTTGATAAACAGCTTAGAATCTGTCATCGAAATTTCACAACGATTGGGTGCTGTCGTGGCATAGGTGTTTCCACAGGTAGGACACAAAAAGTAAATTTTAGCGAGTGTATTGGCGGTGCCAGCTTCAAGTGCTGCCAAAGCTGCAATATAAAAATCTCTATGCTTTTGCTCCACTTTATAGGCATATGTCAGACTTATTTGAGCCATATAATTTCCTGCATCATTTGCATTTGTAATAAATGCCGGGTACATCGTATTAAACTCATAGCTCTCGCCTTCTATGGCTTCCTTTAAATTTTCAGCTGTAGTTTTTACCGAAAATTCTGGTATGATTTCAGGGATTGTTTCGCCCATTCTAAGCAAAACGACTTTATGGTTATTAGCGTGAATCAGTTCAGCTCCAGAGGCAGCTTTGAATAGCATAGCTATTTCATTATGCCCCTCTGCTGCTGCTTTTTTGCTGTAAGCAGCATATTTAAAGTGCGCTGTCGTCTCTCCTTTATAGGCATCGTGCATATTTTGGATGATTAGTTTTTGTGGATCTTGCTTTTTGACTGTTGTCGTTGCTGTTGTATCGGCCTTGTTTAAGTCTTTAACGTTGCTTTTATCCTCAGCTTTTCCATTACAAGATTGAAGCAGAGCGGCTATGGAGACTATTCCCAAAACGAACAGTAAAATTAATTTTTTCATTTTTTTATTTTTTATTTTTTTAAAATTTGAACGGAACGGTATGTTCCTATAAGCTGTAATGTTATTCTTTGGGTTGCGCTCCAAAATCAGGCAGTGCTAATTCTATACCTGCACCGTGTTTGAAAACCAACTGTCCGCCCAAGTAGCCGGTTCTTGCAACATAGCCTACCAAGACGGCAAACAACAGGAAGCTTGCCCATTTAGCCCAGGCTTTTTGATAGTTGAAAAAATACATCGCTGCGCTGAAAAGCGCAGTAATTATGGCCAGCAAAAGTGTCACAAGAGCAGCATCTTCGTGTAATTCCAGCGGTTCTTGCAGGATACCATCAGTCATTCCATCACCAGCATAACTGCCGCTTGCATAGGCCGCAACGGCACCCAATGTTCCGAGTACCAGCAGATAGAATGATGCATTTTTAAAAAACTGCCTTTTACTAAACAGCGCAATTAGTTCTGATAAAAAACCTGTCATTAATAAGGCTATTGGGAAATGAACAACCATAGCATGAAGGTGTGGTGCTGTAATCATAATTAATTCGTTTTTGGAGGATTGTTTACAAGTTCCAGGGAGAGTTTTTTAGTGCAGAAGAACCAATCATAGCAGGTAACGCCCTCCTCTTTGGTTTCCATTCTATCGTTGGCAACACCACAGGATCCTGCCGTGGGCACAATGACATCATCTCCAGGCTGCCAATCTGCAGGTGTTGCGATGCTATAGGCGTCCGCTGTTTGCATGGCGATGAGTGCTCGTTTTAATTCATCGAAATTTCTCCCCATTGAAAGCGGGTAGTAAATGAGGGCACGAACAAATCCTTTTGGATCAATAAAGAAGACCGCTCTGACTGCTTTGGTAGAACTTTCGCCCGGTTGGATCATGCCGTACTTTTTGGCGACATTCATGGTAATGTCTTCGATTAACGGAAAAGTAACCTCCACGTTTTTCATGCCCTTAAATTCGATCTTCTCTTTTATGGTTCTCAGCCAGGCTATATGGCTGTATAAGCCATCAATGGACAAACCGACCAATTGACAGTTTAGGGCCGAAAATTCAGGCTCTCGATTTGCAAACGTCATAAACTCCGATGTACACACTGGCGTAAAGTCGGCCGGGTGGCTGAAAAGAATAATCCATTTGCCTTTATAATCTGTTGGGAAATTGATCTCGCCCTGTGTCGTGATGGCTTTAAATTCAGGCGCTCTATCGCCGATTCGTGGCATGGTGATTATTTCGTTATCTTGATTTTGTTCCATTGTATTTGTTTTGAAATTATGAATTACCAGAAATTGTAAGTGCTGAATATTTTTATCTTAAATTATTCAGAATATTACTGAATAATAGTATTACCACAAAGGTGGAGCTACTTTAAAGATTGATCTACGCAATTTTTGAAATAAGTTACATCATTCACATATTAATTTTGCAGGATGAATGGTTTTTTGACATCACATTCTTACCCCAAAGATATAGCCCACTAACGCAGACAAGCCCATAGCAAGTGTTCCCCAAATAGTAATACGTAAGATGGCTTTTCTTACACTTGAACCGCCTGTTTTTGCGGCCATTGTCCCTAAAATGACCAGGAAAATTATAGTAAAGCCATATAGTCGATATTCCATACCGCTCACAGGTGAAAAAAGAATTACCAAAAGCGGTAAAACACCCCCAACAGTAAATGCCGCTCCTGATGCTAATGCAGCTTGTATCGGGTTGGCTTGACTGATTTCGTTTATGCCTAATTCGTCCCTAATATGTGTCCCCAAGGCATCTGCTTTGGTCAGCTCTACGGCTACTTGCATGGCTGTTTCTTTTTGTAGTCCGCGCTTCTCATAGATTTGAGCTAATATTTTCAGTTCCTCTTCGGGCATGTCTTTCAGCTCTTTTATCTCTCTTTCAATGTCTGCTTTTTCTGTGTCTGTTTGTGAACTTACAGAAACATATTCACCAGCTGCCATGGACAAAGCTCCTGCAACAAGTCCTGCGACTGTTGCTAAAATAATTGGATCTCTTGTTGTGCTTGCGGCGGCAACACCTATTGCAAGACTTGAAATAGATATTATGCCATCATTTGCGCCCAAAACGGCAGCTCTTAACCAGTTGCTTCTGTGTATGTAATGAACATCCAAATAGTTGTCAATTGTAATCGTTTTCGATGGGTTGTCCATAAATGTATCTGTGCCAGGTTTATTCACTAATTTTTGCCAAAGGTCGGCTCCACCAAGTCAGCAAAATATGATTTCAATCACTCCTTAGGATGATACCGACCAATTATTTGCGCTCGCGCCAGCGCTCCTTGCCCTGAAGGCGCAAAGTCAATTAAAATAGGCTAGTGCCGGACGCGGCACTAGCCTATTTTAACAAAGCTATCATGTGGTATGGAAGATCTCGCGGGTGCGGAGGGCAAATATCGCAACGACGCTATTTTTTAAATCTTCTCAAGCGGCAACTCGACAATAATTTCATTTTTACGGTTAAAAAATTCAAAAGGCGGATTGTATCCTAAAAAATAAAACCGGTTTGTATAAGTAATTCCTTCGGCATCTAAAGCTGCCTTTAATTTCGCTTTATACTTTTCTATTTTTGCATCATCCGCCCAACCACCAAAGGTGATGGCAGCAACAGTTTTAGCGGGTTCTTCCCGGAATTCTATCGCTGATTGGTTTGGCTGAGGAAGCGTTTCTTTATTAAACTTTTTTGGAACCATAAACATCATCGTCATGGAGTCTTCCAAAGACATGGCTACAGGGGAGGTCATAGCTATTTTTTCCTTGCTTTGGTTACCACCGAAAATGTATCCTGCCAGAATAGAAAAACCTTTGCTTGAGGCATCTTTATATTCTTTGGTAGAAAGTTTGACCGTGGTAAACAAACTTGCTTCGTAACTCCTTATTTCAAATTTATAGTATTTTTTCTTGACGACATAAGGGTACGTCTCAATGTTTCTTTGCGTGCTCATAGCAAAAATTTGTACGGCAAAAAAAGCCAACAACAATATTGCGAGTATGATCAATAATATTTTCATGGTTTATCAAAACAGGTTACAGACATTTCAATCGTTTGTTGTCCCTGTATCAACATCTGTATCTGCTGCTTGTTCACAAAACGTCGGATAATCTGTTTGTCCTTGTTGGTGAATGGTATAATGAATTCGATAAAAGGCGGCATTTTTCATCTTTTACCATATTTTTCATCTTTTTTATCCAAAACCGGACTATGGGCTAAGTCTTCCAAGCTTTTACAAATTGTCATTTTATCACTGGGAATCTGCCTTACCCTTACACCATCACCTATTCGATAAACTACGTTCTCCCCTTGATTACCACTACGGTAATGACAAGCCCCTACATATTTACCTGGAACGTCAATGGTAGTACAACCGTCACATTGTGGCGTGTCACATCGCCCGACTGTCACCGCCAACGATCCTTATTTATTGCCCGTCCTCATCGATTCTTCTGCTGTCTTCACGCTTTTTAGTATGCAAAACACGCCCATAACGCTTACAACCGGCAGCGGCACCCTTGATACCACTTTGTGATCCGACAGTACGTACAGCATTCCTGTCACCCTTAGCGGCGCTTCACCTTGCACCTTTATGTTTACTCAAAATGCCCTGCTTGGCTGATCACGGTGACAGTATAATCCCCTGCTGCGAGGTTTTTCAAGTCAAATCGCAGGTTGGCTTGCGCCGTCTTGTCCGTTGTTTGGCGGTCTATCAGTCGCCCCTCTGTGCCATTGAGCAGCAGGACAAATTTGTAGGGTTCGTTGCTTTTGATTTTTACTTCTAGAAAATCGGTGGCGGGATTGGGAAATATCTTCACCTCAGTATCCAGCGCTAGGTTGGCGTGTAAGCTTGGCATTGGGCATGAAGCTTGGTAGTGAACAGGACTAGAACACTCAGGATTGTGAGCAGGCAGTTGTTATAAGGTTTCATAAAAAGTAAGAGTTCTAAATGTTAAAAGGATCTGAGTTTTCGTTTGTGGTTAGGAGGACACACAGCACCATAAGGCGCCATTAAGCGTAATTGCCAATTGAGTATATGCAACCAATTTGGCCGTATATACTCAACTGTAGCTTCGAAAAACAAGGGAAATCGTTTTGATTTATAAGGGGCTACTTTAGATACGGAAGTATGCCAAATAGTCGTTTTTGCAAACTAATTAGTGGAAATTTGTATTTTTTTAAGTTATTTATTGTAAAATATAGAAGGATATCAGTTTTTTGCTGTTTTCGGTTCCAAAAGCCCTCCCTACCGCATAAACTCCCAAGCCGTCCGATACGCCCCATATTCCCCACAATAATCCAAAAACTCCTGGTAAAATTTGTTCTGCCCAATGGTAGCAGAATCGCCGATCACCACCAGCACCATCCGCGCCCGTGTCATGGCCACGTTCATGCGGCGGTAATCTTGCAGAAACCCGATCTCATGCTTGTCGTTGGAGCGCACCAAACTGATGTAAATTAGGTCGCGTTCCTGACCCTGAAAGCCATCAATGGTGCTGATGGCAGCTTTCCCGGACAAGAACAAGGGCGCTAGCACAGGATCTTCCCGGAAAATGTCTTCTAAATGGTTAACCTGCTCCCGGTAGGGCGACAGCACCCCAATGCTGGGCAGCAGCTCAACGGATTTGATATCAGGTGTTTCGAGATAGGCATAGTTTTGAAGCAGCTGCATCAAATGTTCCCGAACCAACAAGGCTTCTTCGGGGTTGAAACGGCTCGGATTTCGGTGCAAGGCTGTGGGGCTTTCCTGCAAACGCTCTTCAAAACCGCAGCCAGCGGTGTCGATAAAGGAAACGCTCGCTTCGGAAATAGCGGCATTGGGCAGTTCGCGCTCGGCCACCGTGTCATGGGCAACCAGCGCGCCGTTGTAAAAATATTGGTTTGAAAAACCCATAATTGCCTGGTGCATCCGGTATTGCACGGTCAACAAGCAAACATGTTCCGGCAGCGTTTCCAGACAGCGTTCGAT